>DASYXS010000019.1:0-23815 GCA_035934535.1 bacterium
CGCCTCGCCGCCGAGCCTCAGCAGCGGCAGCGCATACTCCACGGTCACCCGCGCCGGCGCGAGCGCCCGCGCGGTCACCGTGTCGTAGCGGCCGCGATGCGCCGGATCGCGGCCGAGATCCTCGGCGCGCGCCTGCGCGACGTCGACGTTGTCGAGCGCGAGATCGCGCGCGGCGATCTCGAGAAACGCCGCCTTCTTCCGCGCGGCGTCGGCGAGCACGATGTGAAGGCGCGGCCGCATCACGGCGAGCGGAATGCCCGGCACGCCCGCGCCGCTCCCGAGATCCACCAAGCGGCCCGCGTCTGGCACGAACGGCAGCAGGCACAGTGCCCCGGCGATCAGGACCGACGCGGTTTCCGCGGCGCCCGCGCCGGTGAGCTGCACACGGGGGCGCCATTCTTCTACGAGCGCGAGGTAGCGTTCGAGGCGCAGGCGCTGATCACGGGAGAGCGCCAGCCCGAGCGCGGCCGCGGTCGAGGCCACCGTCACGCCGGACGCGCGCGGCGGTGCGGACCGCGGCCTGTGCGGCGCCACGCGGTTACTTACGCGTCGGTGTCTTCTGGAAGATCGTCGTCCGCCGCGGCCTCGCCGCAGCGGGACGCGGCCTCGGGCATCGTACCCCGCGCCGCGATGACGATATGCCGGTCGGCGCCGTCGCCTTCGCTGTACGTCATGACGTCCGGGTCTTGGGCGAGCATGGTGTGGATGAAGCGCCGCTCCGAGGCGGGCATCGGATCGAGCGGCGCCGGCTCGCCGCTGCGCCGCACGCGGCTCACGACGCGGCGGGTAAGGGCCGACAGCGTCTCCCGCCGGCGCTCGCGATAGCGCTCCGCGTCGACGGCGACCTGCACGCGGTGGCCGACCCGGCGTGTGGTCATGAGGTTCACGAGAAGGTCTAGCGCCTCGAGCGTCTGACCATGCCGCCCGATCAGCGGCGCGAGCTGCGGGCCGGTGACGATAACGGAGACGCCGCCGTCCTCGTCGCGCGCCGTCACCGACGCGCCCATGCCCATCGCGTCGAGGAGCGACGCGGTGACGCCACGGGCGACTGCCACCGGATCGTCGGCCGCCTCAGGCTGTGACACGGGGGCGGGTTCCGGCGCGGCGGCCACGGCCTCCTCGGCCTCACCGGCCTCGATCGCCGACAGGAGCGTAACGCGCACCCGCGCCTCGCGCGAGCCGAGGCCGAGCACGCCCCGGCTGCCTTCGTCCAGAACCAGGAGGTCCACATCCTCGCGCTTCGCGCCGAGCGTGCGCAGCGCGCTGCGGATCGCCTCTTCGACCGTGCGCCCGGCGCCTTCTGCCGAGTTCACGCCTGCTTCGCCCCCTTTTGGTTTCTCGGTCTGCGGCCGCGGCGGTTCGCGGATTTCCCGCCCGCCTGTGCCGGCTGTGGTTTCACGGCGGCCGGCGGTGAGTCCGCCAGCGCCGCCGCGGCGCGGGACTGGGCGATTGCCTGAGATTTCGGCGGCGCGCTCACCATCGGATGCGGCCGGCCCACCACGAGGAAGTATTCGCCGATGTAGGCGGTCGTGGACACAATCCAATAAATGGAGAGCCCCGCGGCGTAGTTGAGCGCGAAGTACCCGAACATGATCGGCATAAACACGAACATCTTGGCCTGCGCCGGGTCGGTCATGCTCATCTTCTGCTGATACCAGGTCGTCAGCCCGACCAGGACGGGAAAGATGAGCGCGAGCAGGAAGACGGGATGGTTCGGCAACGCCTGGAGCACGCGGCCCATCGGCCGTTCGGCCATGCCGAGCCACGGCAGCCCGATCACGGTGGCGTTTCCAAAGAGCTTGCTGTTCGACAACAACGCGAAGAGGCCCCACAACACCGGCAACTGGACGACCATCGGCAGGCAGCCCATCATCGGATTGACGCTGTGGGCGCGGTACAGCGCCATCATCTCTTGGTTCAGCGTCTTGGGATCGTCCTTGTGCTTCCGGCGCAGCTCTGCCATGTGCGGCGTCAGGACCTGCATCGCCTTCATGGACCGCAGCTGGACGCGGGTGAGCGGGTGGATGACCGCTTTGACGATGAGCGTCAGCAGAATGACGGACAGCGTGTAGTCGTGGGTCAGGCCGTAGAGGACCTGGAGCGCGCCGGCGAGCCAGGGCACAAATGGGTTATGGAAACTAGGCAACCTCTGGCCTCCCTGGTTCGGCGCGCTGCTCCGACGCCGGCGCATCTCGCCGGCTAGTCCCCTCGGGGGGTGGGACGGGATCGTAGCCGCCGGGATGCAACGGGTGGCAGCGCAGGACCCGGCGCACGGCAAGCCAGCCGCCGGACAGAAGCCCGTACCGCTCGACCGTCTCCGCGGCGTACTCTGAGCACGAGGGCGTGAAGCGGCAGGACGGGGGCAGGAAAGGCGAGATCCAGCGCTGATACCAGCGGATCGCGCCGACCCCGATCGCGCGCCCTACGTCGCGGCCCGGCACAACAGCCGCCCCGCGGCGCACAATGCTTCCATCTCTCGCATGATCTCGGTAAACCCGGCCTCGGCCGCCCCGGCGCGCGCCACCACGACGATGTCGCCCGTCTCGCAAAGCCGCGGCTCGATCCGGCGGTAGGCCTCGCGCAGCCTCCGTTTGGCGCGGTTCCGGACCACCGCCCCCCCGAGGCCCCGGCCGGCCGTTACGCCCACCCGCCGGCCAAACGGTGTCGGGCGCACGTAGAGCGCCAGGGCCTGTCCGGCGTAGCGACGGCCCTCACGGTACACTCGGGAGAAGTCCGCCCGCGAGACGAGCCGCCCGCCGCCCGCCATCGACCCGGGCCCGCCACCTCTGCCGCTACGCGGGCGAGAGACGACGCCGGCCGCGTTGGCGGCGGCGGCGCAGCACGTTCCGGCCTCCGGGCGTGCGCATCCTGGCCCGGAACCCATGCGTCCGGGCGCGGCGTCTGCGATTCGGTTGAAACGTGCGCTTCACGACGGCACTCCTCCAAGAAGCGACCAAATGACTATAGCACACGGTCCTTGGGGCGTCCACGAAACCCGACTTTGGGAAGGCCATCGGCGGCGAATTTCATCGAGGTGGTGGTATCTTGTGGACGGCGGGCACACTTATCCACACTTTTACAGTCCCATAACACAACTCGGCGCGTCTCCGGCCGAATTCTCAGCAACTTGCCGCTTTCTGCGGCAGACCGGCAGGAGTCCGGTTCAATTATCCACAATCTTTTCCACACCTGTGGATAAGGTGGTTCACCCGCTGTTATCCGCGCAGTACACAACCTGCACACCCGCATGCGCGACGAGGGCCGCGCGTGATCGCTGAAAAGACTGCGCTCATCTCTCCACAGAGTTGACCGCACCACGGCATGTCAGCGGCATACTCGAAAAGTGCGCGACGTGTGCGCAAACAAAAGGAGGGCATCCGCGTGCGGCCAATTTTTTCATGCGCACGCGGAGGAGTCGCATAGATGCAGGACTTCTTCCTGCGGCTCGTGTCTCAACGGGGAGATGAGACGGCGAACGAGGCGCAGGCGCCCGAAGTTCGAGTAGCGATCTACGATTCGCCGCTCGCACCGCCGCAGGTCGTCACCCTCTCATCTGATGACTTCAACCAGCTCATCGGCGAATTGTCCGCACGAACGCACAGCTACGCGCGGGAGCGGGGCGGCCGCATCCCCTTTGTGGTCATCAAGGAGATCATCGAAAACTTGATCCACGCTTACTTCAAGGATGCGGTCGTCACGATCATGGGTGACGGGAACATGATCCGGATCTCGGACCAGGGACCGGGCATTCCTGAAAATGTGCGGGCACATGCGTTCGAGCCCGGTTACACGACGGCCACGCGCGAGATGCGCCGCTTCATCAAGGGGGTCGGATCCGGACTGCCGGTCGCAAAGGAGCAGCTGGCATTCCTCGGCGGCGCGATCACGATCGACGACAACCTCAAGGGCGGCACGGTCGTGACGCTTCACGTCGGCCCGCCGGCGGGTGCCGCGCCCGAGGCGGTGGCCTCACCGCGGCTCGCGGCCGCGGCGCCGGCGGGTGCGCAGCCCGCCGCGCCGCGGCTCTCCGACCGGCCGAAGAAGATCCTGCTCCTGATCGCAGAGATCGGCGCGGCCGGTCCGTCGACCATCGCCAAGGAACTCGGGATGAGTCACAGCACCGCGTTCCGGGAGCTGTCGTCGCTGCAGCACATGCGCCTCTTGGCGGTCGGCGCGGCCGACCCCGGCAAGCGGACGCTGACGGAAGAGGGCATCGCGTTTCTCGGCACCGTCTTCAAAGACTAGATCGGACTGCGGCATCGGCCGTACGGGAGGACGCACCGCATGGACGTACAGAGCATCACTGCCGGCGGACACGCCGTCGGCGAAAATGAAATCAAAGCCGGCCAGGTGTGGCAGGAAGCCCTAGCCCGCATCGAGAGCCAGCTCAGCAAGCCGAGCTTCGAGGCGTTTCTCAAGGCGATGCAGCCGCTGGCGCTCGAGCAGGATGTCTTTGTGTTTTCCGTTCCGAGCGCGTTCGCGAAAGAATGGCTGGAAGGACGGTACCGCGGCCTGATCGCGGAGACGCTACGCGAGGTGCTGACGCGCGGAGTGGACGTCCGGTTCGTCGTGACCGACGGCGACCCGAACGGTCACGGTTCGCGCCAGGCACCGCCCGCACAGGCGTTCACGCGTCCCGAGGCGGCGGCACCTGGGGCCTCGGGCGACATGCGCTACCATACCGGCAAATACACGTTCGATACCTTCGTCGTCGGCGCCGGCAACCGGTTCGCGCACGCGGCCGCGCAAGCGGTCGCGGAAACCCCGGCCCGCGCCTACAATCCGCTGTTCATCTACGGCGGGGTCGGACTGGGCAAGACCCACCTGCTCCAGGCCATCGGACACTACGTCCTGAGCCACTCGCCGGCGGCGCGCGTGATGTACGTCTCCTCGGAGCGCTTCACGAACGACCTCATCAACGCGATCCGCGACGACAAAATGGTAGAATTCCGTCACCGCTACCGGAACGTCGACGTACTCGCCATCGACGACATCCAGTTTCTGGCCGGGAAGGAGCGCACGCAGGAAGAGTTCTTTCATACCTTCAACACCCTGCACGAAACGAGCCGGCAGCTCATCATCAGCAGCGATCGTGCGCCCCGCGAGATCCCGACGCTAGAAGACCGGCTGCGCTCGCGATTTGAATGGGGTCTCATCGCCGACATCCAGCCGCCCGACTACGAAACCCGCGTGGCCATCCTCCGAAAGAAGGCGGAAAAGGATCGCATCGTCGTCCCCGACGAGGTGGCCCAGTACATCGCGCAGCGCATCTCCTCCAACATCCGCGAACTCGAAGGGGCGTTGAGCCGGCTTCGGGCCCACGCCGAGATGGCGCGGACGGCCATCTCTGTCGATGTCGCCGCGGAAGTGCTCAAAGAGCTTCTTCCGCAGGCGCGGGTGCGTCCGGTAACGATTCCGGCGATCCAACGGGCCGTCGCGGAATTCTTCGGCATTCGAATCGAGGAAATGAAAGCCAAACGGCGGACCAAGGGTGTGGCCTTTCCCCGTCAGGTTGCCATGTATCTGTGCCGCGAGATCACCGATGCCTCGCTGCCGCGTATCGGTGAGGAGTTCGGCGGCCGGGATCATACGACCGTCATGCACGCGTGCGACCGGGTGAAACGTGCGCTCCAGGAGGATGCCCATCTCAACGCCGGCGTCGAAAGTCTTGTGGAAAGCTTCCGGACCGAACGCCCAGGAGCCAGGGGATAGTATGTGCACGATTGGAACCGCCTCGCGTCCGAATTCTCCGGTTGGGGGATGACCGGGATAACCCCGCCAGACCAGGTAATCGCGTCAGACCGGTTATCCACAGGGCGAAATCGCCATCCCGTGCGCTTCTCTGCTGATATTCACACAATCCACAGGTTCTACTACTACTACGACGAATCTTTATATAGAAAACTTCTACTAGGAGGAGTATAAAGGAATGCACCTCAAGTGCTCTCACGATCATCTGTTGAGAGCGGTGCAAACCGTTGGCCGGGCTATCTCTCCCAGGGCCAGTATGCCGATTTTGGGCAACGTTCTCGTCGAAACGACCAAGAATGGGGCCAAGCTGGCCGCAACGGATCTCGAACTCGGTATTGAAGCCTACGTTGCTGGAACTGTAACCGAAGGCGGCGCCGTCACCCTTCCCGCCCGTATCTTGACGGATATTGTGACGAACCTGCCGGAGGCGCCCGTCGAAATCGTTGTTGCCGAAGGTGAGTCGAAGGCCGTTATTACCTCGGAAAACGTGCGATTTGAGATCTTAGGACTGCCGGCGACAGATTTTCCGCTGATGCCGTCCGGAGAAGGTAACGTTGTGGTCACGTTCGATGCCGGGCTTCTTCGGACGATGATCCGGCAAACCAGCTTTGCGGTGTCGACGGATGAAACCCGCCCTTTTTTGACCGGCGTCTACCTTGTTGTCGAAGGCGAACAGGGTCATTTGGTCGCCACCGACGGTGGGCGGCTGGCAGTCCGGCGGGCCAAGATGAGTGGCGGCCGGGGCAAAGTGACCGCCATCGTCCCAAGCAAGACGATGGCCGAGCTTGTCCGCGTCCTGGGATCCGTGGACGGCGAGGTCTCCGTCGCCTCGCACGACAACCAGTTGATCTTCTCCCTTCCCGGGACGCGGTTTGTTTCGCGGTTGATCGCCGGGCAATTTCCAAACTACGAACAGGTGATCCCCAAGGAGTTCAAGCAGCGGATCACGGTCGGGACCGAGCGGCTGCTTCGAGGCGTCCGGCGCGCCAGCATCACCGCCAAGGACTCCGCCAACGTCGTTCGGCTCAGCGCGTCCGAGGGGACGTTGACGATTTCCTCCAATACCCCGGACGTCGGCAAGGCGCAGGAAGACATCGAGGTGCGCGTCGAGGGCGACGCGATCCCCGTGGCGTTCAACGCAAAATTCCTCATGGACGCGCTGTCCAATATCGACGCGCCGGACGTGTATTTCGACCTTACCGGTCCGCTCAGCCCTGGTGCGCTGCATCCCACCGACACTTCAGACTATGTCTACGTCCTCGCGCCTGTTCGGGTCTACTCGTAAGCAGAACTTTCGAACGCGTGGGGTGGCGATCGAAACCGCTCGGATTACCCTTGGTGATTTCTTGAAATGGGCGGGAGCCGCCGAAACCGGCGGCCGCGCCAAGCAGATGGTGCAGACGGGTGCCGTGCGGGTGAACGGCGCCGTCGAGCGCCGGCGTGGGCGTCAGCTCGCCCCCGGCGACCGCGTCGCCGTGGAGGGAAGGGAGTACGTCGTTGTGGCTTGCTGACCTCCGGCTGCGGGACTTTCGTAATTACGCCGCCGCCGACCTCGCGTTCGGGATCGGGCTCACGGTGCTGGTCGGGTCGAATGCGCAGGGCAAGAGCAATCTGCTCGAGAGTATTTACACCGCGGCGTTGGGCCGGAGCCCGAGGGCTTCAGCCGACGTCGAGCTTGTGCGGTTTGATCAGGATCGCGCGTACGTTCGGGCCGAGATTCGTGATCCCCGTGCCGATGTTTTGGAGGTCGCGATCGACCGCGCGAGCGGCGAGAAACGGATGAAGGTCAACGGTGTCGTCGTGCAGCGGGGACAGCTGCTCGGGCGGATGGCCGTCGTGCTGGCCGGTCCGCTCGACGGGGATGTCATTCGCGGCGCCGCGGGGGCGAGGCGCCGCGTGCTGGACGCGGCGTTGAGCCAAGCGAGTCCATCGTATTATTTCTCGCTCGTGCGGTACCTGCGGGTTGTGCGTCAGCGCAACCGTTTGCTGGTCGAGGGCGCCGGCGGGCCGGCGCTCGAGCCGTGGGACGAGCAGTTGGTCGCCCTGGGGGCGACGCTGGTCGAGCGCCGGCGCGTGTTCGTGCGGGCGCTCGCGGCGCGGGCCGCGAAGCGGCACGCGCGCATCGCGGAGGGCTCAGAGCAGCTCAACGTCGCGTACGCGTGCACCGCGGACGATCCAGGCGGCACGGCCGCATCCGACGCCGATGCGCTCGCGCGGGCGCTCGCGAGGCACCGCGGCGAGGAGCTCCGGCGGCGGACCAGTCTCGTCGGACCCCACCGGGACGACCTCCGGATCACCGTGAACGGTGTCGATCTTCGGATTTTTGGCTCCCGGGGCCAGCAGCACACCGCCGCGCTCAGTCTGCGGCTCGGCGAGGCGGAGTTGCTGCGGGACGAACTCGGGACGTGGCCGATTCTCCTGCTGGACGACGTGCTCGCCGATCTCGATCCGTCGCGGCAGGTCCTGCTGCTGCGGGAGGTCGAGGGGCCGCAGGTGCTGCTGACGCACACGGTCCCGCCGCCCGCGGCCGGGGTTCCGCTGCAGGCGTTCGTCGTCCGGGGCGGCGCCATCGCGGCCGGCACCGATGTATACGCTTAAGGAGCTGCTGAGCGACGCGCTGTCCAGCCTGGTGGGGCCGCGCCGCGCCCGCCAGGGGGGTGTGCTGGACGCGTGGCCCGAGGTGATCGGGGAGGCCCGCGCCCGGCACGCGCGCGCAGTGGGCGTCCGCGGGCAGACGCTTGTGGTCGCCGTGGACCACCCCGCGGTCTATTACGAATTGGGCATGCAGCGGGCATCGTTGATCGAGGTGCTGAATGCCAGGGCCGGCGGCGGCGTCATTACGGAGATCCATTTGACGATGCGGCCGCTGGGAGGATCGGATACCGGCGGCGGCGAGGTTGACGGCGAGCACGGCGGGCCCGCCGGCCGGCGGCGGAGCTGAACGGTGTACGTCCACATCGGCGGTGACGTGGTGCTGCTGATCCCAGACATCGTGGGCATCTTCGACGCCCGCATGATCGCGGGAAGTCCAGACAACGAACGATTCATTGAACGTGCCAGAGCCCAGGGGCGGATGCGGGTTGAGGTGCCGCCGCAGGACCGTAAGGCGGTTGTGGTGACGGCGCAAGGAGTCTACGAATCGGCCATTTCCCCCGCGACCCTCGTCCGCCGGGTTACCAATGCGGGGGTCGAACTTGGGCGGCCGGAGGGCTGAACGCTCGAAGACTCGCCGCGGCCGCAGGACGATGGCTAGAACCTAGGTGTGACGCCACTTTCAGCCAATTGACCCTTGGCCATTTTTCCGATACTATAAATAGTAGAAACTTTTCCTAGGAAGAGCCTTCCTGAGGGGGCGTGGCGCACGTGCCACGTCCCGTTTGGTGGGGACGGAACGCAGCCGCTTCGGAGGAGCAGAGGCCGCATGGACCAGAGCACGGACCGCAGCACGTACGATGCGCAGCAAATTCAAGTGCTCGAGGGGCTGGAAGGGGTCCGCCGCCGTCCCGGCATGTACGTCGGCAGCACCGGCAGTCGGGGCCTGCACCACTTGGTGTTCGAGGTCGTCGACAACAGCGTCGACGAGGCCCTTGCCGGATACGCCAAACGCATCGATGTCGTCATCCAGAAAGACGCGAGCGTCACCGTGGCCGACGACGGCCGCGGCATTCCCGTCGACAACGTCCCTAAAGTCGGCAAGCCGGCCGTCGAGGTTGTCATGACGATGCTGCACGCCGGCGGCAAGTTCGGCGGCGGTGGCTACAAGATTTCGGGCGGCCTCCACGGCGTTGGGGTGTCGGTCGTCAACGCGCTCTCCGAGTGGCTCGAGGTCGAGGTCCAGCGCGACGGGAAGCGCCACACGCAGCGGTTCGAGCGCGGCCGCCGCGTGTCGCCGCTCCGCGTCACGGGAAAGTCCGCCAGGACCGGAACGACCGTCACGTTCAAGGCCGATCCGGAGATCTTCGACGAGACCGAGTACGAGACGAAAATCCTCGCCGAGCGGCTCGACGAGCTGGCCTACCTGAACGCGGGGCTCCTCCTCACGCTGCTCGACGAGCGATCGGGCAGCCGCGAAGAGTTTCTGCACAAGGGCGGCATCACCGAGCTGGTGGCGGCGCAGAACAAGAACAAGGACGGGCTCGGGAAGCCGATCGCCATCCGCGGCGCGCGCGACGGCGTCGAGGTCGAGGCGGCGATCCAGTACAACGCGGGCTACCTTGAGCACGTTTACACGTACGTCAACACGATCAACACGACGGAGGGCGGCACGCACCTCGTCGGGTTCCGCTCGGCGCTGACGCGCACGATCAACGACTACGCGCGCCGGCAGGGCCTGATCAAGAACGGCGAGATCACGATCCAGGGCGACGACGTCCGGGAGGGCCTGACCGCCGCGCTGTCGGTGAAGCTGCCGGAGCCGCAGTTCGAGGGCCAGACCAAAACCAAGCTCGGCAACCCCGAGGTCAAGGGTATCGTCGAATCGATCGTCGGGGAGTCCCTTGCCGAGTACCTCGAGACCCACCCCGGCGACGCGAAGCGGATCGTGGCCAAGGCCGTGCAGGCGGCCCGCGCGCGCGAGGCCGCGCGGCAGGCCCGCGAGCTCGTCCGCCGCAAGAACGCGCTCGACATCAGCACGCTGCCGGGCAAGCTCGCCGACTGCGCGGAGAAGGATCCCACGAAGTGCGAGCTGTTTGTCGTCGAGGGCGAGTCGGCCGGGGGCAGCGCGAAGGCGGGCCGCGACCGGCACTTCCAGGCGATCCTGCCGATCCAGGGCAAGATCCTGAACGTCGAGAAGGCGCGCCAAGACAAGATGCTCGGGCACGAGGAGATCCGCGCGATCATCACCGCGGTCGGCACCGGCATCGACAAGGAGTTCACGTTCGATAAGCGCCGGTACGACAAGGTGATCCTCATGGCCGACGCCGACGTGGACGGGGCGCACATCCGCACGCTGCTGCTCACGTTCCTCTACCGCTACATGCCGGAGATGATCCGCCACGGCAAGGTGTATCTCGCGCACCCGCCGCTGTACCTCATCTCCGCGGGCAAAGAGCGGCACTACGCCTACTCCGACGACGAGCGGGACGAGGTGACCAAGCAGCTCACGAAGCGCGGGACGAACTTTGAGGTGCAGCGCTACAAGGGACTCGCCGAGATGAACCCCGAGCAACTGTGGGAGACGACGATGAACCCGGCCACTCGCACCCTTCTTCAAGTTGAGCTCGACGACGCCGACATGAACGGCTCCGGCAACGTCGACGAGCTGTTCAAGACGCTGATGGGCGACGAGGTCGAGCCGCGCCGGCAGTTCATCCAGAAGTACGCCAAAGAAGTCCGCAACCTCGACATCTAAATTCCAAGGATCGCTGACACATGGCCACCGACGAGAAAATCATTACCCAGCCGATCGCCAAAGAGATGCGGACCTCGTATCTCGACTATGCGATGTCCGTCATCGTCAGCCGGGCGTTGCCCGACGTCCGCGACGGGCTCAAACCCGTGCAGCGCCGCATTCTGTTCGGCGCGTCCGAGATGGGCCTTGCGCCCGACCGGGCCTACAAGAAGTGCGCGCGCGTTGTGGGCGACGTGATGGGCCGCTACCATCCGCACGGCGACATCCCGGTCTACGACGCGCTCGTGCGGATGGCGCAGGACTTCAGCTTCCGCTATCCGCTGATCGACGGCCAGGGCAACTTCGGCAGCGTCGACGGGGATCCGCCGGGGGCGATGCGCTACACCGAGGCGCGCCTCTCGCGGATGGCGATGGAGCTGCTCGCCGACATCGACAAAGAGACCGTCCCGTTTGAGCCCAACTTCGACCAGACGCTGAAACAGCCGGTCGTGCTGCCGAGCCGCGTGCCCAGTCTGCTCATGAACGGCGCGGCCGGCATCGCCGTCGGGATGGCGACCAACATCCCGCCGCACAACCTGGGCGAGCTGGTCGACGCGCTCACGGCGCTGATCGACGATCCGAAGCTCGCGGACGAGGCGCTGCTCAAGATCGTGAAGGGCCCCGACTTCCCGACCGGCGGCCAGATCCTGGGCCGCGACGGCATCAAGCAGGCCTACCTCGAGGGCCGCGGCAGCATGGTCGTCCGCGCCAAGACGAACATGGAAGAACTGCGCGGCGGACGGGTCGCGATCATCGTCACGGAGCTGCCGTACATGGTGAACAAGGCGGCGCTCGTCGAGCGGATCGCCCAGCTGGTGCGGGACAAGAAGCTCAGCGGCGTCTCGGACCTGCGCGACGAGAGCGACCGCCGCGGCATGCGGGTCGTGATCGAGCTGCGCCGCGACGTGAACCCGCAAATTCTGCAAAACCAGCTGTTCAAGCACACACAGCTGCAGACGACGTTCGGGGCGATCATGCTCGCGCTGGTCGACGGCGTCCCGCGGGTGCTGACCCTGCGGCAGATGCTCACGCACTACCTCGACCACCGCAAGACCGTCGTCACGAAACGGACCGAGTTCGAGCTGCGCAAGGCCAAGGCGCGCGCGCACATTCTCGAAGGCCTCAAGATCGCGATCAAATTCCTCGACGAGGTGATCGCGCTGATCCGCAGGGCCAAGGACGTGCCCACGGCGCGGGCCGGGCTCATGAAGCAGTTCAAGCTCAGCGAGCTGCAGGCGGACGCAATCCTCGAGATGCGCCTGCAGCGGCTGACGGCGCTCGAGCGCGAGAAGATCGACGAGGAGTACAAAGAGCTCATCAAGGCGATCGCCGGCTACGAGGACATCCTCAAGAGCCCCCGCAAGCTCATGGCGATCGTCAAGGGCGAGCTCGCCGAGGCGAAGACGAAGTTCGGCGATGAGCGCCGGACGCAGATCAAAGGCAAGGAGTCGGAGCTCGAGGAAGAGGACCTGATCCCCGACGCCGACGTCGTCATCACGCTGACGCACCAGGGCTACATCAAGCGCCTGCTGCTCGACACCTACCGCCGGCAGAGCCGCGGCGGCCGCGGCGTGATGGGCATGGAGACGAAGGAAGAGGACTACGTGGAGATCGTCTCCGTGACGACCAACCACGCGTTCGTGCTGTTCTTCACCAACCGCGGCAAGGTCTACCGCGTCAAGGCGTACGACGTACCGGAGGCCGGCCGCACGGCGAAGGGCACCAACGTCATCAACCTGATCAGCCTGGCCCAGGGCGAGCGGGTGACCGAGATCATTCCGATCCGGTCGTTCGAGGACGCGGGCTATCTCTTCTTCGCCACCGCGGGCGGCTACGTAAAGCGCACCGGCCTCATGGAGTTCCTGAACGCGAAACGGGCCGGCATCGTGACGATCACGCTCGATCGGGGCGACGAATTGATCGGCGTGCGGCTCACGGACGGCAAGCAGGAAGTCGTGCTGGCCTCGCGGCGCGGCCAGGCGATTCGCTTCAAGGAGGCCGACGTCCGCGAGATGGGACGCGGCGCCCACGGCGTGCGCGGCATGCGTCTCGGCAAGGAGGACCGCGTCGTCGGGATGGCCGTGAGCGGCGGCGGGGACGACCTGCTCGTCGTGACGGAATTGGGGCTCGGCAAGCGGACGCCGCTTAAGGACTACCGGTTGCAGACGCGCGGCGGCGGCGGCGTCAAGAACATCCGCCTTACGCCGAAGACGGGAGCCGCGGTCGCGGTTCGCGCCGTGCGCGACGGCGACGAGCTGCTCGTTATCACCGCGCGCGGCATCGTCAGCCGGCTGAGCGTCAACGAGATTCCGAAGCACGGGCGCGCGGCGCAGGGCGTCCGGATCAAACGGCTCGACGCGAACGACCGCGTATCGGCGATCGCGCCGATCGTGATGCGCGAGGATACGGCGGACGCGTAGACGCGGGGCGGACCGCGCGGAGGTGGACACCCGGGCGGCGCGAGGGACGCGCCGCCCGGGCAGTTTGTACAGCAGGGGGGGACGCGGCGGGCGCGGCGAAGTGACATGACGGCGGTGTGTTTCGACCGCCGGAGGTGCGACGCGATGGACGCCGGTGTCGCGGCAATTCAGGAACACCTCGATGACGTGTGGAATTCGCTCCTCGCCGCCGTCCGCGAGATCGACGACGACCTCTTCCAATGGTGCCCCGGCCCCGAGTTCAATTCCGCCGCCATCCTGCTGCGCCATCTGGCCGGCAGCGAGCGGTGGTGGATCGGTGAACAGATCGGCGGCGTGCCGGCGCACCGTAACCGGGACGCCGAGTTCGTCCACGATAATCCGCCGCGCGCCGGTGTGCTGCGCGCCGTCGAGGAGGCGCGGGCGCTGACGCGGCGCGTGTTGAGCGGCGTGACCGCGGCGGACCTCGCCGCGCCGGTCCCTGCGAAGACCAAACGGTTGTCGTCGCCGGAGCAGCCGAGCAAGTACTGGGCGCTGCTGCACTACCTCGAGCATCTCGGGTACCACCGCGGCCAGATCCTGCTGATCCGCAACCTCGGCCGCAAAGCGGCCCCCGCCCCCGCGCGCCGCGAGGGCGTCGCGGGCGGGTAAGCGTCCGCCGATGCGCTGGGAGCTCTGCCGCCGGACGCACGACCGTCTGCGCCGCATCGTGGGGGCGCTGCAATTTTCGCACGTCGATCCGTCGCGGATCTTCTGCGTGCGCGGATACGGCTCGACCTCCGAGGCCTGGGCTAGGATCTGGGGGCTGCCGAGTCTCTGGCAGCAGGTCCTCGAGATCGGCCCCGCCTACGTCGTTGAGATCATCGAGCCGGAATTCAGCCGGCTGCCCGATGACGAGCAAGACCGCATCCTGATCCACGAGCTCCTTCACATCCCGCGCACCTTCAGCGGCGCGATCCGGCCGCACCGGACGCCGACGTTCCGCATCAACCGCCGGACCGTCGAGCGCTTCTACCAGCAGTACCTGGCGGCGACCACCGGACGCGCCCCGCACGCCCGCGACGCCGAGTTGCTGCCGGCGCAGCCTGCCGGCAAGGCGATGGCCGCGATCTCGCCGCGCGCTCCGGCCACCTCGCGCTCCCGCCCGCGCCGGACGCCCCGGAAGACCGCCGTGTCCGGCCGCCCACCCGCGCGGTAGATCCCGGACGGCAGGCCGCGCGCTGCCGGAGGATCTTCCGGCCCCCGCCTGCCGTACGGTACAATTGAAGGCAGGAACGCGCGGCCTGCCGGCCACGATTGCCGTGAAGCCCGCCGCGCGCTCGAGGTGTTCGATGTTCGACAATCCAGAGAAACTCTTTATCTTGTTCGTGATCGCGCTCATGATCTTCGGGCCGTCGAAGCTCGCGTCGCTCGGCGCGTCGCTCGGCCGCTCGATCCGCGATTTCCGGAGCGCGGTGAAGGGCGCGCACGACGAATTCCGGACCGCCGTCCAGGAACACGTCGATACCATCACCCCGGCCCTCCCGTCGCCGGAGTCGATGTCGCTCGAGACCCCGGCGGCGGAGATCGACTACGGGACCGCGATGGGCACGCCGGCAACGCCCGAAGTGGAGACCGTCTCCGCGTCCTCGGAGGAGTCCGGCGATGCCGGGGTGGCGGGCTCCCCGGCCGGCCGCTCTGACGCTGAAGCCGCCGCGTTGTCGCCCGCCGAGGACGATCCAGCCTCCCTCGCCTCGGAGCCGACGGCCGCGGCGCTGCGGGAAAGCCTCTCGCACTGACTCGTCTCTTCCTGATCCGCCACGGTCAAACCGGCTGGAACGCCGAGGGACGGCTGCAGGGTCAGGTCGATAGCCGGCTCTCGGACCTCGGCCGCGCGCAGGCCGCGCGGCTGGCCCAGGTACTCGCGGAGGTCCCGCTGCGGGCCGTGTACAGCAGTCCGCTGTCCCGCGCGCTCGACACGGCGTCGGCGATCGCGGCGCCGCACGGCCTCCCCGTCATCACCGTGGACGCCATCAAGGAGATCAATCTCGGCAACTGGGAAGGCCTGACGATCGGCGAAGTGGCGACCCGCCATCCCGTTCTCCTCGCGGCCCGCCGGCGGGACCCGCTCCGTGTGGCGCCGGAAGGCGGCGAGACGATCGCGGACGTTCACGCGCGGGTGCTGCCCGCGGTGCGCGAGATCGCCGCCGCGCATCGAGGGGAAAGCGTCGCGGTCGTGGCGCACGGCGCCGTGAACAAGGCGATACTCCTGAGCGTGCTCGGCTCACCGCTCGAGTCCTACGGACGGATGGCGCAGGACAACGCCGCGATCAATGTGCTCGAATGGCGCGCCGGCGCGCCGCGCGTCGCCGCCTTCAACGAGACCGGGCACCTCGACGGTCTGCACGCGGCGCATCTTTGGCCCGCGCCGCAGGCCCAGACGCGGCCGGAGGTGCCGCCGCCGGCAGGGCTGCCGCGCGCGGATACCGCAGAAACACCAGCAGCGCCGCCAGCGTGCACGCTGCGGCGACGACCGGAATGAGCCGCAGCCCCAGGGCTTGTCCCGGGCTGTCGCCCAGACTCAGCAGCACGCCGAGGAACGCCGAGGCCAGCGCGGTCGCGCCGTTCAGCACCAGACCCTGCACCGCGTAGAACATCGCCTCGCGGGCCTCGCCCGACGCCACGCCGTCGGCCTCCGCGATGTCCGCGAGCAGCACGTTGGGAAACACCAGCAGCCCGGCGAGCGGGGCGGCGGCGAGCACGATCACCGCGTACCCCTGCGCCGGCGGCCCAAACGGCAGGCCGCGCAGGCCGATCGCCCCGATGAGCGGCACGACGGTCGTCGCGGCCGCGAGGGTCCACGTCAGCGCCCGGGTCGTTCCGAGCGCGCGGCTCAGGCGCGCGAGCGGCGCGAGCGCGGCGACGGTGCACACGAACGCGGTCCCGAGCACGAGCGCGACCTGGTCCCGCGGCAGTCCCATCAAGACGGTCACGACGTACACGACCGTCGTGTTCACCATGCTGGTCCCGAGCCAGAGCAGCGCGAGCGCGGCCACGTAGACGCGGAAACCGCGGTGGCGCAGCACCGCGCCCACCTCGCGCAGGAACGCGCCCCGTCGTGGCGCGGGCCCTGGGTTCACGGCGGCCGGCCGCCCGACGGTCCCGACGATCCACAGGCAGGCGAGCCCCAACGCCGCGAGGACCACGCCCATTGTGCCGAAGCCCCACCGCTGGATCAGCCACGGCGACGCGATCATGGCGACGCCGACGCCGGCGAGGGAGGCGCCCGCCTGCCACGAAGCGGCCGTGGCCCGGCCGCGCCCGCCGGGAGTGATCTCCGGGAGCATCGCCGCGTACGGGTTCATCACCAGAGAGAACAGGAAGAAAAAGCACGCCAGCCCCGCGGTCACGTACACGAACACCATTTCCTGGGGTGCCCGGGGCGGCGTCCACAGCAGGGCGAACGCCAGCGCGAGCGCGGGCGCGCCGAGGACGATGAACGGCCGCCGGCGGCCCCAGCGCGCGCGGCTCCGGTCGCTCCAGAACGCCACGGGGGGATTGCTTACCGCGTTCACCACGCGGCCCGCGGCCAGCGCGAACCCGACCAGCGTGGGCGGGAGCAGCGTGCGCCCCTGACCGGCCGGCGGGGCGTAGTAGTAGACCAGCCACAGGATGATCGTCTGCAGCAGCACGCTCGCGCCGAGCGCGCCGCTCCCGTACAGCGCGAGGAAGCCGCCGTCCCCGGTCTTGCGCGGGACCTCCTGCCGTGCCGGCGTCCCGGCGGCCACTACTTCGTAAAGATCGGCAGGGTGCCGAGATGGATCAGGTGCGGGTCCTGATAGCCACCCTCTTCGAGCAAGACCGCGGCGCGCGCGACGATATCGGCGTCGGCCCGTTCGAGCAGCTCGTCGACCGCGCGGAGGCTGCCGCCGGTACTGACCACGTCGTCGACGACGGCGACGCGCTTTCCGCGCACGCGGCGCGCGTCGGCGCCGTCCAGGACGAGCGTCTGTACCGCCGCGGTGGTGATGGATTTCACCTGGACGGTCAGGACCTCTTTCATGTAGCCTTTGACGCTCTTGCGGCAGACGGCGTAGGGGAAGTACCGGCCGGCCCGTTCATCGGACAGGTAGGTCGCCACCATGTGCACAAGAGGGAGGGCCTTCGCCTCCACCGAGACGATGCAGTCGAACGAGAACGGACGCAGCCGGTCCGCCAGCAGTCGGGCGCAGGCGTTCGTGAGCTCGACGTCCCCCCACAGCACGAACGCGGCGATCCACAGCGAGTCGTTGATCGGCACGACCGGCAGCCGGCGGCGGAGGCCCGCCACCGCGATCTCGTACGACTCCTGGCCCTCGTACCGCATGCCGGCCTCCTGCGGGGACACTGCCGTGGGACACTGATTCGGCGGCCGGCGGATCGCCCCTGTCCGGGGCCGGTGCCAGACTTGTGCCGTTCCTCCGATGTTGCCTATAATTGATGCCTGCCACTCAGGCGGTGCGCGGGAGGGTCGTACGGAAATCGACGCGGAGACGATACTCGTCGGTCTGATCGGGGACGCGGTGCGGCGCAGCCTGTCCCCGCGCATGCACAACGCGGCGTTCGCCGCGGCCGGCCTGAACTGGTGTTACGTGGCGCTGCCCGTCGGCCGCCCCCGGCTGGGCGACGCGCTGCGCGGCCTCGTGGCCCTCGGCGCCGCGGGGGCCAACGTGACCGTGCCGCACAAGGAGGCCGCGCTCGCCTACCTCGACGAGACCTCCGGTGAGGCGCGCGCGATCGGGGCGGTCAACACGATCCGCGTCGAAGGAGAGCGCCTGGTCGGGTACAACACCGACGGCGGCGGGCTGCTCGACGCGCTGCGCATCGACGGCGGCGTCGATGTCGGCGGTGCGCGGGCCGTCGTGGTCGGCGCGGGCGGCGCCGCCCGCGCCGCGGCGTTCGCGCTCGTGGACGGCGGGGCCGCGTCCGTTGTTATCGCGAACCGCAACTGGGATCGCGCCGCGTCGCTCGTCGCCGACGTGCGGCGCGCGTTCCCGCGCCGCGCCGTGGAAGCGGTGCCGCTCGACGGCGCCGCGGTCGCACGAATGCGCGATGCCTCGCTGCTGGTGCAGGCCACGACGGTCGGATCCGGCGCGGAGCGCGCGGAGACGCCGGTGCCGGCGGAAGCGCTCCATCCCGGCCTCTTCGTGATGGATATGGTGTACGAGCCGCGCGAGACCGTGCTGCTGCGCGACGCGCGCGCGCGGGGGTGCCCGACGCTCGAGGGACGGTCGATGCTGGTCTATCAGGGGGCGCGCGCGTTCGAGCTCTGGACCGGGCGCCCGGCGCCCACCGAAGCGATGCGGCGCGCGGTCGGGCTTGCGGGCGACATGCCGGCGGCCCGCGTGGGGGGACGGTAGGCTGATGCTGCGGTTTCTGACGTCGGGTGAATCGCACGGCCGCGGGCTTCTCGTCGTCGTCGAGGGAATGCCGGCCGGCGTGCCGGTGTCCGAGGATGCCATCAACGAGCAGCTGGCGCGCCGCCAGCGCGGGTACGGCCGCGGCGGCCGCATGCAGATCGAACAGGATCGCGCCGAGATCTACGCCGGCGTGATGAGCGGCACGACGATCGGCGCGCCGGTCGGCCTGGCGATCGGGAACAAGGACTGGCGGAAGGACGAGCCGCCGCTGACCAAGCCGCGGCCCGGGCACGCCGACCTCGCCGGCGCGCTGAAGTACCATTTCGACGACGTGCGCCGCGTGCTCGAGCGGTCGAGCGCGCGGGAGACCGTCTCGCGCGTCGCGGCCGGAGCCGTCGCGCGACTCCTGCTCGCGCAGTTTGGGATCACGCTGTTCAGCCACGTCGTCGAGCTCGGCGGCATCGCCGCGGAGCGGCGGCCGGCCCGTATGGAAGAGATTCCGGCGGTCGCGGAGGCCTCGCCGCTGCGCTGCGCGGACCCCGAGGCGGAGCGGCGCATGATCGCCGCCATCGATGAGGCGAAGGCCCGCGGCGATACGCTCGGCGGCGTCTTCGAGGTGGTCGCGCTCGGCCTGCCGGTCGGGCTCGGCACCTACGTCCACTGGGACCGGCGGCTCGACGGCCGGCTCGCGCAGGCGATGGTCTCGATCAACGCCATGAAGGGGGTCGAGATCGGCCGCGGGTTCGAGGAGGCGCGGCTGCCGGGGTCCGCCGCCCACGATGAGATCTTCTACGAAGCGGGCCGCGGGTTCTACCGGCGTACGAATCAGTCGGGCGGCACCGAAGGCGGCATGACGACCGGTGAGCCGCTCGTCCTGCGGGTGGCGATGAAGCCGCTCAGCACGCTGCGTAGTCCGCTCGCGTCTGTTGACATCGTGACGAAGGAGCGCGTCGAGGCTGCGGTCGTTCGCAGCGACGTGACCGCCGTTCCGGCCGCGGGGGTGATCGGCGAGGCGATGGCGGCGGTCGTGCTCGCGGACGCGATGCTCGAGAAATTTGGCGGTGACAGCCTCGACCAGATGCGCGTCGTGTACGACGCGCATCGGCGGTGGGTCGAGCGCGGTCCGGGCGGCCGGGAGTGAGCGCGGAGGCGCGGGCGGGCGGGGGCGACGCGGAGGGCGACGGAAGGCGCGGGCCGGCGCGGCCCGCCGCGACGGCCCGCGGCCGGGCCGCCGGTGCGAACGTGCGTTCGAATACGAACAGCCTGCCGGTTCCCAACATCGTCCTCATCGGATTCATGGGCACGGGCAAGACCGTGGTCGGCCGCCGCATCGCGGAACGGCTGGGACGTCCGTTCGTCGACACCGATACGATCATCGAGACGCGCGCCGGCCGCACGATCGCGCGCATCTTCGCCGAAGACGGTGAGCCCGCGTTTCGCGGACTCGAAACCGCGGCCGTGGCCGAGGCCGGCGCGTCCCACGGCGCCGTCATCGCGACCGGCGGCGGTGTGCCGCTCCGGCCCGACAACATGCGACGCCTCCGGCGGCGCGGGGTCATCGTCGCCCTGACCGCGTCGCCGCGTGCGATCCTCGCGCGGGTGGGCGGCGGCGCCGACCGCCCCCTGCTCGGCGCCGACCCCGAGGCTGCGGTCCGGCGTCTGCTCGCCGAGCGCGACGCGGCCTACCGCAACGCCGACCTGATCGTGGACACGTCCGACTGCTCGACGGACGAGACCGCGGACCGCGTGCTCGCGTTTGTGGCGGCGCGGAGCCCGGCGCAGACGTCCCCAACACCCCGGACCGTGCGGGTCGAGCTGGGCGAGCGCGGCTACGACGTGCACGTCGGCGCGGCGCTGCTGTCGCGCCTTCCGGATCTGCTGCAGGACGCGGGCATCACGGGACGCCTCGCGCTGCTCACGCATCCGCGCCTCGACGCCCGGTACGGCCGGCCGCTGGCGGACGCGCTGCGCGCCGCCGGCCGCGACGTCGTGACGGTCACCGTTCCGCCGTCGGAGTCGAGCAAGCGCCTGCGCGTCGCCGCGCGGGTCTACGACGCGCTGGTCGACGCGCAGCTCGACCGCGGATCGGCGCTGCTCGCGCTCGGCGGCGGCGTGGCCGGCGACCTCGGCGGGTTCGTCGCGGCGACGTTTCTCCGCGGCATCCGGTGGGCGGCGCTGCCGACGACGCTGCTGGCCCAGGTGGACGCGTCGGTCGGCGGCAAAACCGCGGTCGATCATCCGCGCGGCAAAAACCTGATCGGCGCGGTGCATCAGCCGGCACTCGTCGTCGCGGACATCGGCACGCTCGCGTCGCTTCCGCGGCGGCAGCTGCGGTCCGGGATGGCGGAGGTCGTCAAGACCGGTGTGATCGGCGTCCCCGATCTGTTCGAGTTCCTGGAAGCCAACCTCCGGGCCGTGCTGGCGCGCCGCCCCGCGGCGCTCATCCACACGATCGAGCGCTGCGTCGCGTACAAGGCCCGCATCGTCGCCGCCGACGAGCGCGAATCCGGCGGGCGGATCGTTCTCAACTACGGCCACACGATCGGGCACGGCATCGAAGCCGCGGCGCGCTACCGTGGGCTCACGCACGGGGAGGCCATCGCGGTCGGGATGACGCTCGAGGCGCGGCTCGCCGTGCGGCTCGGCGTGTGCGACGCCGGCCTCCTGGCGCGGCAGACGGCGCTGCTCGAAGCCGCCGGCCTGCCGGTCCGCCTCGGCGGCCTGGGCGCGGCGAAGCCGGCGGGCGCGGCCGCGGTCCTCGCCGCGATGACGCACGATAAGAAGGCGCGGGCGGGCCGGCTCCGGTTCGTCCTCCCCGTGTCGATCGGCCGGACGGTCGTCCGCGACGACGTGCCGTCCGCACTTCTCAAGGAGGTGCTTGGCGATGCCTAGGGTGCTCGTTCTGCACGGTGCGAACCTGAATCTGCTCGGCCGCCGCGAGCCTCACCTCTACGGCTCGTTCACGCTCGAGGATGTCGAGCGCGACCTTCGCGTGCTCGCGCGCGAGCTGGGCGTCGAGCTCGAGTTCGCGCAGAGCAATCACGAGGGCACCCTGATCGACCGGCTGCAGACCGCCCCGGCGCGCTACGCCGCGGTCGTGTTCAACCCGGGCGGGTTCACCCACACCAGCGTCGCGCTGCGCGATACCATCGCGGCGATTGAGATCCCCGTCGTCGAAGTGCACGTGACGAACATTCACGCGCGCGAAGCGTTCCGGAACCGCTCCTTCACCGCGGCCGCCGCGGCGGGGCAGATCGCCGGCTTCGGCGTGCAGAGTTACCTGCTCGGGCTGCGTGCCGCGGCGGCGCTCGCGGCCGCGCCCGCCGGACACGCTGCGGAGACGGCCGGCGGCGCGCGCCACAGCCGGTCCGACGGCGCCCCCGCGCGCGGACAGGCC
This sequence comes from bacterium, assembly GCA_035934535.1. Classification (GTDB taxonomy): domain Bacteria; phylum Sysuimicrobiota; class Sysuimicrobiia; order Sysuimicrobiales; family Segetimicrobiaceae; genus DASSJF01. The sequence goes on from DASYXS010000019.1 coordinate 22,333, forward strand.
GCCCGGACGAAGCCCGCGCCGGGGCGCGCGGCGAAGCCGTCCGCGCGCCTCTCGCGGAACGGCGCGCGGAGCCGGCCGAGGCGCCGGTAGCAGCGCGGCCAAAGGAGCACCCAGGCGGTCGTCGAAGGAACGGCGGGCCTGCCGCCGGTTCCACGACGCAGCGAGGAGACCTCATGCGGTTTCGCGGCATCCGGGGAGCGGTCACAGTCGACGCCAACACCGAGGACGCCATCCTCGAGGCGACGGCCGTCATGCTGAAGGCCATGGCCTCGCAGAACGAGGTCGACGCCGACGACATCGCCGGGGTCGTCTTCACCGTGACGCCGGACCTGAACGCCGCGTTCCCGGCAGAGGCGGCCCGCCGGAACTTGGGGTGGACGCAGGTGCCGCTGATGTGCTCGCAGGAAGTGGCGGTGCCGGGCGCGCTGCCGCGCTGCGTGCGCGCGCTGATGTTCGTCAACACCACGAAGACCGCCGATGAAGTCCGCCACGTCTACCTCCGCGGCGCGGAGCGGCTGCGCCCCGATCTGATCCCGGGCGCCTGATGTCCCTCGTGGTCGCTCCGGGCCCCGTGCTCCGCGGGACCGTGCGCGTGCCCGGCGACAAGTCGATCTCGCACCGCGCGGTGCTGCTCGGCGCGCTCGCGCGCGGCGCCACGTCCGTCGACGGATTTCTGCGCGCGGAGGATTGTCTCGCGACCGTGCGGTGCGTGCGCGCGCTCGGCATCGAGGTCGACGACGACGGCGAGCGGCTGACCGTGCACGGCGGCGCGCTGCGGCCGCCCGGCGACGTCCTCGACGTGGGCAACTCCGGCACCACGATCCGGCTGCTCACCGGGATTCTGGCCGGCCAGCCGTTCCGGAGCACGATCAGCGGCGACGCGAGCATCCGGCGCCGGCCGATGGACCGCATCGCCGAGCCGCTCCGGCGCATGGGCGCGCGCATCACCGGCGGCGACGGCGGCCGGCTCGCGCCGCTCACCATCGAGGGCGGGGCGCTGCGGGCGATCGCCTACACGACGCCCGTCGCGAGCGCCCAGGTGAAGTCGGCGATCCTGCTGGCGGCGCTCTTCGCCGGCGGCGAGACCGCCGTCACGGAACCGTCGCTGAGCCGCGATCATACCGAGCGGATGCTGGCGGGGTTCGGGGTGCCGGTGGTGCGCGAGGGGCTCACGGTGCGTCTGCGCGGACCGGCGGCACCTGCGGCGGCGCCGGTCCGCGTTCCGGGCGACATCTCGTCGGCGGCGTTTTTTCTCGTCGCCGCCGCGATCGTGCCCGGGTCCGCCGTGACCGTCCGCGAGGTCGGGCTCAACCCGACCCGCACCGGCGTGCTCGACGTGCTTCGCGCGATGGGCGCGTCCGTCGAGATCGAGAACGAGCGCGACACCGGCGGCGAGCCGGCCGGCGACGTCACCGTCCGCGCCGCCGCGCTCCACGGCACGGCGATCGGCGGCGAGCTGATCCCGCGGCTCATCGACGAGCTG
>DASYXS010000055.1:0-15818 GCA_035934535.1 bacterium
CCTGGAAAAAGAGGTACTGCACGAGCGTGAGCGTCGCCGTGCCGGGGCCGCCGCCGGTCATCACGTAGACCTGATCGAACACCTGGAACGTGTTGATGATGGTCAGCATCACGACGACGAACGTCGTGGGCCGCAGCACCGGGATCGTGACGGACCACAGGATCTGCCAGGGCCCGGCGCCGTCGACGCGCGCCGATTCCTCGAGCTGCGGCGGGATGTCCTGGAGGCCGGCGAGGAAGATCACCATGTTGTAGCCGACCGTCCACCACACGGTCGTGATCGCGATCGCCGGCATCGCCGCGGCGTCGCTCGACAGCCACGGGATCGGGCCCAGGTGCATCTTCGCCAGGTAGTAGTTGAGCAGGCCGAAGTTGCTGTCGAGGATCCAGGTCCACAGGATGCCGACGACCGCCGACATCATCGCGTAGGGCGCGAAGATCAGCACGCGCGCCGCGCCGCGGCCGGCCAGGGGCCGGTTGAGCACCAGCGCCAGCACGAACCCGAGCACGATCAGGGCCGGCGCGGTCAGCAGAAGGAAGTAGAACGTGTTGCGCACGGACGTATAGAACAGCGGGTCCCGCGCGAGCGCCGCGTAGTTCGCCAAGCCGACGAACCGCGGGGCGCCGACGATGCTCCACGAGGTGAAGCTCGTCAGGAAGCCGCCGACGACCGGGCCGAACCGGAACAGCACGAACACCACGAGGTAGGGCAGCAGAAACAGATAGGGCGTCGGCCGCGTCCCGCCGTGGTACGGACGGCGGCCGTGCGCGGTGGCCGGAAGAACCTGCATCGCCTAGAGGCGCACCGGGCCGCCCGGTCCCGGGGACCGGGCGGCCCGCACGGCGCTACGGCGCCGAGAGAATCGCGTTGATCTGGTTCCGCAGCTGCTGGGTCACCTGTGCCACGGGCTGATTGCGCACGAGGACGGCCTGCGCGGCGACAACGATCGGACTCGGCGCCGCCGCCGAGTACAACTGCGCCGACGACCGGACGTCCGGCAGCATCACCTCAAACGCCTGCGACTCGACGAAGCCCCGGCGGCCCGGCAGCGCGCGAAACGCCGCCGACGTCCGCACCGACAAGAGCGCCGGCAGGTTGCCCGAGAGCGCCCAGTCCTGTGAGTGGCGCACGATCCAGGTCGCAAGCGTCATCGCTGCCTGCTCCCGCGCTTTGTTGGCCTGCTTGGGCATCGTGAGCAGGTGGCCGCTGCCCCACGCCGCCGGCGCCGCGAAGACGCGCGGGAACGTCGTGGTGGTCCAGTTGAGGCCGCTCACCTTCTGCAGTCCGGCGATCTCCCAGGGCCCGTCGATCAGCATGGCGACGCGCTTGGTCACGAAGTCCTGGTACGGGCTGGTCTCCCCCACCGGAACGACATGATCTTTGAACACGAGGTCCTGCAGCCACTGCCAGGCCGCGTTGGCCTTCGCGTCGCTGAACGCGGTCCGCGAGAAATCGGGCGCGAGGAACGGGTCGCCCTGCTGCGCGAGCAGCGCGTAGAACATGTAGAAGCCGTGATGGTTGTTCATCATGCCGAGACCGTACTGCCGGATCGCGCGCGGATCGAACCCCGAATCGTCGGGGTGGCGGCCGGCGCCGTCGACCGTCAGCTTCTTGGCCGCGGCCACGAAGTCGGCGCCGGTGGTCGGGAGCTTGTTCGGATCGAGCCCCGCGGCCTTCCAGAGGTCCACGTTGACGTACACCGCGTGCATGTGCATGTCCAGCGGGATCGCGTACTGCGTTCCTCCCGCGAACGTGCCGCGCCACGCGACGTCCATGAAGTCCGACGCTTTGAACCCGGCCGCGGCCACGGTCTCGCCCATCGGTTCGAGGATGCCGAGCGACGAGAACTGAGCGATGTCCTGCGAGTGCATCGCCATCAGATCCGGCGGCTGGCCGGCGCGCACGCTGGTCAGCAGCTTGTCGAAGAGCGGCGTCCACTGCAGGGTCGTGAGCGTCACCCGGATATCCGGGTGTTCCTTGTTGAACCGGTCGACCATCTGATGCATCACGTCGCCGTCGGGACCGGTCCAGCCGCCCCAGAATACGAGGTCCAACGGGGCCGCAGCGCCGGCGGGCGGCACCATCGGGACCGCGATCAACGCCACGAGGAGCACGCACAATCCAAGACACCAGCGATGTGTCATCGAGTGTCCCCCTCTTCCCGCGCCTGTTTGGCTACCTGGATCACCCATACGATTCGGCGCGGACGATACCTGTTTCAGGGTACCCTGGGCGGGCGGCCCCGGCCATCGGGCGGTAGTCTGAGACCGGCCGGAGCAACGCTGTATGCGGCGCCCGGCGGGGAACGGACAGGACTCCCCGCGCTCCCGCCCGAACGCGGCACGGATGCCCGAAAGACGTTGGGAAGATCGCATCCCGCGGTGGACCGACACGGATCGAGACGGCGAGCCGCTCGGCCATCATCCCTCGGTGATCCGCGGTCCCGTAGCCGTTGGTCTGTGGGCGGCGCCTGCGGTCACGCCGGCCGGCGCCGCCGGCGCACGCGACCTCATTGTCTCGTCGTGGGATGCCTGCTTCGAGGGCGGCGTGTACCGATTCCGCGGTCTCGGCGACACACTCGACATCACCGGCTCCGCCGAGCGGATGCCGGGTCTGTTTGGAAACGTCGATCCTGCGCCCGCCTCGTGTCCCCCGGCCTTCGTCGCCGCGAGCCGTGATCGTCCTGAAATTTTGTTGTTCCCCGATGACACCGCCGCGCCGGTTTCGCTTGACGTCCGGATCGCATGGGTCCACGGCGCGGAGACCCTTCACGTCGTCCGCGCCTGCGACCTGGACGGCGACGGCGTGTGGGACCTGCTCATCGGCACGGACGACTGGTCGAACTATTGGCCCGACGGGCGCGAGTGGAACGATCCCGGCTATTACCCTTACGACACCGGCGGCGCGTGGCGCGGAGGGCCGCTCAGAGGCCACGTCTACGCGGCACGCAACACGGGGAGCGCGGCGCGGCCGCGCTTCGAGCGCGCGGTACCGTTCACGTGCTGCGGTGATCCGCTCGAAGTGTACGGCACGGCCGCGCCGGCGTGGGCGGATTTCCTCGGCCGCGGGCAGCCCGATCTTGTCTGCGGCGATTTCCTCGATCACCTCTGGTTCTTCCGGCATCACGGGCGGCTCGAGTTCGATCGCGGCGCCGCGGTGCACGGCCGCGACGGGTCGCCGCTTGCCCTGCCGCAGAACATTCACGTGCCGGTCGCGGTCACCGGGCGCGCGGGCTCCGGGGTGGGAGGCGCACCGGCGCTTCTCGTGGGCGCGGAAGACGGATTCGTCCGGCGGCTCGATCCCGTCCCTCGCTCGTCCGCCGTGCCGGCGTACGACGCTCCACAGCCCATCCGCATGCCGCGTCCTCCGCTGCATCCCGGCGTCGAACCCGTCCCGGTCGTGTGCGACTGGTCCGGCAACGGGCGACTCGATCTGATCGTCGGCACCGCCGGAGGGCGGCTGTTGTGGTACCCCGATCTCGCGGGAGACGATCTGCAGCGATACGGCGAGGCGGTGCCGCTGCGGACCGCGGCGGGACCGATCCGCGTTCAAGCCGGCGAGCACGGCTCGATCCAGGGACCGTCGGAGATGAAATGGGGCTATCTCTCCCCCACCGCGGCGGACTGGGATGCCGACGGGCGCCTGGAGATACTGGCGAGCGACATCATGGGACGTCACCTCCTGTTCGCGCGCACGCCGGACCCAAGCGTGTTGGAGCCGCCGCGCGAGCTGCGCTACGCCGGGGCGCCGCTCCGCACGGTGTGGCGGGTAGGGCCGGCGGTCACAACGTGGGGAATGGCCGGCGGAACGCGCCGGTACATGTGTGTCGACGGCGACGGCGTACTCGTGGACTTCGCGCGGCGGGACGTCGAAACGCTCGAGGGGAAACGGCGTCTTTGCTATGCGGACGGCACGCCGATCACGTTCACCGAGGATCGGGGCGGCGGACTGGGCCGGGTCAAACTCGCCGTGTGCGACTGGACGGGCTCAGGACGCGGCGATCTGGTAGTGGGGACGCACGCCCGCGCGTCGGTCCCGCCGGGGCCGACCGGCGTTCCCCGCCACACGCACGGCCAGGCGACCGTGCTGGTCTTCGAAAACGCGGGCGCGCCCGGGCAGCCCGCGTTCGCGGCCGCCCGTCAGCTATGCTTTCGCGGCCGGCCGGTCCGGTTCGGCATGCACTCCTGCGCGCCGGCGCCCGTACGCGGGAGCGACGGACGCGCACCCGACCTGGTGGTGGGCACCGAGAGCGGCACGCTGGTGCTGCTCAGGCGGGAGCACCTGACGTGGTAGGACGGCATAGGCGTGTCAGTTGTGCAGCGTCGCCACCCAGGCGCCGTCCGAGCACTTCCCGTTGTCGGAGATCGTGGAGTCGTAGTTCCAGCTCACATATTTATTGCTGCCCTCCAGCTGCCGGCTCGAATTGATGCCCTCGCCGGTATAGAGCCGGATCGTGTAGGTGGCCCCCCGGAGCGGACCGTTGTCGTTCACCAGCACAGCCGATTCGCCCGGCGCGAAGACCCAATAGGACGAAGCCTCAGCATACCCGACCACGGCCACGCTGAGCGTGTCACTGCGGTTGTTCTTGACGTCCAAGCACGTGGACGCCGTCTGGCCGTGCACCGTCGGTACCGGCCCCGCGATCTGGGCCGCGAGCACGACGACGATCATCGCCGTCACCAAGGCCCCCGGTCGCCGGCCCCCCCTCACTCGAAGCATATCCATCCAGTTCCCCCCAAGTCGGCTGATACGAGGCGCGACTCATTGATACCCAACAGCGGCGCCCATGAGGACGACGATCCGGGGAACCGGCGCGGTGCCGCCTCACCCGTTACCGATGGGGCAGCATCAGCCACGGCGTTCCGAAACATCGGCTCCGCGTCTGATTCGGCATCGGACCCCTGCCCGCACGGCGACTGTATGCTGAATCGGACTACCGTCGGATGGCGGGCGGCGCCCCGCTCGCATAGGGTGTGGACGGCGGAAAAACGAAGGGGTTGGGGCGGGAAACGAGGCTTGGCGGTGGACCCCGAATGATCATCGGCGTGGCCACGGAGACACGAACGGGCGAGCGTCGCGTGGCACTGGTTCCCAGTACCATCCCCCTTCTCACCAAGGCCGGCCACCAAGTCCTGGTAGAAGCCGGCGCGGGAACGGCGGCCGGGTATCCCGACGCGCCTTACGCCGAGCACGGCGCGCGGATCGCGCCGGCGCGGGCGGAGGTGTTCGCCGGGGCCGACGCCGTGGTTCAGGTCCTCTGCTACAGCGCCGCGAACGGCGAAGGCCGCGCGGACCTGGCCGGCCTGCGGCGCGGCCAGGTCCTGGTCGGCTTGATGGATCCGCTCGCGTCGCCCGAGACGGTGCGGGAGATCGCGGCCACCGGCGTCACCGCGTTTGCGATGGAGCTGATGCCGCGCATCACCCGGGCGCAGAGCATGGACGCGCTCTCGGCGATGGCGACGGTGAGCGGCTACAAGGCGGCGCTGCTGGCCGCCGCGGCGCTGCCGCGCATGTTCCCGATGCTCACGACCGCGGCGGGCACGATCACCCCGGCGCGCGTCTTCGTGATCGGCGCCGGCGTGATGGGCCTGCAGGCGATCGCAACGGCCCGGCGCCTCGGGGCCAACGTGTCCGCCTACGACGTGCGCCCGGCCGCGCGTGAGGAAGTCGTCTCCGTCGGCGGGCGCTTCGTCGAGCTGCCGCTCGACACCGCGACCGCGCAGGACACCGGCGGGTACGCGCGGGCGCAGGACGAGGCCTTCTACCGGCGCCAGCGCGAGCTGCTGACGCAGACGGTCGCCGGAAGCGACGTTGTCATCACGACCGCGGCCGTCCCGGGGAAGCGGGCGCCTGTGCTCGTCACCGCGGACATGGTCGCCTCGATGGCGCCGGGCTCGGTGATCGTCGACGGCGCCGCCGACCACGGGGGCAACTGCGAACTCACCCGTCCCGGCGAGACCACGGTCGCGCGGGGCGTCACGATCATCGCGCCGCTGCAGCTGGCCGGGTCGATCCCCGCCCACGCGAGTCAGCTGTACGCGCGGACGATCGCGGCGTTCCTGCTGCACATCAGCCGCGACGGCGCGCTTCACATCGACCCGAACGACGAGATCGTACGCGAGACCCTCGCCGCCCGCGACGGCGACGTCGTCCAGCCGAAAGTGCGCGAAGCGTTGGGACTCGGGCCGCTCGAGGCACCGGCCGCCGCGCCGCCGGCGGCCAACGGAGGCGAGGCATGACCGCCAACGACCTCACGATCGGACTCTACGTATTCATGCTGGCGACGTTTCTCGGCTTCGAGGTCATCCGCCGGGTCTCGCCGCTGCTCCACACGCCGCTGATGTCGCTCACCAACGCGATTTCGGCGATCGCGATCATCGGCTCGCTCGTGATGGCCGGCGAGCAGCGGACGGCGCTCAGCACCGTGCTCGGCACGCTTGCCGTCACGGCCTCCATGACCAACGTCGTCGGCGGCTTTCTCATCACCGACCGCATGCTGCGGATGTTCAAGCGGAAGTAGCGGACGATGCTCGACACCGCGGTCACCCTGGTCTACATCCTGGCGGCCGGGCTGTTCATCCTGGCGCTGAAGTGGCTGAGCGCGCCGGCCACCGCGCGCCACGGCGTGCTGGCCGGCGAGATCGGCATGCTGCTCGCGATCGTCGGCACCCTGGTGCGGACCCACATCGTCAGCTACGAGTGGATCGTGGTCGCCCTGGTCATGGGGTCCGCGATCGGCGCGCCGATGGGCCTCTTCATGCCGATGACCGCGGTCCCGCAGCGGACCGCCCTCTCGCACGCCTTCGGCGCCCTCGCCGCGGCGCTCGTCGGGGCCGGCGAGTACTACCTGCAGGCGCCGCGCGTCGGCACGTTCACGATGACCGCGCTCGCGATCGAGGTCGTCCTCGGCAGTCTCACGTTCACCGGCAGCCTCATGGCGTTCGGCAAGCTCCAGGAGCTGCTGCCGACCCGCCCGATTACCTACCGCGGCCAGAACGTGATGAACCTGTCGCTGCTGGCGGTCACGATCGTCCTCGCGGCCGTCCTGGTCGCGCGCCCCGGGCTCACGATGCTGTTCCCGGTCGTCATCGCCCTGGCGCTCGTCTTCGGCGTGCTGCTGATCATCCCGATCGGCGGCGCCGACATGCCGACCGTGATCTCGCTGCTCAACTCGTATGCCGGGCTGTCCGCCGCGGCGATGGGCTTCGTGCTCAACAATTACCTCCTGATCATCGCCGGAGCCCTCGACGGCTCGTCGGGCTTCATCCTGTCGATGATCATGTGCCGGGCCATGAACCGTTCGTTCACCAACGTCCTGTTCGGCGCGTTCGGGCAGGTCCAGGAGGGGGCGGCCGCCGCGGCCCCCGAGAAGCCCGTCCGCAGCGCGACGCCGGAGGAGGCGGCCTCGATCCTGGCGGCCGCGCGGTCCGTGATCGTCGTCCCAGGTTACGGCATGGCGGTGGCGCAGGCCCAGCACCAGGTGCGCGAGCTCTACGACGCGCTGACTCGCCGCGGGGTCGACGTCAAGTTTGCGATCCACCCTGTGGCCGGCCGCATGCCCGGACACATGAACGTGCTGCTGGCCGAGGCCGACATTCCGTACGACCGGCTCCTCAGCCTCGAAGACGCCAACCCCGAACTCGCGCAGGCGGACGTCGCCCTGGTCGTCGGCGCCAACGACATCACGAACCCCGCCGCCCGCCACGACCGGGCGAGTCCGATCTACGGCATGCCGATCCTGGACGTGGACAAGGCCGGCGTGGCGATGGTCATCAAGCGGAGCATGCGGCCCGGGTTCGCGGGGGTCGAGAACGAGCTCTACTACCTCGACAAGACGCTCATGCTGTTCGGAGACGCCAAGGCCTTCGTCGGCGAGATCACGAAGGAACTCGCGGAGACCGGCCGCGGCACGGCGTCCGCGCCCCGACCGGAGGCAGCCGCGGTCCACCGGTGACGGCTCCGATGGCACGATCCGCCCCACAAACCCTGCGCACGCTGACGGTCGACGGCTTGGACGCGCTGCTCCAGGCCCTCCGCCGCCGCGGGTACCGGCTTGTCGGCCCGACGCTGCGCGACGGGGCGATCATCTACGACGAGATCGCCTCCGCCGCCGACCTACCGGCCGGCTGGACCGACGTCCAGGACGGCGGCACCTACCGGGTCGAGCGGCGAAATGACCAGGCCCTCTTCGGTTACCCCGTCGGCCCGCACTCGTGGAAGCGCTTTCTGTTCCCCGCCGCGACGCGGCTCTGGCGCGCGCGCCGCACCGATCAGGGCTTCGAGGTCGACGACACCCGCGAGGACGCGCCGCGCTACGCGTTCATCGGCGTGCGCGGATGCGACCTCCACGCGATCGCGATCCAAGACCGCGTCTTCCTCGAAGGGCCGCACGTCGACCCGGCCTACAAGGCGCTCCGGGACGGCGCGTTCGTCGTGGCCGTGAACTGCGGTCAGGCCGGAGGGACCTGCTTCTGCGTGTCGATGAAGACCGGACCCAGGGTCACCGCGGGCTTCGATCTCGCGCTCACGGAGGTGCTGGAGGACGGCCGCCACGAGTTCATCGTCGAGACCGGGACGGACCGCGGCGCCGAGGTGCTCCGGGAGGTCCCGGCCGCGGACGGTCCGCCGGACGCCGCGGACGCGATCGAGCGGACGGTCGCCCGCGCGGCCGCGCAGATGGGCCGGACGATGGACACCACCGGCATCAAGGAGTTGCTGTACCGGAACCTCGACCACCCGCGCTGGGACAACGTCGCCGCGCGCTGTCTTACCTGCGCCAACTGCACGATGGTCTGCCCCACCTGCTTCTGCAGCTCGGTCGAGGACACCACAGACCTCACCGGCGAGCACGCGGAACGCTGGCGCCGCTGGGACTCCTGCTTCACGATGGACTTCTCCTACATCCACAGCGGCAACGTGCGGACCTCCCCGAAGTCGCGGTACCGGCAGTGGATGACGCACAAGCTGGGGTCCTGGATCGATCAGTTCGGCACGTCGGGCTGCGTCGGCTGCGGGCGCTGCATCACCTGGTGCCCGGTCGGCATCGACATCACGGAGGAAGTCCGCGCGATCCGCGACAGCGAAGCGCCACCCCCGGGCGGCACAGCCCCGCCCGGGCACGACGGCTCCGAGGAGCCCCACGATGCGTGATCTTTCTGACCTGCTCGCCGATCACCCGTTCTTCCGGGGACTGCGGCCCGACGACATGGCGCTCATCGCCGGATGCGGCTCGAACGTTCACTACACCGGGAACGAGATGGTCTTCCGCGAGGGCGCCGCGGCCGACCATTTCTACCTGCTCCGCCACGGACGGGTGGCGCTCGAGATCGCCTCACCGGAGCGCGGGGCGCTCACGGTGCTGACCGTCGGCGCCGGCGACGTCGTGGGGTGGTCGTGGCTGGTGCCGCCCTACCGCATGTCCTGCGACGCGCGGGCACTCGAGCCCGTCCGGGCGACGCAGTTCGACGGCGCGTGCATCCGGCGAAAGTGCGAGGAGGATCCCCGCCTCGGCTACGAGCTGCTGAAGCGCTTCGCAGGCGTGATCGGGCAGCGCCTGCGGGCGACCCGCCTCCAACTCCTCGATGTCTACGGCACGCGTGTCTGACGCGCGCCCTGCCCCGCCGGCCCCTGCGCGCGATCCGATGGTGCCGGTGCCGTACCGCGTGCTGCGCGTGTCGCGCGATACGCACGATACGGTCACGATTGCACTCGAGCCGCCGGCAGCACGCGATACGCCCGCCGCGGGAACGGGGTTCGCGCCGGGGCAGTTCAACATGCTCTACCTGTTCGGGCTCGGAGAGGTCCCGATCTCGATCAGCGGCGATCCGGCGAAGCCGGGCGCCCTCGTGCACACCGTCCGCGCGGTAGGACCGGTGACGCGGGCGCTCCGCGGGCTCCGCCGCGGCGCGGTCGTCGGCGTCCGGGGCCCTTACGGCAGCGCCTGGCCGCTCGGCGAAGCCGCCGGACACGACGTGGTCATCATGGCGGGCGGGATCGGCCTCGCCCCCCTGCGCCCGGCGATTCATGACCTGCTCGCGCAGCGCGGGCGATACGGCAAGGTGGTGCTGCTGTACGGGGCGCGCACCCCGGGGGACCTGTTGTACATGCGCCAGCTGGAACGGTGGCGCGGCCGCTTCGACGCGCAGATCGAGGTGACCGTCGACGCGGCGCCGCCGGGCGCATGGTTGGGGCACGTCGGGGTCGCGGGCACGCTCCTGCCCCGCGCGGAGTTCGACGCCGCCCGGGCCGTCGCGCTCGTCTGCGGGCCCGAGGTCATGATGCGCTTTGCGATCGCCGATCTGCGGCATCGCGGACTGGCCCCCGAGCAGATTTATCTGTCCATGGAGCGCAACATGCGGTGCGCGATCGGCCTGTGCGGCCACTGCCAGTTCGGGCCGGCGTTCGTCTGCAAGGACGGGCCGGTGTTCCGCTACGATCGCCTGGCGCCGTTCCTCGGGGTGCGGGAGTTCTGATGGCACGGCGGCGCTCTCCCGCGAAGGTCCCGTCCCGGGCGCCGGCGCGCCGGCCGGCGCTCGCCGTCTGGAAGTTCGCGTCCTGCGACGGGTGCCAGCTGACGCTCCTGTCGTGCGAAGACGAGCTGCTCACCATCGCGGGTCGCATGGACATCGCGTATTTCCTCGAGGCGTCGAGCGGGGCCGTTCGGGGTCCCTACGACGTGTCGCTGGTCGAAGGCTCGATCACCACCGCGCACGACGCGGAACGCATCCGCCGAGTCCGGCAGGCCTCGCGGTTTCTCGTCACGATCGGCGCCTGCGCGACCGCCGGGGGCATCCAGACGCTGCGCAACTTCCAGGACGTCCGGGAGTTCACCCAGGCCGTGTACGCGAAGCCGGACTACATCGAGACGCTCGCCACCTCGACGCCGATCTCGGCGCACGTGAAGGTCGACTTCGAGCTCCAGGGCTGCCCGATCAACAAGGCGCAGCTCCTCGAGGTCTTGAGCGCGTATCTGCAAGGACGGGCGCCCGGCATCCGCAACCACAGCGTCTGCGTCGAGTGCAAGCGGCGCGGCACGGTCTGCGTCATGGTGGCCCGCGGGACGCCGTGCCTCGGACCGGTCACCCACGCGGGGTGCGGCGCGATCTGTCCCGCCTACGATCGGGGATGCTACGGCTGCTACGGGCCGATGGAAAGCCCCAACACGACCTCGCTCACCGGCCGGTGGCGGCATCTCGGCGTACCGGATGCGGCGATCGCGCGGGCCTACCGCGGGATCAACGGCGAGAAAGAGCCGTTCCGCAAAGCGGCCGAGGCGCTGGGCGTGCCCATGCCCGGTGACCCTCATGCCCGTTAAGCGCCGCACGATCAAAGTGGACGCCCTGGCCCGGGTCGAGGGCGAGGGCGCACTCTACGTGCGCACGGCGGGAAAGCGCGTCACGGACGTGCGCCTGCGGATCTACGAGCCGCCGCGCTTCTTCGAAGCCTTCCTCCGCGGGCGGGCCTACACGGAGACGCCGGACATCACCGCGCGCATCTGCGGCATCTGCCCGGTGGCCTACCAGATGAGCGCGTGCCGGGCGATGGAGGACGCCTGCGGCGTCCAGGTCGACGGCCAAATCCGCGCCCTGCGGCGCCTGCTGTACTGCGGCGAGTGGATCGAAAGCCACGCGCTGCACATCTACATGCTGCACGCCCCGGACTTCCTCGGATACGCGAGCATCGTGGAGATGGCCCGCGATCATCAGAAGATCGTGGAGCGCGGCCTCGCGCTCAAGCGGACCGGCAACGAGCTCATGCGCCTCATCGGCGGCCGCGAGGTCCATCCGATCAACGTCCGCGTGGGCGGGTTCTACCGTGCGCCGTCCCGGGCGGAGCTGGACGGGATGGTGGACCGCCTCCGGCAGGCCCGCGACGACGCCGTGGAGACCGTGCGCTGGGTGGCCGGTTTCGACTTCCCGGACTTCGAGCAGCCCTACGAGTTCGTCGCCCTCCGGCGGTCCGGGGAATACCCGATCGACGACGGCCGCATCGTGAGCAGCGGCGGGCTCGACGTCGCGGCCGCCGAGTACGCCGACCACTTCGTTGAAGAGCAGGTCCCGCACTCGAACGCCCTGCACTCGCGCCTCCGCGACGGCTTCAATTTCAACGTGGCCGGCGAGTCCGCCGGCAGGCGGTCCGCCGGCGGGACGTACCTCGTGGGGCCGCTCGCCCGCTACAATCTCAACTTCGACGCGCTCTCCGCCCCGGCGACGTCCGCCGCGCGCGACGCCGGCCTGGGACCGGTATGCCGGAACCCGTTCCGAAGCATCGTCGTGCGCGCGGTGGAGCTCGTCTACGCGTGCGACGAGGCGCTGCGGCTGATCGGACAGTACGAGGCACCGCCGCGGCCGTTCGTGGACGTGCCCGCACGGCGCGCGACCGGGCATGGGTGCACGGAGGCGCCGCGCGGCATTCTGTATCACCGCTACGCGATCGACGAGAACGGCGTCATCGTGAGCGCGCGGATCGTCCCGCCGACCTCGCAGAACCAGGCGCAGATCGAGGCCGATCTTCGCGACGTCGTGCAGCAGTCGCTCGCGCTGCCGGACGACCGGCTCACGCTCCGCTGCGAGCAGGCGGTTCGTAACTACGACCCGTGCATCTCCTGCGCCACGCATTTCCTCCGGCTCCACATCGACCGTGGGTGACCGAGGCGCGGCCGTACCCGTGCTCGTCGTCGGCGTCGGCAACCGAGACCGCGGGGACGACGGCGCGGGGCTCGTCGCCGCATCACGGCTCGGCGCGGCCGCGGGGGTGCCGGTGGCGCTGCTCGATGCGGCCGGCGACGGGACCGTGCTGCTCGACGCCTGGCGCGGCGCGGATACGGTAATCGTGCTCGACGCGATGCGATCCGGAGCCGCCGCCGGTACGGTCCGCCGGCTGGACGCCGGCCCGGAGCATAGGCCGGCAGAGGTGGCCGCGCATTTGGGCGCCGGCGCCCTCGGCGTCTCGACGCACGGGCTCGGGGTCGCGGAGGCGGTCGCGCTGAGCGACGCGCTCGGGCGCCTGCCGCGCCGCCTGATCATTCTCGGGATCGAAGGGGCGTGTTTCGACGCGGGAGCGGACCTTTCGCCGGAGGTTGCGCGCGCGGTGGACGGAGCCGTGCGGCTCGGCCTCGAGGAGGTCGCGGATGTGCCTCGCCCTGCCCGGTAAGGTGCTCGAGATCGTCGACGCCGCCGCGCGCACGGCGCGGGTGGACGTTCGCGGGGCGGTCCGGACGATCACGCTCGGGCTGCTCGACGCGGAGCCGGGAGACTGGGTCCTCGTGAGCCTGGGGCTTGCGGTCGAACGGATCAGCGAGGGCGACGCGGCCGAGACGCTGCGTCTCCTCGATGAGCTGGAAGGTCCGGCGGCGGACGGCTCGGCGGGAAGGGCGCACCCGTGAGCCGCGAGGGCGCGCTGCTCGCGGCCCGGTTCAGCTTCATGCCGAACCGGCTGGGCTACTGCGGCCCGGAAGAGAACCGGACGATGCTCGAGTACCTCGCCGACGGCCACAGCGACCGGGGACTCGAGCAGATCCTGGCGCGGTTCGCCGGCGCCTTCCCCTACTACTCGTTCATCGCCGCGGCCAACGGCATCGCCGATCCGTTCGACGTGCGGGTCATCGAGGCGTACTGGATCGGCAACCGTCTGCTGGCGGGGATCGACGCGGCCGACCTCCGCCGGCACCTGGAGGACCGGTTCCGCGCGCGGTTTCCGCAGCGCCTCCTGCGATCCGTGCTCGGCCAGGCGCCGTCCGGCGGCCGGCCCCATCACAACTTCCACGTGTTCAGCATGCCGGTGCGCACGGGCCACCAGGAGACGGCGCACAGCCTCGCCACAATGGACGCGTGCCGGATCAGCTGGGGCACGGTGGTCGCGGAGCACGGCGACGCGCTGCTGGTGGAGCGGCGGCCGCTCGCGCTCGCCGGCGAGGAGATGATCCTCGCCGCCCCGGAGCCGCGCAGCGTGTTCCGCCGCTTCGACGGCAGGGTGCTGCTGGACGGCGCGCATCCCGGCGACGTGGTCGCGGTGCACTGGGGCTGCGCGTGCCACCGGCTCACGCCCGCACAGCGCCGGTATCTCGCCTATTACACCCGCCTGCATCTCGCGCTGGCCAACCGCGGGCGGCGCGGCGCCGCCCTCGCCGCGGGGCCCGGGTAGGCGCGGTGCACGAACTCTCGATCGCCGTGAGCCTCGTCGAGCTCGCCGTGGAGCGGGCGGCCGGGATCGGCGACGTCCGGGTCGACGCGGTGCACGTCCGGCTCGGGGCGCTGTCCGGGGTCGTCGAGGAGGCGCTGCGCTTCTCGTTCGACCTGGCGGCCGGCGGCACGCCGGTGGACGGCGCGCGCCTGGTCGTGGAGCGTGTGCCGGTCGTGGTCTTCTGCGCCGCCTGCGGCGCGGAACGCGTCCTCGCCGAACCGCTCCGCTTCCGCTGTCCGGTCTGCGGCGCTCCCGCGGGCGACCTCGTGCGCGGACGGGAGATCGAGTTGACGGCGCTGGAGGTGGACGGCCATGCCGCCGCGGATCGTTGAAGTCCGCCGGAGCGTGCTGGCCAAGAACGACGCGCTGGCCGCGCGCCTGCGCGCGCGGTTCGCAGACGCGGGCGTCTGCGTGGTCAGCCTGGTGTCGAGCCCCGGCGCCGGCAAAACGGCGCTGCTCGGCGAGACCCTGCGGCGCCTCGGCGACCGCACCCGCGCCGCCGCGCTCGTGGGCGACCTCGCCACGGACAACGACGCGGTGCGCCTCCGGGCGAGCGGCGCCCCGGTTCGGCAGATCACCACCGGCACGGTCTGCCATCTGGATGCCGCGATGGTCGAGCGGGCGCTCGAGGGATGGAATCTCGCCTCGTTCGAGTTGCTCTTCATCGAAAACGTCGGCAACCTCGTTTGCCCCGCGTCCTACGACCTCGGCGAGGATCTGCGTGTCGTGCTGCTGTCCGTGACCGAAGGAGAAGACAAGCCGGTGAAGTATCCCGTGATCTTCCACGGCGCCGATCTCGCGCTGATCACGAAGGCGGATCTCGCGGAGGCGTGCGGCTACAACGAGGCGCTGGCGCGCCGGGAGCTCGGCGCGGTGCGCCCGGGGCTCGAGGTGCTTCGCTTGTCCGCGAAATCGGGAGAAGGCCTGCCCACCTGGATGGCGCGCCTCGACGCCGCCCTGGCCGAGAAGCGCGCACGGCGGAATGCGCCGGCAGCGCCGGCGTGACGGGCCCAGGCGGCCGCAGCCCGCGGCTTGGGTATCAGTTCGCGGCCCTCAACGCCCTGATCAGCGGGTTCGCGGTCTTCTTCAACAGCCTCGGCGTGCGGATGTTCGCGGACTCGACGCTGTACACGGCGCTGAAAAACGGCGTCGTCGCGGTCGCCGTGGTGCTGCCGTTTCTCGTGAGCCGGCCCCGGCGCGAGGAGCTCGCGCGGCTCACGCGCGGGCAGTGGGCCCTGCTCGTCGCGATCGCGCTCGTCGCGGGGAGCGTCGCCTACGGCGTGGATTTCCGCGGACGGCAGATCAGCACGGCGACGACGGCCGCGGTGATCGGACACACACAGTTCCTGGTCGTGGCGGTGCTGGCGGCTGCGTTTCTCGGCGAGCGCTTCCCCCGGACCGTGCCCGTCGCGCTGGCGGTCCTCGCGGCCGGGCTCACGCTCGGGGTGCGGATCCACGACGTCCGGCTGGACGGCGGTGTGCCGCTGCTCGCGGCGAGCACGCTCTTGTTTGCCGGGGGCGCCGTGCTGATCAAGATCGCGCTGCGCACCGTCTCGATCGCCGCGGTCGTCGCGGTCAAGATGGCTCTCGGCGCCGTGCTGTTGTTCGCCTACGTCGCGGCGACGGGCGGGCTCGTC
>DASYXS010000071.1:0-32760 GCA_035934535.1 bacterium
GATCGACTGGATGTACACGTCGATGGCCGACCGCTGCATGCTGATCCCCGGCGTGACGCGCGTCAACGCGCGGGTGACGGCCTTCAAGGCAAAGGACGCCGAGCAGGCGTTTACGGTCACGGTTGCCTGCCTGGTCATGGCGCGCTCGCTGACGTAGCGCCGCGGCGCACCACGCCGGCCCGGCACAGGACCCCTTTCGGAAGCGTAGAACAGCACCGCATGAACGATCCCTGGCGCAGCCGTGCCGTGCGGGCCGGCGCCCGTGTGCTGGTGGCGCTGCTGCTCGCGGCGCCGGTCGCCTCCGGCCTGACCGCGCCGGCGCCGGGCGCCGCGGCGTTGGGTGCGGCGCCCGCAGTCGACGTCATCCAGCTGAACGGCATCATCGGTCCGGCGACGGCGCGCTACGTGCTCCGCGGCCTGCGCCAGGCCGCGTCGGACGGCGCCGAGGCCCTCATCATCGAGTTGGACACGCCGGGCGGCCTCCTGACGTCGATGGACCAGATCGCCAAGGCGCTCCTCGCGTCGCCGACGCCCACGATCGTCTACGTCTGGCCGAGCGGCGCGCGCGCGGCGTCGGCCGGCGTGTTCGTCACGTATGCCGCCAACATCGCCGCGATGGCCCCGACGACGCACCTCGGCGCGGCGCACCCCGTCAACGTCGCCCCCGGCGGCGGCACCACCGCCGAGGACAAGACCATGATCGCCAAGGTGACGAACGACGCGGTCGCGGAAATCCGCGGCTTCGCGGCGCGGCGCGGCCGCAACCCCGACTGGGCGGAACGGGCGGTCCGCGAGAGCGTCTCCATCACCGAGGAGGAAGCCCTGCGCCTCCACGTCATCGATCTCATCGCCGACAGCCCGCAGGCGCTCGTGGCCGCGGTCGACGGCCGCACGGTCCAGATCCCCGGCGGCACCCGGGTCCTCCACACGCGCGGCGCCCGCCTCGTCGAGAACCCGATGGACGTGACGGAGCGGTTTCTGCTGCTGCTGAGCGATCCCAACATCGGGTTCGTGCTGATGACGATGGCGATCTACGGCATCATCTTCGAGCTCAGCAACCCCGGGTCGGTGTTCCCCGGCGTGATCGGCGGGCTCGCGCTCATCCTCGCGCTCGCGTCCTTCGCCGTGATCGAGGTGAACCTCGCCGGCCTCCTGTTGATCGGGTTTGCGCTCATCCTGTTTATCGCCGACATCAAGGTGCCGAGCCACGGGATCCTCACCGCCGGCGGGCTCGCCGCGTTCATCCTCGGCTCGCTGCTGCTCACGGAGCGGCAGGCGCCGTTTCTCCGGATCTCGATCACGCTGATTCTCACCATGGCCGCGCTGACCGCGGCGTTCTTCGCGTTCGCGGTCGGCGCCGGCATCCGCGCACAGGCCATGAAGGTCTACACCGGCCGGGAGGCGCTCGTCGGCGCGATCGGGGTGACCCGCAGCGACCTCGGGCCGGCCGGGACGGTGTTTGTCGACGGGGAGCTGTGGAGCGCGGAGTCGGAGGACGGCGCCATCCCCGCGGGGCAGCGCGTCCGGGTCGTCCAGGTTCGGGGCCTGCACCTCGTCGTGCGCAGAGAGGAGGCGAAATGACGGCGTTCCTCGCCCCGCTGATTGTGGCGGTGATCCTCGTCGGGCTGTCGCTGCTCGGATCGATCGTCAAGATCGCGCGGGAGTACGAGCGCGGGGTCATCTTCCGGTTGGGCCGGCTCATCGGCGCGAAGGGCCCGGGTGTGATCATCCTCATTCCCATCGTCGACCGCATGATCAAGATCGACCTGCGCGTGGTGACGCTCGACATCCCCCGCCAGGAGATGATGACGCGCGACAACGTGCCGGTGACGGTCGACGCGGTCGTGTACTTCCGGATCGTCAACCCCGAGGACGCGATCGTCAAGGTCGAGAATTTCAGCCGCGCCACGTATCTTCTCGCGCAGACGACGCTGCGCAGCACGCTCGGGCAGCACGAGCTCGACGAGCTGCTGGCCCAGCGCGACAAGATCAACCAGCAGCTCCAGCATGTGATCGACGAGGCGACCGAGCCGTGGGGCATCAAGGTGACGCTCGTCGAGGTCCGGGACGTCATCCTGCCCGAGAGCATGAAGCGCTCGATGGCGAGGCAGGCCGAGGTCGAGCGCGAACGGCGCGCCAAGATCATCAACGCCGAGGGCGAGTACCAGGCCGCGGAGAAGCTGGTGCAGGCCGCGGCCCGGATCGCCGAGCAGCCGGTGGCGCTGCAGCTGCGGTATCTGCAGGCCCTCGCGGAAGTCGCTTCCGAGCAGAACTCGACGATAGTCTTTCCGATCCCGATCGACCTCATCACGCCGTTCCTGAAGCGGCTGGGCGGGGGCGACGGCGAGAAGGGCGCCGGCTAAGCGCGGCCGGGCGGCCACCACGTGTCCGGTGAGACGGGCGCCGGCTTCCTCGTGGTCCACACGGGAAGCCCGGACGAGACCCGCGCGCTCGGCACAGCGCTCGGCCGGGTGCTTCGCGCGCGCGGCGCGCGCGGCGCGGTGGTCGCGCTCACGGGGCCGCTCGGCGCCGGCAAGACCTGTTTCGTGCAGGGCCTCGCGCGCGGCCTCGGCGCGGGCGGATACGTCCGGAGTCCGACGTTCATCCTCGTCCACCACTATCCCGGCCCGCTGCCGCTCTATCACGTCGACCTGTACCGGATCGGCCCCTCCGACCTGGACGCCCTCGGGCTCGAGGAAATAATGGAAGGCGACGGGGTTACGGCGATCGAGTGGGCCGCCGCCCTGCCGCTGCCCGCCGATCACCTGTCCGTCCAGTTCGCGTTCGAGACGGACGACGCCGCGCGGACGCTGCGGATCGGCGCCCGCGGCGAGCGGTCACGCCGCATCCTGGACGAACTGCGGTCGTGCGTGTCCTCGCGCTAGAGACCGCGACGCCGGTCGCGAGCGTGGCGCTCGTCGACCAGAGCGGTGTGCTGGCCTCGCGCGCCGTCCGCGCGCCGATGCGGCACCTCGAATGGCTCGCCGCGGCGATCGATGGGATGCTCGACGACGCGGGCGCCCGCCCCGATGGGGTGGAGGCGGTGGCGGTGGGATGCGGGCCCGGGGGATTCACCGGGTTGCGGATCGGCATCGCGACGGCCGCGGCGTGGGCCCGCGCCCGGCGCGTGCCGGTGCTCGGGGTCGGCACGCTCGAGGTGCTCGCCGTGTCCGGCGCCGGTGCGGGACTCGTCCTCCCGGTCCTGGACGCGCATCGCGGCGAGGTCGCCGCGGCGCTCTACCGCGTCGGCGGCGAGTCCGAGCCGGTCTGCCTGGTGCCGGCCGTGGTGGCCGCGCCCGACGCCGTGATCGCGGAGATGCGTCCCGTCCTCGAGGCCCAGCGCGCCGCGCACCGGCCGCTCGTCCTCGCGGGTGACGGCCTCGGCCGCCACGGCGGGGCGCTGCTCGCGGCGCTGGCGGATGCCGCGATCCGGCAGGTGATCGAACGCCCGGACGTCTATCCGAGCGCGGAGGCGGCGGGGCGGCTTGCGCGTCCGCGCTTCTTGCGCGGTGCGCGCGACGACGCGGCGGGATTGCTGCCGGCGTACGGACGCCGTCCGGCGGTGCGTCCGTGGCAGGAAACCTCAACCTTGCCGGGAACCGAGGGGTGACCATGGTGATCGCGAACGAACGGATTTCCATCGGGCCGATGCGCGAGGAAGACATTCCGCGCGTCCTCGAGATCGAGCAGGCGTCGTTCCCGTCGCCGTGGCCGCGCGATGCCTACCTCCGCGAACTGCGGGACAACCGTCTCGCGTGCTACCTTGTGGCCCGCGAGACGGACGCGGTCGTCGGCTACACGGGGATGTGGATCATCCTCGACGAGGCGCACGTGACGACGATCGCGGTGGCGCCGGAGTGCCGCCGGCGGCGGATCGGGGAGCGCCTGCTGGTCGCCTTGATCGCCGAATCGATGCGGCGCGGCGCGCGGTGGATTACGCTCGAGGTGCGCCGGACCAACGGCGGCGCCCAGGCGCTGTACCGCAAGTACGGGTTCAAGGACATCGGCGTCCGCAAGGGGTACTACAGCGACAACCGCGAGGACGCGATCGTCATGTGGACCGGGAACGTTTACGAGCCCGCGTTTCAGGAACGCTACGAACGCAACCGGACGACCCTCGAAGGGGACGACGGCGGCCGCAAGACCGGCGCGTAGTCGGCGCGCACCATGCGCATCCTCGGTATCGAGACCTCGTGTGACGAAACGGCCGCGGCGGTGCTGGAGCGGCCGGGCGGCCTCCGATCGAACGTGGTGGCGTCCCAGGTCGACCTGCACGCGCGGTACGGCGGCGTCGTCCCGGAGCTCGCCTCGCGCCGGCATCTCGAGCGGCTGGGCCCGGTGATCGACGAAGCGCTCGACCGCGCAGGGGCCGCGCTCGAGGCGGTGGACGCATTCGCGGTGACCTGCGGTCCCGGGCTGGTCGGGGCACTGACCGTGGGGGTGGCCGCGGCGAAGAGCTTCGCGCTGGCGCTCGACCGCCCGCTCATCGGCGTGAATCACGTCGAGGGCCACATCTACGCGAATTTTCTCGAGCACCCGGATCTCGCGCTGCCGGCCGTGGTCCTCATCGTGTCCGGCGCGCACACCGATCTGCTCCTGATGCGCGATCACGGCGTCTACGAGATGCTCGGGCGCACGCGCGACGACGCGGCCGGCGAGGCCTTCGACAAGGCGGCCCGCGCGCTCGGGCTCGGCTACCCCGGCGGACCCGCGATCCAGGACGCCGCCCGCGCCGGCCGCGAGGACGGGGTGGCCCTGCCGCTGCCGTTTCCGGACGAGGAGAGCTTCGATTTTTCATTCAGCGGGCTCAAGACGGCGGTGCGGCGGGCCGTCGAGCGGCGGACCGGGTCGACGGCCGACATCGCGGCGGCGTTCGAAGACGCCGTGACGCGCGTGTTGGTGGACAAGACGATGCGGGCCGCCCGCCGGCGGGAGGCGCGGACGATCGTCGTCGCCGGCGGCGTCGCGGCCAACGCGCGGCTGCGCAGCCGGATGGCGGAGGCGGCCGGACATCTCGGCGTGCCGCTGCGGATTCCGCCGCCCGCGCTCTGCACGGACAACGCCGGGATGATCGCCGCAGCCGGGGCGTACCGGCTGAGCCGGGGCGAGCGCTCGAACCTGCGGCTCGGCGCCTACCCGGATCTCGACATCACGGCGCCGCCTCCCGAAACGAGGATCGAACGATCCTGAGGGGGGCGGCGCGTCCAGAGCGGGGGGCGATCATGACGGCGGCGATTCGACCGATGCGGTTGGACGATGCGGACGCGTGCGGGCGCGTCGCCTACGACGCCCACCGGGCGGTGGCCGCGGCCCACGGGTTTCCGCCGGAGCATTCCTCGGTTGATTTCTCGATCGGCCTCATCGAGGCCAAACTGAGCGACCCAAACGCCTATGGTTGCCTGGCGGAGGACGGCGGCCGCATTCTCGGCGGATTTGTCCGCGGATACGAGCTTGGCGCCGCCGTCCGGCAGCAGAACGCCCTGGTGGTGGAACGCGCGGGCCGGATCACCGGCTATCTGGCCGGCCTCGGCCTTCGGGGGCACGCGGCGGCGGCCACCGCCGGCGACTTGAAAGCGCTGATCGCCGGCGCGGGCGGCGTCGCCGGCCCAGGGTTCTTCGTGCCGCGGCGAAGCCGCGATCTTTTTTCGTGGGCTGCTCCAGTGCGGCCTGCGTGCCCTGTGGCCGGCCAATCTCATGACGCGTGGACCCTATCAGGAGCCTGCCGGTGCCTACCTGCCGGCCATCGCTTTCTGAGGCGCCGCGGCTGCATGGATTTTAAAAATAGAGCAAAATCGAGATACAAGCCGATTGAGCGAGATTTGGGCCGCCCCACCCGATTTTTCTAGGGGATTCGGTATTGCCCGATAATGCGCCCTTTCCTATAGTTTGAAGTGGTTAGCACTCATCTAGATCGAGTGCTAAGGCCATCGAAAACCTCCAGGGAGGGAGCGAATCACATGAATCTCAAGCCGCTTGGGGATCGCATTGTCGTCAAGGTTGTCGAGGAGCTCGAGCGCACGAAGAGCGGGATCGTGCTGCCCGACACCGCCAAGGAGAAGCCGCAGGAGGCCGAGGTCGCGGCGGTCGGACCCGGCGGCCGCAACGAGAAGGGCGAGCGCGTCCCGATGGAGGTCAAGGTCGGCGACCGCGTCGTGTTCCAGAAGTACTCCGGCACCGAGTTCAAGATGGACGACGAGGAGTACCTGATCCTGCGCGAGAGCGACGTGCTGGCGATCGTGACCAAGGAGAAGACCAAGGCCCGCGCGTAACGGCGCGCCAAGGGGGAGCCCATGCCATCGAAGATGCTGCTCTACAACGAGGAGGCGCGGCGGGCGCTCGAGCGCGGTGTGAACCGGCTCGCCGACATCGTCAAGATCACGCTCGGCCCGAAGGGCCGCAACGTGGTGCTCGAAAAGAAGTACGGCTCGCCGACGATCACGCATGACGGCGTGACGGTGGCGAAGGAGATCGAGCTCGCCGATCCGTTCGAAAACGCCGGCGCGCAGCTGGTGCGCGAGGTCGCCACGAAGACGAACGACGTCGCCGGCGACGGGACGACGACCGCGACCGTGCTGGCCCAGGCGATCGTGCGCGAAGGCCTCAGGAACGTCGCCGCGGGTGCGAATCCGATGGCCCTCAAGCGGGGCATCGACCGGGCCGTGGACACGGCGGTCGAGGAGCTCAAGCGCATCGCGAAGCCGGTGGAGACGAAGGCCGCGATCGCGCAGGTGGCCAGCATCTCCGCGCACGAGGAGGCGATCGGCCAGCTGATCGCCGACGCGATGGAGAAGGTCGGCAAGGACGGCGTCATCACGGTCGAGGAGTCGAAGGGCATCGAGACGACCGTGGAGACCGTCGAGGGCATGCAGTTCGACAAGGGCTACATCTCGCCGTACATGGTCACCGACGCGGAGAAGATGGAGGCCGTGCTCGAGGATCCCTACATCCTCATCACCGACAAGAAGATCAGCGCGGTCAAGGACCTCCTGCCGGTGCTCGAGCGGATCGTGCAGGTCAACCGGCCGCTCGTCGTCATCGCGGAAGACGTGGAGGGCGAAGCCCTCGCCACGCTCGTCGTCAACAAGCTCCGCGGCACGCTGCAGGCCGTCGCGGTCAAGGCGCCGGCGTTCGGCGACCGGCGCAAGGCGATGCTGCAGGACATCTCGATCCTGACCGGCGGGCAGGTCATCACGGAAGAGCTGGGCCTGAAGCTCGAGTCGGTGGAAGTCGCACAGCTCGGCCGGGCGCGCCAGGTCAAAATCGGCAAGGAAGAGACGATCGTCGTCGGCGGCGCGGGCAAGCAGGCCGAGATCCAGAAGCGCATCGCCGAGCTGCGCCGCCAGATCGAGGAGACCGAGAGCGACTACGATCGCGAGAAGCTGCAGGAGCGGCTCGGCAAGATGGTCGGCGGCGTGGGCGTGATCAAGGTCGGCGCGGCCAGCGAGACCGAGCTCAAGGAGAAGAAGCACCGCGTCGAGGACGCGCTGTCCACGGCGCGCGCGGCGGTCGAGGAGGGCATCGTGCCCGGCGGCGGCACGGCACTCCTCAGCGCGATCGGAGCGCTGGAGAAGCTCGAGCGGGACGGCGACGAGTCGATCGGCATCGACATCGTCCGCCGCGCGATCGAGGAGCCCCTGCGGCAGCTGGCGCGCAACGCCGGCCACGAGGGGTCGATCATCGTGGAGAAGGTGAAGGGCCAGAAGCCCGGCTACGGGTTCAACGTGCTGACCGGCCAGTACACCGACATGTACAAGGCCGGCATCGTGGATCCGTGCAAGGTGACGCGGTCGGCGCTCCAGAACGCGGCGAGCGTCGCGTCGATGGTGCTCACGACCGAGGTGGTGGTGGTGGAGAAGCCGGAGGAAGAGTCGGCGACGCCGGCGATGCCGCCGACCCCGCCGATGTAGGACGGTAGATCCGCGCCGGCCGGCGCCGGCCGGGACGTCGCACCTGGGACGGGGAGGGCGCGTGCGCGCCCTCCCCGTTTTTCATCGGGAGCCTTTGATGCGGCACCTCACAGTTGATCACGCATCTCAGTCCGCTGAAGGCGGCAATCCGCTCCGCGGCCCGGCGCGCCGCGCCCAGGTTCCCCGACGAGGCCAGCAGCACTTCCCGGTCGGGGGCGACCAGCGTCGCCTGATACCCGCCGCGAAACGCCCGATGCAGGCTGATCCGGTCAAATCGCGAAAGATCGTAACTCTTTTGCGCGACCGGCCGTCCGAAGAGTTTGTAGAGCTGGAACACCTTCCTGTCGGCGAGGTCGATTCGGATCCACGCATTGATCATGACGTGAACAAGCGCGAACAGTCCGGTGAACACGAGCGCCACGGACCCCGTGACCGCCCAAAGACCGGCGGTGCTCTGCGGATCCGCGGCGCTGAGCCAAGCCAAGGGTGCGATGACCGCGACGAAGACCAGCAGCAAGCCGCCATCGATCACCCGCCGGACGCCCGTGTCGTACACCGGAGCCTCGATCGACGAGCCCGGCCGGTCGAGCCGTTGCCACCGGCTGTCCGGCGCGATCGGACCCTAGGACGTGGTGACGGGCCCGCCGAGGCGCGCCCGGGTCTCCGCGAGCGCCGTCCGCAGCGTCTCCACGAACCGCACGCGCACCGCCTGTGCCGCCTGCCCGACGGCCGCCTGGATCGCGTGGCGGTCGGAGGCGCCGTGGGCCATGACCACGTTGCCGCGCACGCCGAGCAGCGGCAGGCTGCCGTGCAGGTCGATCGGGTTCGTCAGCTCGATCAGCCGGTTCGTCACGACCTCGAGGCGCTGCGCGGGGAGGTCGGCGGCCAGTTCGCGCCCCAGCCACGCGGCGATCTCGCGTCCCAATCCTTCGATGCTCTTCAATACCGCGTTACCGATGAAGCCGTCGCAGACGACGACGTTCGCCTCCCCGGCCACGAAATGGTGGCCCTCCACCAGGCCGGCGAAGTTCAGGCCGCTCCGCGCCAAGAGGCGCGCCGCCTCCTGGACCACGCGGTTGCCTTTGCCCGGCTCGCGGCCGTTGCTGAGCAGCGCGACCGTCGGGTTCGGTATCCGCTCGAAGACCCGCATATAGGTCGTGCCGATCACGGCGAACTCCACGAGATGCTGGGCTTCGCAGTCCAGCGTCGGGCCGAGGTCGATCAGGAAGGTCTCGGGGTGCAGGCCGACAATCGAGCGGCCGACGCACGCCCGGCGCACGCCCTCGAGCATGCCCAGTTCGCGCACCGCGGCCAGCAGCGTCGGCCCGGTGCTCGCGGCGCTGACCGCGGCATCGGCGCGTCCTTGGCGGATCTGCCGCATCGCGATCGTCATCGAGGCGTTCGGCAGCGCGCGCAGCGAGGCGAGTGGGGGGGCGCCTTCCGGCACCGCCGGGCCACTCGGTACGATCTCGACCGTGCCGTGACCCTCGGGCGCCTCGAGCGTGCCCGGCGGCAGCAGCGGCCGCACGACGTCGGGCACGCCGACCAGCAGTACGTGGAGGCCGAGCGCCCGCGCCGCGCCCAGCGCGCCGGCCACCGTCTCCACCGGCGCGTGATCGCCGCCCATGCAGTCGACGGAGATGCGCAGCGCCCCGGGGGGCACCGCGCTCACTAGTGTACCCTCGCAAGAAACAGTGAAGGAACCTCGCGGGTGTGGCGGGGATGGTGAGCGTGCCTCTGGTGCCGCTTCGAGGAGGGCCTGTCGCGCTTGCCGTTTGACGGCCCGTGTGAGACCTGCCCCCTCGGAGTGGCCAGGAGGTCCGAACCGGCCACAGGATGACGCGCCCGAGTCTTTGCGGAGCCGGAGCGCCGGGTAGTGAGCGACCGGAAGGGACCTCCCGGCACCGGAGAGCTTCGCGTGAGGAGGGGGGAATGTCTCACACCATCGTCAGGCCGCCGGAGACGCTCAGCACCTGCCCCGTGATGTAGCGGGAGGCGTCGGTGCAGAAGAACGCGACCGCCTCGGCGACCTCGTCGGGCTGGGCGACCCGCCGCATCGGAATCAGCCGAATCATCCGCTCGATCCGGCCGGCCTGCGCCGGATCGCCGCGGTTCTCCGCGAGGACCTCGGTTTCGGTGGGGCCGGGCGACACGCAGTTCACGCGAATCCCGCGCGAGGCGGCTTCGCGCGCGAGCGACCGGGTGAACGCGATCACGCCGCCCTTCGCCGCCGCGTAGACCGTCTCGCCCGCCGTCCCCACCCGTCCGGCGTCGCTCGCCACGTTCACGATCACGCCGCCGCCGTGCCCGGTCATCCACTCGAGCGCGGCGCGCGAGCAGAAGATGGCGCTCCAGAGGTTGCTGTCCACCACCCGCCGCCAGTACCCCTCGGTTTCCTCGAGAAACGGCGACGTGAGCGTCCAGCCCGCGTTGTTGACGAGGATCTCGACGCCGCCCAGCGTGCGCTCGACGGTCTCGATCGCCTGGCGGCACGCCGCGTACGTGGTGAGATCGGCCGGAACGGCCAGCCCGCGGACGCCGTGCCGCTCGACTTCGCCGGCGACGGTCTCGATCTGGCTTCGGGTGCGCGCGATCACCGCGATGTCGGCGCCGAGCTGCGCGAGCCGCAGCGCGGTCGCGCGGCCGATGCCGCGGCCCCCGCCCGTGACCGCGGCGCGGCGTCCGCTCAGGCTCCGGTGCGGAGAACGCCCGGGGTGGGCCGGGGGCCCGCCGGCGGCCTCAGGCATGCGGCACTACGCTAATGGCGTCGCCGGGGCCACGCCGCGTGCAGGGTCTGACGCTCCCGCTCGTAGATCGCCGCGAACTTCTCGGCCGCGTCGGGACCGGCGAGGGCCTCGAGCTTGCGCACCTCGAGCGGATCCCCGGCGCGGATGACGCGGACTTCCTCTTCGGTCGGCGGCTCGGTCGTGCGCGCGTCCTCGGGAATGTGGATCGGGAACCCCGTCTGCTCGCGGACGCGCTCGGGCGTCACCCCGTGATGGAGGGACCGGACCACCATGCGGCCGGATGCGGGGTCGAAGCCGAACACCCCGAGGTCCGTGACGAGGCACGTCGGTGCGCCGTGGGCGCCGAGGTACTTGCGCCGCTCCTCGGTCCAGCCGGCGCCGCTGACGAAGTCGACCCTGGCGACGACGCTGCGCGGCGTGTGCTGCGTGAGGTAGTAGAGGCCCTGCGAGAGGTGGCTCGTGTCCTCCGGAATGCCGCGGGAGCCGACCAGCGCGACCTTGGGCTTCTCCCAGGGGCCGATCGCGGAGATGTTCACGCTGCCCTGCTCGTCGATCTGGGCCGGATTGATCCAGATCCGGAACCGGTCGGAGAAGATATTGTCGAAGATCTCTTCCATCGTGAGCGGAATCGCGCGCTGGTTGTCGGTCAGGAACTGTCCGAGCGTCAGGGTGGGGAGCGGCGCCACGTCCATGCCGGACTCCGGCGTGGAGAGCACCGCGAGCTCCGGCGCGTGGGTGCTGCGCGCCAGATGCGCGGCCAGCGCGCCGAACGCCGTCACCGAGCTCACGAGGACTTCGCCCCGCAGCTCCCGCGCCATGCACGTGATGATCAGTTCGTCGATCGTATGCTCCGGCATCGCTGGCCCCCTTGAGGTCTCCTTCCCCGTCGGTGGATCGGCGCGGATTAGACGCGCAGGCGCTCGCCGAGCATGTGCTCCCCGCCGAGGCGCTTCGCGTACTCACGGTCGTCGACGAACACGTACTTCTCGAGGTACTCGTGCCACGACGACCGGTCCCGTGCCGCGGCGAGGTATTCGCGTACGTGATTGAGGTCCGCGCGGTAGTCCGGCGCGCAGCCCGTGAAGTGGGCGCCCCATTTCGCCTCCACCACGCCGGCGACGACGGTGCGGAAGATGTGGACGTCCCGGCCGTAGGTCTGCAGGCGCTCGGGCAGCAGGATCTGCTCCGCCGACAAGAACGTCTGTGAGGCGGCCTTCGCGCACAGCGCGTCCATGTGGCCGTCCCCGAGGACGACGCCGTTCCCCTGGGGGTCGGCGAGGTTGACGTGGAGCAGGGCGACGTCGGGACGCAGCGCCGGGACCGCAACGAGGGTCTCGCCGCCAAACGGATCCTCGAACGTCTTGAAGGCGTGGTTGACTTTGAGGAGGTCGGTGCCGAGCGTCGAGCGCGTCGGCAGGAACGGCAGCCGCTTGATCGTCGCGTCGAGGCCGGCCATGATGGTGAACTCCGACCACTCCTGGAACCGGACCGAGCCGTCCTGCCGCGCGCGGCGGAAGTGCGGGGCGAGGCCCATCACCTCGAAGCCGACGAAGGCGTAGATCACCTCCGTGACTTTGCCGGTGCCGATCAGCAGATCCACTTCCGGTCCGCCGACGTTCACGATCAGGCGCAGGTTCTTGCGGTCGCTGCGCGCGAGGGCGCGCACGAGCGCCATCGGCTTGCGCGATAGGGACGAGCCCCCGATTGCGACGCGGGCTCCGTCGGGAATTCGCGCGACGACTTCGTCGCTCGTGAGAACTTTGCTCATGTCCGTGCTCCTCCGCGGCGGAACTGTTCGAACGGCGCGGCGACGAGTCCCAGGCCGCCGTCGACCACGATGGTCTGTCCGGTGATGAACCGCGCCGCGGGACTGCAGAGGAACACGACCGCGGCCGCGACGTCCTCCGGCGCGCCCATCCGGCCCGCCGGCGTGTACTCGGAGACCAGCCGGTCGAACTCGGGGTAGCGGTCGCCGCCGTAGAATCTCGCCGAATCCGTCGCGATCACGCCGGGGCTCACGCAGTTGGCCGTGATCCCGCGGCCGGCGAGCTCGTAGGCGAGGTACCGCGTCCAGGTCTCCATCGCGCTCTTCGCCGAGGCCAGGATCGCATAGTTGGGCAGGCACTCGACCGTCCCCTGCCCGCCGATGGTGACGATCGCCCCCGCGCGCCCCGCCATCAGCGGCACCGCGCGCTGCGCGCACAGCGCGAACGAGCGGACGATCAGGTCGAAGGTACGCTGCAGATGGTGCGGCTTCGCGTCGAGCGTCGATTTGAACGCCGTCGCCGCGTGGTTGGCCACGAACGCGTCGAGTCCCGCAAAGCGCTCCGCGGCCTCGTCGAAGAGGCGGGCGACGTCCTCCGGCTTCTCGAGGTCCGCGGCGATCGCCGCGGCGCGCCGCCCCCGGGACTCGATCGCGGCGGCGACCTCCTCCGCCGCCTCGCGGCTGCGGTTGAAGTGCACGACCACGTCGGCGCCGGCGCCGGCGAAGAGCAGCGCCGTGGCGCGGCCGATCCCGCGTCCGGCGCCGGTGACGAGCGCGACCTTTCCGTCCAAGAGGCCGGTGAACACCGCCGTCCCCCCACTCCGCAGGCGTCGGTGGGCTGCCGCTCCACCGCCGGACTGCGTTTGTACGCCGCCGGGCTTCGATCCTACCGGGGCGCCGGGGCCCGCACCGCCGCCACGCAGTTCTGGCCGCCGAAACCGAAGGCGTTCACGAGGGCGAGCCGCACCGCGGCGCGGCGCGCGGCGCGCGGCACGTAGTCGAGATCGCACGCGGGATCGGGGTGCTCGAGGTTGATCGTGGGCGGGACCATGCCGTCGCGGATCGCGAGCACACCGGTCATCGCCGCGAGGGCGCCGGCCGCGCCGATCAGGTGCCCGACCATGCTCTTCGGCGCCGTCACCGGGATGGCCCGCGCGCGCGCGCCGAGCGCGGCCTTGATCGCCTGCGTTTCCGCGACGTCGTTCAGCGGGGTCCCGGTGCCGTGGGCCACGACGAGATCCACGTCGTCCGGCCGCGCGCCGGCGTCCCGCAGGCAGCCGCGCATGGCGGCCGCGGCCATCGCCCCGTCCGGATGCGGCGCGGTCTCGTGGTGCGCGTCGCTCGTCAGCGCGGCACCGGCCAGGTCGGCGTAGATGCGGGCCTCGCGCGCGCGCGGCGTCCTCGCGCTCCACGACGAACACGACGGCGCCTTCGCCGAAGACGAAGCCGTCCCGATCGCGGTCGAACGGCCGGCTGGCCTGCTGCGGCGCCGCGTTGCGGCGGCTGAGCGCGCCGAGGGAGCACAGCGCGGCCCAGACGGACGGCGTCAGCGCCGCCTCGGTGCCGCCGGCCAGCACGCAGTCGGCGTCGCCGTCCACGATCCACCGGCGCGCTTCCATGAGCGCGATGGTACCCGCCGCGCACGCGCCGACCGAGGTGGTCGACGGGCCGCGCGTGCCGAAGCGAATCGTCACGGCCGAGGCGGCCATGTTGCCGATCAGCATCGGCAGCAGAAACGGCGTGACGCGATCCGGCCGTCCGCCGTAGAGATGGGGCGCCTCGGCGTCGATCATGTCGATGCCGCCGAGCGCGGTCGCGATCGCGACGCCGATCCGATCGCGGTTCTCGGGGGTCACGTCGAGCCGCGCGTCGGCGAGGGCCTCGTGCGATGCGGCGACGGCGAGCTGCGCGAACCGCGCGGTCCGCCGCGCCTGCTTCCGGCTCATTACCGCGAGGGGGTCGAACCCCGAAACTTCCGCGGCGATGCGGACGGGGTAGGGAGAGGCGTCGAAGCGGGTTACCGGCCCGACGCCGCTCCGGCCGGCCAGGAGCCCGGCCCAAGTCTCCGGCGCCGAGAGGCCGACCGGGGTGAGTGCCCCGATTCCAGTGATGACGGGCTTGATCACGAACCCTCCGGTCGAAATGCGCTCCATCCTTCGCCCGTAAAGTACGGGTTTCCTGGGCTTCGGGGATCATCCGTGGCCAAAACACGAACATTCAGAACCCACTTGGCAGATTCTTCCGGATATGATACATTTGTGGCGAACCCAGTCGCCCTTTTCTTCGCAGTATCTGTAGCAAAACACGAACATTCCAACTCGCCGTGCCGTGACGCGCGGCGGTGGAGCGGTGCGATGTCCGTCCTCGTCGTCGGATCCGGTGGCAGGGAGCACGCGCTGGCGTGGGCCCTCGCACAGGAAGACCGGACGACCACACCGTTCTGTGCTCCCGGCAACCCCGGCATCGCCTCCGTCGCGACCTGCATCCCGTGCTCGCCGCTCGATTTCGACACGCTGGCCGGTGAAGCCGCCCGGCGCGAGGTCGCCCTCACGATCGTCGGCCCCGAAGCGCCGCTCGCCGCGGGGCTGGTCGACGCCTTTGCCGCCCGCGGGCTTCGCGCGTTCGGCCCGACGCGCGACGCGGCGGCGATCGAGTCCAGCAAGATCTTTATGAAATCACTCTGCCGGCGCTACGAAATCCCGACCGCGGAAGCGCGCACGTTCGATAATGTCGTTCCCGCTCTAGCGTACATACGGCAGGCTGACCGTGCCCTCGTGGTCAAGGCGGACGGACTTGCCGCGGGCAAGGGCGTTGTGATGGCCCGATCGGCGGACGAGGCGGCGGCCGCGGTCGAGGAGATGATGACCGGCCGCCGGTTCGGCGACGCGGGCGCGCGCGTCGTGGTGGAGGAGTGGCTGGAGGGGCGCGAGGTCAGCGTCTTTGGACTGAGCGACGGCGCCCACGTGGTGCCGCTGCTGCCCGCGCGCGATTACAAGCGCCTCCTCGACGGCGACCGCGGCCCCAACACCGGCAGCATGGGCGGTTATGCCCCGGCGCCGGCCGTCGACGACGCGATGCTGGGCCGGATCACCGACGAGATCCTCGAACCGGCGATCTGGGCGATGGCGCAGGAAGGACGGCCGTACCGCGGCGTGCTCTTCGCCGGCCTGATGCTCACGGCCGCGGGGCCGCGCGTGCTCGAGTTCAACGCCCGGTTCGGCGATCCGGAGGCGCAGCTGCTGATGCCGTTGCTCGAGTCGGGCCTGCGGGAGGCCGCGGAGGCCGCGCTCGAAGGACGCCTCGATCGATGGGCGCCGCGCTGGCGCCCCGGCTATACGCTCTGCGTGACGCTGTGCGCCGCCGGGTATCCGGACCGGCCGCGGGGCGGCATGCCGATCGACGGGATCGACGCCGCGCAGGCGGTGCCCGGCGTGCTCGTGTTCCACGCGGGGACCGGCGACGGCGAGCCCGGACGGCTCGCCGTCGCCGGCGGGCGCGTGCTCAACGTCGTGGCGATGGGGCAGACGCTCGACGACGCCCGCGAGCGCGCCTACCGCGCCGCGGCGCTCATCCACTTCGAAGGCAAGACGATCCGGCAAGACATCGGGTCCGACGAGACGGTCGGGCGCGAGCTTCGTGAGGTGACGCAGGCATGACGTCCGCCGCGGGAGGCCGCCCGCCAGACGGGGGGCCGCGTGTGTTGATCGTAATGGGCAGCGATTCGGACCTGCCGGTGATGCAGGAGGCCGGGCGCGTGCTCGCCGATTTCGGCGTGCCGTTCGAGATGACGGTGGCGTCCGCCCATCGCTCGCCCGAGCGCGCCGCGACGTACGCCCGCGAGGCGGAGAGCCGGGGCCTCCGGGTGATCATCGCCGGCGCCGGCGGCGCCGCGCACCTCGCCGGCGCCGTCGCCGCGCACACCGCGCTGCCGGTGATCGGCGTGCCGCTCGCCGGGTCGGCGGTGAACGGGCTCGACGCGCTGCTCGCAACGGTGCAGATGCCGGCCGGCGTGCCCGTGGCGACCGTCGCGATCGGCGGGGCCCGCAACGCCGGACTGCTCGCCGTGCAGATTCTCGCGACCGCCGACGGCGGGCTGCGGGAGCGCTACCACGCCTACAAGGACCGGCTCGCGCGCGAGGTGGAGGAGAAGGCCGCGCGGATCACCGCGTCCGCGCCGGGGAACGTCGGGATGGCGCCGCCCCGCGCGGATGACGCGGCGCGAACGGAGACGCGCTGAGATGCCGGTGACCGCGATCGTCGGCGCGCAGTGGGGCGACGAGGGCAAGGGCAAGGTCGTCGACACCCTCGCCAATCACGCCGACGTCGTCATCCGCTACAACGGCGGCAACAACGCGGGCCACACCATCCAGAACCAGCACGGCACCTTCCGGCTGCACCTGCTGCCGTCCGGCATCTTTCACCCGGCCGCGCAGTGCGTGATCGGACCCGGCGTCGTCGTGAACGCGGACGTGATGCTCGCGGAGATCGCGGAGGTCGAGCGCGCGGGGGCCGCGACCGTCGGGCGGCTGTGGCTCGACGAGCGCGCGCATCTCGTGCTGCCGCACCACATCGTCACCGACGAGCTCGAGGAGGCGGCGCGCGGCGGTCGGCCGCACGGGACGACGAAGCAGGGGATCTGGCCGGTGTACAGCGACAAGGCCGCGCGGATCGGCATCCGGCTCGGCGACCTCGCCGAGGAGGCGCATCTCGCGGAGCAGCTGCAGTTCGTCGCCTCGCGAAAGAGCGCGCTGCTCCGCGGCGTGTACCGGCACGAGGCGGTCGACGCCGGCGCGCTCATCGCCGCGTGCGCGCGCTGGGCCGAGCGTCTGCGGCCCTACATCACGGACACGCATCCGCTTGTGCAGGAAGCGCTGCGCGCCGACCGCGCGGTGCTGCTCGAAGGCC
This sequence comes from bacterium, assembly GCA_035934535.1. GTDB lineage: Bacteria > Sysuimicrobiota > Sysuimicrobiia > Sysuimicrobiales > Segetimicrobiaceae > DASSJF01. The sequence continues at coordinate 17,325 of DASYXS010000071.1, forward strand.
AGCTCGGGGTGATGCGCGATCTGGACTGGGGCCTCTACCCGTTCGTGACCTCGTCGACGACGCTGCCGGGCGGCGCAAGCGCGGGGGCCGGCATCCCGCCGGCGCGGATCACGCGCGTGCTCGGCGTCGCCAAGGCCTACACGACCGCGGTGGGCGCCGGTCCGATGCCGACCGAGCTCGCCGACGAAACCGGCGATCGGATGCGCGAGCTCGGCCAGGAATACGGCGCCACAACGCGCCGGCCGCGGCGCTGCGGCTGGTTCGACGGGGTGGCGGCGCGGTTCGCCGCGGAGGTCGCGGGGTTCACGCACCTCGCCGTGATGAAGCTCGACATCTTCGACACGTTCGAGACGGTCCGGCTCGGCGTCGCGTACCGTCTCGGTGACCGGACGCTTCATACGGTGCCCCACACCGCGGTGATGGCGAAGGTGGAGCCGGTGTACGAGGACCTGCCGGGCTGGCGCTGTCCGACGCAGGGCGCGCGCCGGCTGACCGACCTGCCGGTCGAAGCGCGCACGTTTCTGCGCCGGATCGAGGAGATCGTGGGGGTGCCGATCGCGATGATCGGGGTGGGCCCGGAGCGGTCGGACGTCGTCTTCAGCCAGGAGGGCTTTCAGTGATCCCGCGCTACACCTCGCCCGAGATGGCCGCGCTGTGGAGCCCCGAGACGAAGTTCGCGACGTGGCTCGAGATCGAACTGCTCGCCGCCGAGGCGCAGGCGGGGCTCGGGGAGATCCCGGCCGACGTGCCCGCGCGCCTCAGGGCCCGGGCCCACGTGCCGAGCGCGGCGCGGATCGACGAGCTGGAGGAGAAAGTCACCCGGCACGACGTGGTGGCGTTCCTGCGGGTGGTCGGCGAGACGGTCGGGGAGGACGCGCGGTACCTGCACCGCGGGCTCGGGTCCTCGGACGTCGTGGACACGGCGCTCTCGGTGCTCATGGTCCGCGCCGCCGACCTGATGACGGCGGCCCTCGAGCGGCTGCATCAGGCGCTCGCCGTGCTGGCGCGCACCCACAAGCGCACCGTGATGGCCGGCCGGACCCACGGCATCCAGGCGGAGCCGATCACGTTCGGGCTCAAAGTCGCGCTGTGGTACACGGACATCGGCCGCGCGCTCGACCGCCTCCGCCGCGCGCGCGACGTGATCGCCGTCGGCAAGCTCTCCGGCGAGGTCGGGACGTTCGCCCACACCCCGCCGCCGGTGGAGGCGTACGTCTGCGAGCATCTGGGACTGCGTCCCGCGCCGGTGTCTTCGCAGGTGCTCCAGCGGGACCGCCACGCGGAATACGTCGCGCACCTCGCCGTCGCCGCCGGCACGATCGAGAAGATCGCGACGGAGATCCGCGCGCTGCAGCGCACCGAGATCCGCGAGGTGGAGGAGCCGTTCCGCGCCGGGCAGACCGGGTCGTCGGCAATGCCGCACAAGCGCAACCCGGTCGCCTGCGAGCAGATCGCGGGGCTCGCGCGCGTCGTGCGGGGCAGTGCGCTGTCCGCGCTCGAGGACATCGCGCTCTGGGGCGAGCGCGACATCACGCACTCGTCCGTGGAGCGGGTCATCGTGCCGGACGCCACGACCGTCCTCGAATACATGACGCGCCGGCTCACCGGGGTGATCGAGGGACTCCGGGTGTACCCGGAGCAGATGCGCGCCAATATGGAGCGCACGGGCGGACTTGTGTTTTCGCACCGGGTGCTGCTCGCGCTGCTCGGCAAGGGGCTTGGCCGCGACGAGGCCTACAAGATCGTTCAGACCGCGGCGATGCAGGCCTGGGACGGCGGCGGCAACTTCCGCGATCTCATCCGCGCCTCGGGGGCGCTCGCGGACGCGGAGCTCGCCGCCTGCTTCGACCCGGCGCCGGCCCTCGCCCACATCGACGAGATCTTTGTCCGCGCGGGACTCGAGCCGGGATCCGCCGGCGGGGGATCCGCGTCGCCACGACTCGACCGAGTCGAAGGAGGCAGGCGGCATGGATAGCACGGCGCGCGGCGGGGTCAGGCCGGTCGCGGTGACGGAGACGAACCTCGATCTGCCCCTCGTCGGCCGCGGCAAGGTGCGCGATATCTACGAGGCGGGTCCGCGCCTCTTGATCGTGGCGACCGACCGGCTGTCGGCGTTCGACTGCGTGCTGCCGACCGGGATTCCGGACCGCGGCCGCGTGCTCACCGGCCTCTCGGCGTTCTGGTTCGGGCGGCTCCGCGGGATCGTCCCCAACCACTACATCACGATGGACCCGGAGGCGTTCCCGCCCGCGGCGCGTTCGCAGCGTGAGGTCCTGGCCGGGCGCGCGATGCTGGTGGAGCGGTGCCGGCGGATCGACTTCGAGTGCGTCGTCCGCGGCTACCTTGCGGGCTCGGCGTGGAAAGAGTACCGCGAGACGGGACGCGCGTGCGGCATCGCGCTGCCGGCCGGCCTCAAGCAGGGCAGCCGGCTGCCGCGGCCGATCTTCACCCCCGCGACCAAGAACGACGCGGGCCACGACGAGAACATCACGGCCGCCCAGATGGCGGCCCGGCTCGGCACCGTGCTCGCGGGACGGCTCGAGGCGGCGAGCATCGCGCTGTACCGCGAAGCCGCGGCGGCCGCGGAGGCGGCGGGCTTCATTCTCGTCGATACCAAGTTCGAGTTCGGCCTCCGGGACGGGGAGGTCGTCCTGATCGACGAGGCCGTCACGCCGGATTCGTCGCGGTTCTGGGACGCGCGCAGCTACGCGGCCACGGGGTCGACCGAGAGCTACGACAAGCAGGTCGTGCGCGACTATCTCGAGAGCACGGGCTGGAACAAGCAGCCGCCGGCGCCCGCGCTCCCGGCCGAGGTCGTCGACGCGGCGCGCGACCGCTATCTCGACGTCTACCGGCGCATCACCGGTCGCCCGCTGGAGGAGCGCTCGTGACGGCCGGCGGGCCGGCGGCGACCCCGTCTGCGCGGGACGAAGCGGCGGCGCGGCACCGGACGGTCCGGGTGACGGTGCAGTTGAAGCCGGGCGTGCTCGACGCGCAGGGCCAGGCGATCAAGAAAGGTCTGGATGCGCTCGGCTACGGCGGGGTCGCAGCGCTGCGCGCGGGCCGCTATTACGAGATGGAGATGCCGGATGCGCCGGACCTGGATCAGCGCATCCGGGCGATGTGCGAGGGCCTCTTGGCGAATCCGCTGATCGAAGACTTCCGGTACGACGTGCAGTGAGGAGGCCGGTGTGACAATCGGCATCGTGGTCTTTCCGGGCAGCAACTGCGACGCGGATACGCATCACGTGCTGCGCGACGTGCTCGGGCAGGAGGCCCGGTACGTGTGGCACCAGGAGACGTCGCTCGACGGACTCGACGCGGTGATCCTGCCCGGAGGGTTCTCCTACGGCGACTACCTTCGGGCGGGCGCGATCGCGGCGACCTCGCCGGTGATGCGCGCCCTGCGCGGCTACGCGCGGGGCGGGGGGCCGGTCCTCGGCATCTGCAACGGATTCCAGACGCTCGTCGAGATGCGCCTCCTGCCGGGGGCGCTGCTGTTGAACGCCGCGGGGGAGTTCCGGTGTCAGCACGTGCGGGTCCGTGTGGAGCGGACCGACACGCCGTTTACCTGCGCCATGCATGAGGGCGACGTGCTGCGCATGCCGATCGCCCACGGAGAAGGCCGGTACTACGCCACCGACCGGGAGCTGGCCCGGCTCACGCTGGAGCGGCAGATCGCCTTCCGGTACTGCGACGCGGCCGGGCACGTCACGCTCGCGGCGAACCCCAACGGAGCGATCGACAACATTGCCGGCGCGGCGAGTGTCTCCGGTACCGTCCTCGGCCTCATGCCGCACCCGGAGCGCGCGAGCGAGGCGATTGTCGGCAGCGCGGACGGCCTGCGGATCTTCGAATCGCTGGCGCGGTGGATCGCCGCGCGCCCGGCCCGGGAGGCCGTGACACCCGGCCGGGCCGGAGCCTCCGGGGAGGGCCGTTGACGATGGCCGTCGAGTCGCCCGCCCGCTCGCCGGAGCGCCCGCTCGGCGCGCTGCGCCCCGACGAATATGCCGAGGTGTGCCGGCGGCTGGGCCGCGATCCCAGTCCGGCGGAGCTCGGCATGTTCGGCGTGATGTGGAGCGAGCACTGCGCCTACAAGCATTCGCGGGCGGCGCTCCGGCGGCTGCCGACGAAGGGGCGCGGAGTGCTCCGCGGTCCGGGAGAGAACGCCGGGGCCGTCGATGCCGGCGGCGGCCTGGCCGCGGTGTTCAAGATGGAGAGCCACAACCACCCGAGCGCGGTGGCGCCGTTCCACGGCGCGGCGACGGGCGTCGGCGGAATCATCCGCGACGTGCTCGCGATGGGGGCGCGCCCCGTCGCACTGCTCGATTCCCTGCGGTTCGGCCCGCTCGACGAGCCGGCCGTGGCGCCGCTGGCCCACGGGGTGGTGGCCGGCATCGCCGCGTACGGCAACAGCATCGGCGTACCGACGGTCGGCGGGGAAGTGCGCGGCGCGCCGTGCTACCGGGCCAACCCGCTCGTCAACGTCGCGTGCCTCGGGCTCGCGCCGGCCGACCGGCTCGCGACCTCCCGCGCGGCGGGTCCCGGCAACGCGGTCCTCTACCTCGGCGCGCGGACCGGCCGGGACGGGATGCAGGGCGCCGCGTTCGCGTCGGCCGAGCTCGCCGGCAACCCGACGGACCGCTCGGCCGTGCAGATGGGAGATCCGTTCACCGGCAAGTTGCTGATCGAGGCGACCCTCGAAGCGCTCGGGACCGGCGCCGTGGTCGCCATTCAGGATATGGGCGCCGCCGGACTGACCTGCGCCCTGTCCGAGATGTCCGCGCGCGGCGAGGTCGGCATGGACGTAGACTTGAATCTCGTGCCCCGCCGCGAAGACGGCATGACGCCCGAGGAAGTGCTGCTCTCCGAATCGCAGGAGCGGATGCTGCTGGTCGTGCGGGCCGGACGCGAGGACGAGGTGCTCCGGGTGGCGCGGCGGTGGGATCTGCCGGCGGTCGTCATCGGCCGCGTCGTGGCCGAGCCGGTGCTCACAGTGCGCGACGGTGAGCGCGCGATCGTCTGCCTCGATCCGCGGCATCTGACCAACGCGCCGGTGTACGCGCCCGCCGGCGCGCCGCCGGCGTATCTGGCCGAGGCGAGGCGGTTGGACTTCGCCGCGCTGCCGGCGCATGATCCCGCCGATGCCCTGCTGGCCCTCCTGCGCCGACCGGGTACTGCGAGCGCGCGCTGGATCTACCGGCAGTACGATCACATGATTCAGACCAACACGGTCGTCGCTCCCGGGGCCGACGCCGCGGTGCTGCGCCTCAAGGACGCGCCGCCGCGCGGGCTGGCTCTCGCCGTGGACGGCAACGGCCGGTACTGCTACCTCGATCCGTACATCGGCGGCATGCTCGCCGTGCTCGAAGCGGCCCAGAACCTCGCGTGCGTCGGCGCCGCGCCGGCCGCCGTGACGGACTGCCTCAACTTCGCGAGCCCGGAGCGTCCCGACGTGTTCTGGACGTTTACCCAGGCCGTGGACGGCATCGCCAGGGCCTGCGAGGCGCTCGAGGTCCCGGTCGTTGGGGGCAACGTGAGCTTCTACAACGAGGCCGGCGAGGGGATCTATCCGACGCCGGTCGTGGCGATGCTCGGACGCATGGAGGACGTGCGCCGGCACGCGACGCCGGGATGGGCGGCGGACGGCGACGTGATCGTCGTGCTCGGCGAGGGAATCCCCGCGCTGGACGGCTCCGAGTATCTCGAGGCGGTGCACGGCCGGATCGCCGGCCGGCTGCGCGAACCGGATCTCCTCGCGGTGGCGCGCACGATCCAGTGCGTGCGGGAGGCGGTGGCGGAGGGTTTCCTCGCGTCCGCGCACGACTGTGCCGAGGGCGGTCTCGCCGTCGCGCTCGCGGAGTGCTCCGCGGCGGCGCGGCTCGGCGCGCGCGTCGCGGTCCGGGGGGCCGGCCGGGCCGACGCCGCGCTGTTTGGCGAAACGATCGGCCGCGTCGTCGGGTCGGTGCGGGCCGCCCGCGTGCCCGATCTGCTCAACCTCGCGCGGCGGCTGGCCGTGCCGGTCCAGGTGATCGGCACGGTCGGCGGCGACCGTCTCGTCGTGGCGGCCGACGACGCCCCGGCCGGCCGGCCGTGGCTCGACGTTCCCGTGACGGCGCTGCTGCAGGCGTGGGACTCGATCTCGGAGGAGCCGTGATGCCGACCACACCGTGGGACAAGCTTCGCGAAGAGTGCGGGGTCTTCGGGATCCGCACGCAGGCCGCGGCCGCCCCCTACGTGCACTTGGGCCTCTACGCGCTGCAGCACCGCGGCCAGGAAAGCGCCGGCATCGCGACCTGGGACGGCTCGCGCACACATTTGGTAAAAGACATGGGGCTCGTGGCGCAGGTCTTCACGCCGGAGCGCCTGGCCCAGCTGCCCGGCGGCACCGGCATCGGGCACGTGCGGTACTCGACGATGGGCGGCGCGCATCTCGCGAACGCGCAGCCCTTCATTGAAGAGACGCCGTGGGGGACGCTCGCGCTGGCCCACAACGGCAACCTCGTCAACGCGCCGATGCTCCGGGCCACGCTCGAGGACGCCGGCTGCCGGTTCCACGCGACCTCCGATACGGAGGTCATGACCAAGCTCATCGCGACCGCGCCCGCGCGCACGCTCGAAGAGGCGATCGCCTACTGCATGGAGCGCATTCTCGGCGCGTACACCGTCGTGGCGCTCGTCGGCGACACGCTCCTGGCGTTCCGCGACGCGCACGGCATCCGCCCGCTGGCGATGGGGCGTCTCGGGGACGACGTGGTCTTCGCCTCCGAGAGCTGCGCTTTCGACCACATCGGCGCGGTGGCGGCGGCCGACGTGGCCCCGGGGGAACTGCTGCTCGCGGGCCCCGACGGCCTCCGGTCGGTCCAGGTGCTGGCGCCGGACCGGCGGGCGTCGTGCGTCTTCGAGTACATCTACTTCGCCAGGCCCGACACCGTCCTCGAGTTGCAGAACGTGCACCACGTGCGCCGGCGGATGGGGCGGGTGCTGGCCCGCGAGCACCCGGCGTCGGCCGACGCGGTCATCGCGGTGCCGGATTCCGGTACCTCCGCGGCGATGGGCTTCGCGGAGACGGTGCACGTGGCGCACGAGGTCGGGCTGATCAAGAACAAGTACATCGGACGGACGTTCATCCAGCCCGATCCGTCGATGCGCGACTTCGGCGTGCGGGTGAAGCTGAACGCCGTGCGCGAGGTCGTGGAAGGCCGCCGCATCGTGCTCGTCGACGACTCGATCGTCCGCGGCACGACCAGCCGCCAGATCGTGCGCCTTCTGCGCCACGTCGGAGCGCGCGAGGTGCACGTGCGCATCTCCTCGCCGCCGATCCGCCACGCCTGCTTCTACGGCATCGACACGAGCAACCGCGGGGAGCTCGTGGCGTCGCGGCTGTCCGTGGAGGAGATCCGCCGGGAGATCGAGGCCGACAGCCTCGGCTATCTGAGCGTGGAGGGGTTGGTCGAAGCGCTCGGCCTGCCGCGGCCGCACCTGTGCCTCGCGTGCCTGACCGGCGCGTATCCGACGGAGACCCCCACCGAGGCGCTGGCCGGCCGGTTCGCGCTGGAGTCGCGGACGGCGGCCGCCGGCACGCCGGGCGCCTAGACGGCTGATGCCGGCGTCGTCCCGCCCGCTCACCTACCGTGAGACGGGCGTCGACATCGCGGCCAAGGAAGAAATCCTCGCCGGGGTGCGCGCGAAGATCCGCGCGACGCACCGCGAGGGCACGCTGGGAACCGGCGGGGAGTTCGGCGGTCTGTTTCGGCTCGCCGGCTACCGCGACCCGGTGATCGTGAGCTCGATCGACGGCGTCGGCACCAAGACGCGCGTGGCGTTGTTGGCCGGGCGTCCGGCGCGGGCGGGCGCGGACATCGTGGCCCACGGCGCGAACGACGTGGTGTGCCAGGGTGCTGCGCCGCTGTTCATGCTCGACTACGTCGCATCGTCCAGCCTCGATCCCGCGATCGTCTCCGCGGCCATCGAGGGCATCGCGGAGGCCTGCGCCGCGCAGGGGATCACGCTCCTCGGGGGGGAGACCGCGGAGACGCCGGGCGTCTACGCCCGGGGCGAGCTGGACATCGTCGGCTGCACAGTCGGCGCCGTCGAGCGCGACGAGATCATCACCGGCGCGGAGATCCGGCCCGGGGACGCGGTCGTCGGCCTCGCGAGCGACGGGCTGCACACGAACGGGTACACGCTTGCGCGCGCCGTGCTGCTGCCGCGCGGTCCCCGGGACGCGGTGCGCCGCGCGCTTACGCGGAAGCTCCCCGGCCTCGGCGAGACGGTGGGAGAGGCGCTGCTTCGCCCGCACCGGCCATATGTCCGGCCGGTGCTCGGGGTGCGCCGGCGCGTGGCGCTGCGCGGCATCGCCCACGTTACGGGCGGCGGGCTGCCGGGCAACCTCGTGCGCGTGCTTCCGGACGGCTGCCACGCCGTGTTGACGCGCAGCCGCTGGCCGGTTCCGCCGGTCTTCACGGTGATCCAGCGGCGCGGCCGGATCGCGGACGAGGAGATGTTTCGGACGTTCAACATGGGCCTGGGACTGCTGCTGGTCGTGCCGCGCGGTTCGTCGGCGGCCGCGGTGCGGCTCCTGGAGAGCGCGGGCGAGCGTGCGTGGGTGGTGGGTGAGATCGTCCCGGGATCGCGGGGGGTGGAGATCCGTGCCTGAGGGACGGGCGCCGCTTCGCGTCGGGGTTCTCGTGTCCGGCACCGGGACGGTGATGCAGGCCCTCGTCGACGCCTGCCGTGCCGGCGAGGTCCCGGCGGAGATCGCCGTCGTGGTCAGCAACGTGCCGGGCGCGTTCGCCCTCGAGCGGGCGCGCGCGGCCGGGATTCCGGCGGTGACGCTGAACCACCGGGACTTCCCGAGCCGGGCGGCGTTCGAGACGGCGCTGCGAACGGCCCTGGACGGCGCCGGCGTGGAGCTCGTCTGCCTCGCGGGGTTCTTGCGCATCCTTACCTCCGGGTTCGTCGACGCGTTTGCCGGCCGCATGATGAATATTCATCCCGCGCTGCTGCCGGCGTTCGGCGGAAAGGGGATGTACGGCGACCGCGTGCACGAGGCGGTGCTGGCGTCGGGCGCGCGTGTCAGCGGGTGCACGGTGCATTTCGTGACGCGCGACGCGGACGCCGGACCGATCATCGTGCAGGCGCCCGTTCCGGTCGAGGACGACGACACTCCGGCCACGCTCTCGGCGCGGGTTCGCCGCGAGGAACTGCGGGCCTACCCGTTGGCGGTGCGCCTCTGTGCGGAGGGCCGGCTGCGCATCGAGGGGAACCGCGTGCGCGTGCTTCCCTCCGCCGCCGGATCGCCGCGGCCCTCGGACGCGCCCGCGGCCCGTCGGGATGCGGCGGTCGGGCCCGATGCCCGCACCCGCCTGCGTGCGAAGCCATGACCATCGCGCGCGCGCTGCTCAGCGCGGCGGACAAGACCGGCATCGTCGAGCTGGCGCGGGGGCTGGCCGAGACCGGCTGCGAGATCATCTCGACCGGCGGCACCGCGGCTGCGCTTCGCGAGGCCGGCGTGCTGGTAACCGCGCTGGACGCCGTGACGGGATTTCCCGAGATCCTGGGCGGCCGCGTCAAGACGCTGCATCCCTCGGTCCACGGCGGGCTGCTGGCGGTGCGCGGCGACCCGCGGCATTCGGCTGAACTGGCGCGGCACGGCATCCGTCCGATCGACCTCGTCGCGGTGACGCTGTACCCGTTCGAGGCGGCGCTCGCGCGGGGGTCCGACGAACGGACGTTGATCGAGGAGATCGACATCGGCGGGGTGACGCTGTTGCGGGCGGCCGCCAAGAATTTTCACGACGTCGTCGTGCTGAGCGATCCCGCGCAGTACCCCGCGACGATGGATGAGATACGGCGCACGGGGACCGTCGCGCCCGAGATGCGGCGGCGGCTCGCCCAGGAAGCTTTCGCGCGCACGACCGCCTACGACCGGGCGATCGGGGACTGGCTCGGCACGGCGCCCTCCGCGGCCGATCAGCCGCTTCCCTCGCGGCTTAGGCTCGCGTTCGAGAAAGTCCAGACTCTCCGGTACGGCGAAAACCCGCATCAGCGCGGAGCCTTCTACCGCGAGAGCGGTGGCGCAGAGCCCGCGGCGCCGAGCGTCGCCACGGCGCGTCAGCTCGCCGGCAAGGAGCTTTCCTACAACAATATCTACGACCTGGACGCGGCCCTCGAGCTGGTTCGCGAATTCGGCGAGACGGCCGCGGTCGTGGTGAAGCACGGGATCCCGTGCGGCGCGGCGATTGCCGGAACGCCGCGCGACGCGTACCTTCGCGCGCGGGACGGTGATCCCGTGTCGGCGTTCGGCGGCATCGTCGCGCTCAACCGCTCCGTCGATCGCGCCGCGGCGGAGGCGATCAACGAGACGTTTCTCGAGGCCGTGATCGCGCCGGCGTTCAACGAGGACGCGATCGCGCTGCTCGCCCGGAAGAAGGCCGTACGCCTGCTCGAGACCGGCCCGCTCGGCCCCGCCGGCCCCACTCCCGGCGTCGACTGGCGGCGCGTGCGGGGAGGCCTGCTGGTTCAGGACCGCGATGCCCTTGACCTCGTGGCCGCCGAGGTCAAGATTGTCACGTCCCGCGCGCCCACCGACGCTGAATGGAGGGACCTGCGATTCGCGTGGACGGTCTGCCGGCAAGTCCGGTCGAACGCGATCGTCTTCGCGCGTGATCGGCAGGTGGTGGGCGTCGGTGCCGGCCAGCCCAACCGCGTGGAGTCGGTTCGGATCGCCGGCCGCGTGGCGGGCGACCGCGCGCGCGGCGCCTGCATGGCCTCGGAGGCGTTCTTTCCGTTCGCCGACGGCGTGGAGGCCGCGGCGGCCGTTGGAATTACCGCGGTCATTCAGCCCGGCGGTTCGAAGCGCGACCCTGAAGTCATCGCCGCGGCGGAGGCGGCCGCAATGGCGATGGTGACGACCGGAATCCGCCATTTCAGGCACTGACGTGAGAGCGATCGTGCTCGCCGCCGGCCGCGGCCGGCGGCTCGAGCCGTTGACCTTCACCCGCCCAAAGCCGCTGCTGGACGTCGCCGGGCGCCCGATCCTCGCGCACATTCTCGATTCGCTCGCGCAGATCGGCGTCTGCGACGTGATCGTCGTGGTGGGCCATTTGGGAGACCAGATCGCCGCCTACCTGGACACCCGCCCCGAGCCGAGACCTCGCGTCGTGGTCCAATCGCCGCTCGGCGGCAACGGCGATGCCGTGCGGGCGGCGCGTGAGTATCTCGACGGTCCGTTGCTCGTGGCCTTCGGCGACACGATCGTGCGCGGGGACCTCGCGCCGGCGTGCCGCGGCGAGGTCGCGGCGATCGCCGTCGCCCGGGTCGAGGACGGCCGCAGTTACGGTATCGTCGAGACGGATCCGGACGGGTGGGTGCGGCGTCTGTGGGAAAAGCCCGTGGAGCCGCCGAGTCACGACGCGGTGGCGGGGACGTTCGTCTTTCCCGAAGGCCGCCGTTTGCGTGAGGCCCTCGACCAGATCGCGGCGGCGGGCGCGGGCGGCCGCGACGGCGAGGTCTGGCTGACCGACGTCGTGCAGCGGATGATCGACCGCGGCGAGCGGGTTCGGACGGTCCGCGTCGAGGCGTTCTACGATTGCGGCACGGTCGAGCGCCTGGCCGAGGCGGAGCGCGCCCTCCGGACGGTGGAGCGCGGGGTGCGCCGCGGTGCCGGCGGGTCCGCGCGGTCTGCCCCATGAGCGGGCGGCGCGCGGTCTTCGTCGATCGCGACGGCGTTCTCATGCGAGACGTCAATCATCTGACCTCGCCCTCGCAGATCGAGATTCTGCCCGGTGTGCCCGAGTCGCTGCGCCGCCTTCGCGACGCCGGATGGGCCGTCGTGGTGATCACCAACCAGTCGGTCGTGGCGCGTGGGATGGTGACGGAGGAGGGACTCCGGGAGATTCACGAGGCGCTCCAATCGCGGCTTCGCTCGCGCGGCGCCGCGCTGGACGCGATCTACTACTGTCCGCACCATCCCGAAGGCGCCGTGGCCGCCTATCGTATCGCATGCGACTGTCGCAAGCCGCGGGCGGGCCTGCTGCTGCGGGCGGCGGCGGATCTCGGGATCGATCTGGGCGCGTCGGTGATGGTGGGAGACGCGGCATCGGACATCGAGGCCGGCCGCCGCGCAGGATGCCGTACGGTGCTGCTGGGCGCCGCCGGCGAGACCGGCGCGACCCGTGCGGACCACGTCGCCACCGATTTGGCCTCGGCCGCGGACTGGATTCTCGCCACGCCGGCGACATCCGGTGCCTTGCCTCGGATAGATCCGAGACCCGATATGCCTGGTTGACTTTGGGCGAATCTATGGTACACTGTGTTTAGCAAAGCCGACCAGGCGAGTCCATAGGGGCAATGCTGAGTGCCGACTCCGCAGGGAGTCGGCGCTAATTTTTTTGTGCTGGTTTTTCGCGCAGACGGACAATGGAGGTGCGGAAACGGACAGCCCCGTCACGGCCGCCGACGAAGCATTCCGGTTGTCGTTCGAACGTTGCGAGATTCCGAATGCCGCGTTCCATCACCGCGACCACCTGCGGCTGGCATGGATTTACGTCCGGCAATCTGATCCGGACACCGCGGCCAACCGGGCGGCGAGGAGCATCCGCCGATACGCCCGGCATCACGGTGTCGGACGCCGATACCATGAAACGCTCAGCCGCGCCTGGGTCCGGATCGTGGCACTGGCGATGGCCGAGACGCCGGAAGCCGCGGGCTTCGAGGATCTGCTCGCCGCCCAGCCGCATCTGCTCGACAAGAAACTGCCGCTGAAGCACTATTCGGCGGCCCGTCTATGGAGTGACCCGGCGCGCGAAGGGTGGCTCGGGCCCGACGTGCGCGCATTTCCCGGTTAAACTTGTGCGATCTTCGGCTCTGACCCGGCGGCGGGGCCGTTGTGTTTGACACCATGCCGGTCGGTGGTATAATGCCTTGGACATTGCTGACCAGGCCGAAAGTCCAGGGGCGTGTCAGGAGCCGATTCCGAAAGGGGTCGGCCTCTTAATTTCCGGCGGCTCGTTGGGGCCGGATTTCTTACGCATCGCTCGCCGAGGTGTGCGCGTGTACGAGATCCGCACGTTGACTGCGGACCAACTGGCCGAGCACGTCGCCAGCTTTGTTGCGCTGCTCCAGGACGCCGTCGACAGCGGCGCGTCGGTCGGCTTCGTGCCGCCGCTTGCCGACTCAGTCTCGCGCACGTACTGGGACGGCGTCCGCTCGGCGCTCCTCGAGGGCAATCGGATTCTCCTCGTGGCCGTCGAGGGGGGCGAGGTGCTCGGCTCGGTGCAGCTCGACCTTCCCACGATGCCCAACGCCGGTCACCGCGCGGAGGTGATGAAGCTCATGGTGCACCGCACCGCCCGGCGCCGCGGCATCGGCCGCGCGCTGATGGTGGGCCTCGAGGACGCCGCGCGACGGGCCGGCCGCCTGCTCTTGGTGCTCGACACTCGAGTCGGCGACTCCGCTGAACGACTCTATCTTGGTCTTGGATACGCCCGGGCCGGCGTGATCCCGCGTTACGCGCTGAGCGCGGCGGGGGCCCTCGATGCGACCGTCTACATGTATAAGGAGCTCGATTGATGAGGCGACCGCGGTGAGCGTGTGGATGCCGGCGTCATGGCCGCGATAAACGGTCGCGCCGCAAGCCTGCGGGCGGGGATCCGTGTCGAGTGGCTGACGCTCGGGTGGATGAGTCTCGAGGTCACCGTCGCTCTCTGGGCGGGCCTCGCGGCGCGAAGCATCGCGCTTATCGCGTTCGGTTTGGACAGCGTGATCGAGCTCATCTCCGCGACCGTGGTGCTGGCGAGACTGCGGGCGGAAGACCGCGGGCCGGCCATGACGGCGGAGCAGGTCGAACATGCCGAGCATCGCGCGTCCCGCGTTGTCGGCTGGACGCTCTTAGCGCTCGCCGCCTACGTCGTCATTCATTCCGCCTACGATCTGTTGACACGCTCGGCCTCGGCGCCGTCGCCCGCGGGCATGGTCCTCGCCGCCGCGGCGCTGGTCGTCATGCCGCTGCTGGTAAGAACCAAGCGGCGAATTTCATCCGCGCTCGGCAGCGCGGCGCTCCGGGGGGATGCCGCGGAGGGCGTCGTCTGCGCCTACATGGCGGCCACCCTGCTGGCGGGGCTCGTCCTGCGGGCCACCTTCGGCTGGTGGTGGGCCGATCCGGTCGCGGCCCTCGGCATCGTGTACTTCATCGTTCGCGAGGGCCGCGAGGCGCTGATGGGAGAGGCGTCATGCTGCTGACGAGGACGGGGGCGACGTAGCAGGAACCGGTCGGCGCGGCATGGCAAGGGCACGGGCCGGCCGCCCGTGCCCTTGCTGCGCGGCGGTGCGGGATCTTACCGCTTCGCGTACTGCTCCGCGCTCATCACCTCGATGCCCACGAACGGCTCCGAACCCTCGACCCACGCGTCATGGCCCGGCGGAATCGCGTACGACATGCCCGACGCGATCGTCTTTTGCGTGCCGTCGTTCATCTTCACGACGATGCGCCCCGCGACCGCGTAACCGACGTGTGTCGCCTGACAGCTGTCGGTCTTGACGACGGGCTTGATGCATTCCGACCACCGCCATCCCGGCTGAAAGATAAAGCGCCCGATCGTAAAGCCGCCGAGTCTGACGATCTCCACCCGCGTCTTATCCGGCGCTCTGACCTCGTCCGGGGTGTCGTGCGATTTGGTTTCCAGCCGTTCGACCCTCATGCTGTCCGCCATCCCAACCCCTCCTCGTCTCGGCTCTGCCGGCGCGTGCGTTCGCAAACGGCAGGTGCGGTTGTTTCCCCCCGAGCGGATGGTCGTCCTGCGAGGCCATTCATAGACTACGTGATAGGAATCACGAGCATTGCCGCCGCGCCCCAGGCCGTGGCCGCGACATTGACGGCGTCGTTGTCGAGCCAGCGCCAACGGCCTTCGACCGTGGCACCCAGGAGGCTGTCGAAGATCGAGCCCGTGAAACCCGCGAGTGCGATCGACGCGCCCCACAGAAATGTACTGCGCACGCCGGCGCCGGCGGCCGTGCGTGTGGAGCCGCCGAGCGCGACCGCGATCGCGCCGATGAGCATCGCGCCGGCCAACGACGCCATTGTGCCGGTCAACGTGACGCCGCCCGATGCGCCGGGCGTCACCGGTGCGCCCGTGGTGATCAACCGCGGCGGTGTACGGCTCCACCGGCCCGCTTCGGTCGCCCACGTGTCTGCCGTGGCCGCGGCGACAGCGCCGCCGGCCACGCCGAAGGCGTGCGGCCATCCGGTGACGGCGTAGACTGCCGCGGCGGCCGCGGCACATCCCCCGTTCGCCACGACCTGCCGCCATCTCCGGCCTCCGCGATCATGAGAGCGGCGGCCGGCGCCGGCGGCCTCGAGCCGCGTCAGGACGGAGGACGTGACGAAGAACACGCCGACCAGGGCAAGCCATCGCCAGCCTGCGAAGACCAGCAC
>DASYXS010000092.1:0-13841 GCA_035934535.1 bacterium
CGGGCGACAGGAGGGAACGGCGTGAGCGCGACTCCAAGCCTTCTGCGTCGGCAAGCACGGCATACGCGTCGTCCCGGGAGCTAAACTCACGGACGATCTGCCGATGCCCGTTGGGCAGCCATACGTCGAACGCCAGCCGCCAGAGCAAACGAGGACCGTAACGGTAACGACGCCCTTTCGCGACAATAGCGCGCGCACGACGTTGGACGGTGAGGATCCGAGCCAAAGAGAGCGCCTCCCCCGAGGGCGGGCCAGTTTGCCACTGGTTTACCACTCGCAAGGCGAGCAATTCCCAACAATTCCGAGCATTTCCTGCGGGACGGCCGGAAAGCAGAAAACCCGCCCCAGCTACGCGCTGGAGCGGGTGTTACCTGGGTTTTTGTTGGTAGCGGGGGCAGGATTTGAACCTGCGACCTTCGGGTTATGAGCCCGACGAGCTACCGGACTGCTCCACCCCGCGCCGCTACCATCTGAATATTGATGCCGCGTCGCCGCGGCACAATTAGAGTATACCACGGGACGAGGGTCTGTCAAAGCGAAAGCGGCACGGCGACCAGTGCCCACAGCAGGTCCGCCTCGCTCGCCGTGATCGCGTCGCAGCGCAGCGAGCCGAGCACGCAGCGCACGACCAGCGTGCCGGCGATGATCACGTCCGCGCGCTCGGGCTGCAGTCCCGGCAGCCCGCGCCGGTCCGCCAGCGGCAGGCCGCGCAATGTCTCGAGCAGCCGCCCGACCTCGGCCGCGGTCAACCGGGACCCGTGCACGCGGTCGTGATCGTATGGGACGAGCCGCTGGGCCATCGCCGCGAGCGTCGTGACTGTCCCGCCGACGCCGATCAACCGTTCCGTCCGGGATCGCAGGGGTACGAGGACGGGCTCCAGCGCGGCGGCGAGCGTCTCCTCGAGCGCCGCGATCTCCGCGGGGGCCGGCGGATCGTGCGCGATCGCGCGCCGCGTCATGACGACGCATCCGATCGGGAGGCTGCGGCCTCCCTCGACCCCGTCCTGCGCGGAGCCCCAGGTGATCTCGACGCTGCCCCCGCCGACGTCGAGCACGACGACCGGCGTGGCGGCTGCCAGATCGCGGAGCCCCGCGACCACGCCGCGAAAGCCGAGCCCGGCTTCTTCGTCGCCGCTCAGCACGCGCACGGGGACCGACAGCCGGGAGAGCAGGACTTCGGGGTTGCGGGCCGCGCGAACCGCGTAGGTCGCCGCGACCACGGGATGCGGCACGTCCCATCCCTTCGCGCGGGCGACGTACTCCTCGACCGCGGCGGCGGTGCGCGCCGCCGCGTCGGGCGTCAGCAACCCGCCGGCGTGCAGCGATTCGCCGAGGCGCGTGATCGCAAGCCGCCGGTCCACCGGCCGAATCGCGTCGCCGCCCGCCCCCTCGCCGACGTCGGCCACCAGCAGGCGGACGGAGTTGGTGCCGATGTCGATGGCCGCGCGTCGCGTCATCCCATGCGGCGCCGGGGGCGCGGCGCCACCCCGGCTAGTAGAGCTGCAGAATCTTCGTGAGGCGCTCGCGCAGCCGCACGGGCGCATGTTCGCCGCTACACGCACGCCGCATCATCTCCTTGAGGCGGCGCTCGAGCTCGGCTTCGGAGAAGCACTGGCGGCACTGGGCGAGGTGGTGCCGCAGCTCATCGCTCGACGCGATGTCCAGCTCGCCGTCGATGTACGGCCACAGGCGGTCGAGGCACTCCTGACAGTTCATGGGCCGCCTTCTCTCGTCTTGCGCGGAACCTCTCCGTCCGGCGCTTCGACGGCCCCGTCCTCCTGACGGACGAGGCGGCGCCGGCGGACGTACTCGACGAGCCGGCGCCGGAGCGCGTGCCGGCCGCGATAGAGCCGCGACATCACCGTGCCGACCGGAATGCCGAGCACGTCGGCCGCCTCTTTGTACGCGAACCCGTCGACGTCGACGAGGAGCACCGCGGCAAGAAACGGTGCGGGCAGCGCCTCGAGGCTTTCCCGCATTTCAACGTCCAGGATGTGGTCGAGCACCAGGAGCTCCGGGTTGCCGGAGCCGCCGAGCGCGCCGCCGTCACGCGCGCGGCCGTAGAGGTAGAGATCGCCGACATCGTCCGCGGCGACGATCTCGGGCTCGCGCGAGTGCTTGCGCTGCGCGTCGAAGTACGTGTTCATGAGAATGCGGTAGAGCCACGCCCGGCCGTTGGTGCCCGGCTGGAACGTGTGGAACGACCGCCACGCCTTGAGCATCGTCTCCTGGACGAGGTCTTCCGCCGACGCGGGGTGACGCGTGAGCCGCCGGGCGGTGCCGTAGAGTCCGTCGAGGTGGACGGAAATCAGAGACTCATACCCGTCGCGGGAAGCCGGCGCGGCCGGCCGGCCCGCGTCGGGAGACGCCGGCTCGAACGCGCGGGACGGAGCCTCGAAGTGCCGGCAGCCGCCGTGGGACGCGGCCGTCACGCCTTCGTCAGCGGCGCCAGCGGGCGCCCGACGACGTCGACCAGGGTCGTACGGTTGAGCACGTCTTCCGTCGCGGCCTTTACGGCCTGCCACACGGGCCGCAGCCCGCAGCCCGGCGCGTAGATGCAGTGCGCGTCCTCTTCCTCCACGCACAGCCACGGCGCGACACTGCCCTCGAGCGCGAGAAAGGCCTCGCCGATCGTCACGCCTTCCGGCGCGCGCGCGAGCAGGTGCCCCCCGCTCGGGCCGCGCTTACTGTGCACAAGGCCGGCCCGTCTCAGAGTGGTCAGCAGCTGGTTGAGGTACGGCTCGGGAAGACCCTGGCGGCGCGCGATCTCATGGCTCTGTACCGGCCCCTCCCCGTAGTGCTGAGCGAGATCGATAAGCGCGCGAATCCCGTACTCGGCACGCGTGCTGACTTTCATATCACGACAATGTCCTCTTCTGTGACATCCTTAACCGTTTGTCCGTCAGAATTTCGTATCCGAGTGCCATTGCCGTCGGTTCGCTCGGTGATCCGAAACGCCCGGACATCCGGCCGCTCATCATCGGCGAGAGAGATGATCACGTAACGCGGTTCGAACCAATGCGCCAATGCCTGGTCGGTGGCGCTTGGGTAGGCCCGCGTCGCGGGATGTGAGTGATAGATCGCGATGATCTCCCAACCCCGCTCGAACGCCATCCGGTCTGCCTTGAGCTGCCCAGTTGGGTCCATCCGGTAAACTTTCGTTGGATCCCGGGCCAACTCCGGATCCCGGATGCCCAGCTCCGGCCCGTCGACGGCGAACCCGGGTTCCTCGGCGACATTCCGCACCGGCACGACCTCGGCAACGACGTTCCCGGTGCCGAGCAGAAAGCCGCAACATTCCTTGGGCGCCTCAGTGCGTGCCTGGAGCAGCATCTGTTGTAGATGCTCCCGGGTCAGCCGTACTGGCACGACCGTTCCCCTTTCCTGACATTGTAACTCAGGAAACCACGTCCCGCCAGAGCGCGGTGCTGAAATAGCGATCCCCCGCGTCGGGGGCGATCACCACGATCACCCCTGCGCGAAGGTCCCCCGCGAGACGCAGCGCCGCCTCCACCGCGGCGCCGGCGGACTCGCCCACCAGCATGCCTTCCTCCCGCGCGAGCCGCCGCGCCATCGCGTACCCGGCCTCGGTGGTGACGCTCACCTTGTCGTCGTGTACCGCCGGATCGTAGATCCCGGGCACGATCGACGACGGGATGTGCTTGAGCCCTTCGAGCCCGTGCAGCGGCGCGTCCGGCTCGACGGCCACGACCCGAATGCGCGGGTTTGCCTCGTGCAGCCGCCGTCCGGCGCCGACGACCGTGCCGGTCGTGCCGAGACCGGCGACAAAATGGGTCACGCGGCCCGACGTCTGCTCGAGAATCTCGACGGCGGTCGTGTCGTAATGGGCGAGCGGGTTGGACGGATTGTTGTACTGGTCCGGCTTGAAGTACCGGTCCGGGGAGCGGGCGTGGATCTCCCGCGCGAGCAGAATCGCCCCGTCGCTGCCCTCGAGCGGATCGGAGAGAACGATGCGCGCGCCGTACGCCGCGATGATCCGCTTGCGCTCCTCGCTCGCGCTCGCGGGCATCACCAGCTCCACCGGATAGCCCTTCACGGCGCCGATCATCGCGTAGGCAATCCCGGCGTTGCCAGAGGTGGAGTCGAGAATGGCGACGCCCGGTCTGAGGCGCCCGGCGCGCTCCGCGTCGGTGAGCATTCGAAGCACCGGGCGATCTTTGACGGATCCGCCGGGATTGAACCACTCCGCTTTCACGTACACTTCCACCGCCGAGGGAAGCGAGGCCGTCAGGCGCTCGAGCCGCAGCAAGGGAGTATTGCCGATGCGGTCGAGCAGAGACTCGCCCTGCGCCCGGCGTGCCGGGCGCGGGGACGGACCGCGGGTCGCGCGGGACGAAGCCGTCATCTCTTACTCGTCGAACGAGAACGTGGGCTCCGCGTAATAGCGCACGCCGTGCGCCTGCCACCGCTCGTGGAGCTGCGCGTCGAGGGCGGCCTGCTTGACGCCGAGATCGACGCCGTCCGCGAGCCAGGCCAGCGGCGTATTCAGGCGCAGCGCTCGTCCCGGAATCACGTGCCGCGTGATGCCGGCGGGCAGGCGTCCGCCGGCGAGGCTCAGCGCGAGAATGTCCGACTTCTCGAAAGGACGGAACAGCACCAGCGCGCCGGGGCCGTAGGCGGCGCGCAGCTCGTCGAGCGAGCCGCCCTCGACCCGGTGAACCGCCCGGCCGTCCCGGTAGAGCGCCGCCAGCCGGCACAGCACCTCCGCGCCGGCCGCGTCAATTTGACCGGGGCCCGCCGCGCGCCGGACCACGACCCCGCCCCGGACATCGACGATCGCGGCGAACCCGCGCGCGGCGACCTGCGACTCCGCGCCGGCCTCGTCCTCGACCGGCCCGATGATCCCAAGCCCCGCGGCCGAGACGGCCGCGCGGAGCGCCCCCGGAGTCTCCTCCGCCGCGTAGTGTCGCCACACCGAGAGGCGGACATCCGGATTGTCGTAGGCAACCTGCTGCGCGACGACGTGGGGAAGCCCGAGCGAGCGAAGGGCCGTGACGCGGTTCGCGCCGTCGAGCACCACCGCGCGCCCGTCCTCGAGGGGCGCCACGATCGGCGGGTTGCGCAGCACGCCGTCGCGCCGCAGCGCGTTGGCGAGGCGCCGGACCCGCCCGGCGTCCGCCTCCTCGTGCAGCAGCAGGCGGTCTATCACCCAGACCCGCAGCAGCGGCATGGCCCCCCCGCGCGCGGGCGGCGCCGCGGGCCGACGGCGCAGCGAGAGTTCCACCGCGCTAGCCGCCGGCCATCGCGGGAACGATCGAGATCTCGTCGGTCGCGCGCACCGGGGTTGCCGCGCCCTGCAGCCGCCGGATCTCCGTCCCGTTGACGAACACGTTGATGAAGCCGCGCACCTCCCCGCTCGGGTCGCGCAGCTGTTCCCGCAGCCCCGGGAACTCCCGTTCCAAGTCGGCGAGCGCCTCTTCGACCGTGCCCCCGGCCGTGAGGACGCGCGCCCGGCCGTTTGTCAGCCGGCGCAGCGGCGTCAGCAAATAGACCTGCGCCATCGTCCTGCCACCTCCCTCAACTGCCTCGACAAAGAGCGCCGGCCGACCGGCCGTCCGCTCCGCTGCCGGCCGCCGGGAAATTGGGGCGGCCGGGAAATGAACGCGGCCGCGGCACGGGCGCCGCGGCCGAGTCGTGATGTACGTAAGGCGAGAATTCGGACGCCCGCGTTAACCCCGGCTGCGCACCTCCGCCGCCGGGCGGTTCCCGTTCGTACAGATGCAGCTGAGCATCCGAGTCATGCTGCTGTCCCCGAAGGGCATCCCGCTCCTCATGTCACTTCGACCAACGGCGCGGCTGCGCACCGTATTCCGAGTCAGGGACGAGTCTAGCACGGGCCTATGGGGAGTTCAAGCGAACGGCGGCCGCCGGCGGGTCCTACGGAGCGAGCGGATCGACCGGCTGGCCGTCCTGGCGCATTTCGAAATGTAGATGCGGCCCGGTGCTCCAGCCGGTGCTGCCGACGTGCGCGATCACCTGCCCGCGCGTGACGGTCTCGCCGGCGTGCACGACGTACGACGACAGATGCGCGTAGACCGTGGACACGCCGTTGCCGTGATCCAGCACGACGACGTTGCCGTACCCGGTCATCCAGCCGACATACAGCACCGTGCCGCCGTCCGCGGCTTCGACCGGCGTGCCCCACGGCACGGCGATGTCGATGCCGGTGTGCAGCGCGCGGCGATGAATGAACGGATCGATCCGCCAGCCGAATCCCGAGGTGATCGGTCCGGACGCCGGCCAGCGCAAGGAGCCGGCCAGTAGGCTGAGCCCCGCGCCTCTGTGCAGGCCGCGCTGCTGCCGGCGGATCATGTCGGCGATCCGGAACGACTCGGCCTCCAGCTCCCGGACCGCCGCTTCCTGCATCTCGCGCTGCACCCGGAGTTGCGCCAGCATCCGGCGGCGCTGCTCCGCGAGGGCCGCGGTCTCCTGGCGGCTCACGGTCCACTGCCGCTGCTGCGTCGCGAGATCGGCCTCGCGCTGCTTGAGCGTCGTCTGCACCGCGTCGCGGCGATCGCGCTCCTCCGTCACCTGCTGGTAGAGCCGGAGATCCCGCGAGACGATCAGGCCGACGAGATAGGAACGCGCGACAAAATCACGGAAATCCGTGGCGCCGAGCAGGACGTCGAGATAGCCGAGCGGGCCGTCCTTGTAGAACGCCTGCAGGCGCTCCTCCATCAGCTGCTCGTGGACGGCCAAGCGGCGTGACACCACGCGCAGCGCGTCGCTCGCGTCCGTGACCGCCTGCCGGGTGCCGCTCAGGGCCGCGGTGGTCTTATGCAGCTGGGCCTCCGCGGCGTGGAGCCGTTCCTCGGTCCGGGACAACTCGCCCAGCACGCGGTGTTCGTCGTGTTTGGTCTTCGCGAGCAGGCGCTGGCGGTCGGCGAGCTGCTGCTGGACCTGCTGCAGCTGGGCCTGCGCAGTCGCGGCGCGGGACGGGGCGGAGGTCGTACGGACCGGACGCGGACGGGTAGGCGCGGCGGACGGCCACGCGGAGGTACTCCACGTAGCCAGCGTTGAAACGAGCGTCACACAGCTTATGATGACCCGGATACGGCTCCGCATCCGCTGCCTCGGCCGGTGCTATGATGATGAACTGCGACGAGTCGGTATCGAGGGGCGAATGCGGCCCCGCTAAATGCGGGGCGTTTCTTCGTCGCAGCCGATGAAACTCCTCCCGCGCGTCCCCCCGGGCGCGCTGTTCATCGATACTGCCCACCGCGGTCCCGCGCCAGACGCGCCGGTCTGGCTCGTTTGCGCGGGGGCCGCCCTGCCTGCGAAAGGAAATGCTCCGGAACCGTCGAAGGACCGCGCGCAAGCAGGACGGCCGTGACTTAGCGTCCAGGCCGACAAGGGAGGTTCACGTATGGCGAGCAGGACCCGGCGGAAGAAGCGGGCCAAGACGTCGTCCCGCAAAGGCCGCGCCACGACGCGGCCGCGGCGCAAGCGCGCGGCAGCCGCGAGAAGCCGGTCGTCGGCCCGTCCCACCCGCAAGCGGCGCGCGGGCGCGACGCGGACCGGAACCCGTGCGCGGACCGGCGCGAAGGCGAAGCGGACGGCGGGGCGGCCCGCACGACGGACCGCGCCGAAACGGAGGGTCGCGCCAAAGGCGCCGGCGCCGGCCGAGCAGACTACGCTCGGTACCCTGAGCCCGGGGCTTCCGCCGATCGCACCTTCACCCATCAATCCGGCTCCGGCACGGCCGATGTGGGGTACGGAAGATCACGAAACCGAAACGGAGAGCGACGAAGACGAGGAACCGATGTAACCTGCGCCGTCCGCGGCGCGTTCGAGCCGGCCAGCCCGGGAGGTGCGGACCGTCTGGTCCGTGCCTCCCCATTTGCGTCTGGGGCGGGATCAGTTCGCCGTGAAGGCCGACCGCACCAAATGGGAGGCGCGCTATCGCGCGGGCAGCCGTCCACACGACGGGCCGCCGTCGGGCCTGCTTCGCCGCTGGCTGCCGAAGGCAACTTTCCCGATCCCGATGGCGCTACGGCGCGGACGCCCTCCCGCCGTCCCCGACAGGCGACTACGGTCGCGAACGGCACCGCCGCGGGCGCTCGATGTCGCGACCGGGCTCGGCCGCAACGCGCTGCACCTCGCGCGGGCAGGGTATCACGTCGACGCGGTCGACATCTCGCCGACGGCGCTGCGGGAAGCGGCGCGGCGGGCGCGCCGGGAGGGACTGCGCGGCATCCGCTGGATCGCCGCGGATCTGGACCGCTGGCATCCCGAGCGCGGACAGTACGACGTCGTCGTCAACGCGTTCTTTCTCAACCGGCGGTTGTTTCCCGCGCTGCGGGCCGCGGTGCGCCCCGGCGGCATCCTCATCTTCGAGACACACCTCGTTGCGGATGAAGCCGACGGTCCCGCGGGACCGAAATACCGGCTCCGGCCGGGAGAACTCCGTCGCGTTCTGCGCGGTTGGGACGTGCTCTACGCCAAAGACGGGCTGTGCCGCGCGGGGCGCCGCATGCTGGCGCTGGGCCGGATCGTCGCCCGCCGGCCGACACTGGGCCTGCGGCGCCAGCCAAAACGCGCCGGCAACCATGAAATTAAGGCCGACCGACAGGCGGCCCGGCCACCGTGAAATAAAAGCGCCGCTCGCGGGTCGTTACTCGGGTTCGCCTACCGCGAACAAGGGATCGTTGGGATTCGTGGCCGGCGTCGTCACGGTAAAGAGCACGATACCGGAGGCGGGCGAACGCAGCTCCGCGAGGCGGCGGCCGAAGTAGTCGCGAATCTCGCCGATCCGCCGGCCGCTTTCCACGCGGTCGCCGGGCGCCACTTCGACGTAAAAAAGGCCCGTGTGCTGCGACGACACCCAATGAAGCCGGCCCAGCGTCGTCACGGGCTCGACCGGATCGGGCGCGCCCTCGATCAGACGCAGGTGCCTCAGCACGTTGCGCAGCCCACGCAGGTGCGCCTGGAGGGACGCCTCGTCCAGGAGCCCCTGTCCGCCGGCTTCGGTGAGAATCGCCGGGATGTTCCGCTGCGCCGCCGCGGAATACGTGCCGCCGCCCACGCGGCCGCGCACGACGTACCGGATGCCGTACACGCGCGCGAGGTCGCGGGCGCGCGCGTCAACCTCGGCGTTCCCCGTCTCGACGATGATCGTAAACGGGACCAGCGCCTCGTTGATGTCGCCGCCGTGGAGATCCACGTACGCGTCGCTCGGCGCAATGACCTCGGTGAACAGGGTGTGGGCGAGCCGCTCGCTGGCCGTGCCGTCCGCTTTGCCCGGGAACACCCGGTTGGGGTTCTTTCCGTCGAGCGGGCAGACGTAGATGCTGCGCGCCGCGAACGCCGGCACGTCCACGATGTGGACGATGACGGCCGTCCCGCGGACATCCCGCGGCTCGAGGCCGGCCGCGGTGCGGATCGCGGCTTCGATGCCCGGGTATTCGCCGCCGTGAACGCCCGCGGTAATCGCCAGGCGCGGGCCGGCGGTGCTCCCGTTCACGATGGTCACCGGCATCTCGATCGGCGTGCCGGGAACCGGCACAAGGCCGGTCACCTTTGTCCCCGGCGCGGCGTGCAGCGGTCCAACCGTGACGACATCTTGTCCCATCGACGCTCCTTTCACGGATCCGGATTTGATTCCATGGTTGCCGGCACCGGAATTCGCGGTTCACCGGCCGCGCCGTCACCCACCGCCGCGGTCGCGAGGCCGGAACGGACGTCCTCGAGCGTGCGCGTGTCCCAGCGTACGTCCAACGCCTCCGCGAGCGTCCGGGCGACGACCGGACTCGCCTCCTCGAGACCGACCGGCCGGCCGAGCAGACGGGCGATCGAGGTCACCGGCCGGCCGAGCCCGCACGGGTTGATGAGATCGAACGCGGCCAGATCAGGGTCGACGTTGAGCGCGAAGCCGTGCATCGTGACCTTTCGCTTCACCGCCACGCCGATCGCCGCGACTTTCGCGCCGCCGGCCCAGACGCCCGGGAAGCCATGCAGGCGCTGCGCGGTGATCCGCCACGTCCCAAGCGCGTCGATCAGCGCCGCCTCGAGAGTCCGCACGTAGCGCCCGATGTCCTCGTCGAACGCGCGCAGATCCACGATCGGATAGCCGACGAGCTGGCCCGGGCCGTGGTAGGTCACGTCCCCGCCCCGCTCGATCTGGAACAGATCGATGCCGCGCGCGGCGAGCATCCCCGGCGCGGCCAAGACGTTCGACGCGCGCGCGGCGCGCCCCAATGTAATCACCGGCGGATGCTCCACGAAGAGCACCGCGTCCGGCACAGCGCCTGCCTGACGCGCCGCGAGCAGCGACTTCTGCAGCGCCCACGCGTCGCCGTACGCCAGGCGTCCGCAGGGAATAAACCACGCCGTCCGCATCCCAACCCTCCCGGCGCCCCGGAAGCGAGGTTCGACGGGCGCGCGGAGCGATCCCTCGGAGCCGGAGATCAGCGCCGGGACAGCGACCAGCTGGTCAGCACGGCGATGCCGCCGGCGAAGATCACGAGTTCCACCACCGCGTAGGTCCCGTGCAGCGGGCGGATCGCGGCGTATCGTGGATCGCCGGGCGTGCGATGGACGAAGTCCAGTCCGGCTGCGAGGCGCGTGATCTCGGGCGTCAGATAGAACGTCTGCACGACGACGAGCGCCAGCATCACCGCCGTGACCGCCACGGTCCAGCGCACGGACCGGGCGGCGATCGCCGCGGCCAGCGCGACGACACCGCAGGCGACCTCGATCCGGTTGAACCGCGCGAACACCGCCTGTCCGAGCGCGACGGCCTGGTTGCGCGTCAGCGCGGGCGTCGCGAATCGCAGCGGCGCGTCGATGAAATCGAGCCCCGCCATGGCGCCGACCCAGAGCGCCACGGCGATCGTGCGGACGACCACGGCCGGCGCGGTCATGCGTGGGGGCGCCCCGGCTGCGCCGTCCGGCCGGCAATCCTCGCCGCGTCCGACGGCCGCGGGCCGGCTGGCATCCGCGCCGGACGCAGGTACGACCATCCAACGGCGGCCAGGTAGACGACGTAGGCGATCACCTGCGTAAGAGACGGGGTGCTGGTGTAGCCAAACATGGCCTCGAGCAGATTGCCCGTCGCCGACGTCTGATTCACGAGCCGGTTCGAGTTCCACACGTGCTCCACGAGCGCCGGAACGAGCCCGGCCCCGTGCAGCTCGCCGGTCCCGCGCACGAGCAGGCCCGCGCCGACGAAGAGCAGCAGGCCGCTTGTGACGTTGAAGAACATGCGGAGATCGAGCCGGTAGGTGCCGCGGTACAGCAGCCATCCCAGCAGCACCGCGGTCCCGAGCCCGAGCATCCCCCCGAGCCCCGCGGCGAACGGCGACGACGCCCGCACGGTCGCAAAGAAGAACAGCGCCGTTTCGATGCCCTCGCGTCCGACAGACACCCACGCGAGCGCCACGAGTGCGGCCCGCGATCCCGCCTGCAGCGCCTCGCTCATTCTGGCCTGCAGCGAGGCGCGAATCGTCACCGCCTCCCGCCGCATCCAGAAGATCATGTAGGTCAGCACGGCGACCGCCGTAAAGAACGCCGTCGCTTCGAACAGCTGCTCTCCGCGTCCTCGGAACTCTCCCGCCGTCGCGAAGATGACGCCGGCGGCGGCCAAACTGACCAGCGCGGCAAAAGCGACCCCCACCCACACGGCGGGAAATTCGCGGCGATGCCCGGTGCGGGCCAGGTACGCGAGCAGGATGCCCACGATCAGGGACATCTCCAAGCCTTCCCTGAGCGTGATCAGGAACGCGCTGATCATGCCGTGCGGCCCGCCTTCGCGCGGCTCGACGGCATGGCGCGCGCGTCGCCCCTTCCGATTGTATTGTTCACTAGTCGAGTCAGCAATCTCGCCCGCGGGTTAGGCTAGCCAAACCGCCGGGGTCTGTCAATATATCGATCACCGGCCCGGGCGGCCCTGCCCTTTCGAAGCGCCGGGAACGCGCGTTCCGGTTCCCGCGGTCACGGCGAGAGTCTCACCGTTGGTGGGACCGCCGCGGGAGCGGCGGCCTCGAAGTACGGCCGCGGCCGAAATCCCCCCGCCGACGCGACCAGCGCCGAGGGAACCTGCTGCACGAGCGTGTTGTAGACGCGCGCGCGATCGTTGTAGCGCCGCCGTTCGACGGCGATGCGGTTCTCCGTGCCGGCGAGCTCGTCCATCAGCGCGGCCACCGCCTCGCGGCTGCGCAGATCTGGCGACGCCTCGATGATGCCGATCAACCGGCCAACCGGCGCTTCGAGCGCCGTCGCCGCGCGGACGCGTTCGGCCGATCCGGCCGGCGCCCCGAGATACGCGGTCCGGGCCGCCGCGATGGCACCGAGGACCTGCCGTTCTTGCGCCAGCCCGCCGGACGCCGCCGACGCGAGCGCGGGGATGAGATCGACGCGGCGCTGATATTGCGCCTCGACCTGCGCCCACTGCGTATCGGCGGCCAGGCCGGCCTGCACGAGCCGGTTGTACGTAGTGATCCACCACCCGGCCACCCCCAGCACCACGGCAAGTCCAAGCAGCGCCGCCACGGCCCACCGACCCGACGGGCGTCCGGGATCACGCGGCCTTGATGTCATGGCGGCCGGCAACCTATCCACCGGCACGATTGGCGCTCATCGGGTCTCGGCGCGGCGCACCAGGTGGCCGATCGCCTCCACGCCGCGGATGAGCCCGTCCCCGAACCGTCCGTGGCGGAACTGCGGCGCGATGACGAAGTCGATGACGCGCTGCGCGTCTTCGGGACGAAGCACGGTCGCGAGGCCCCGGCCGAGCTCGACGTGAATCGCGCGATTGTCCATCGCCACGAGCACCAGCACCCCGTTGTCGCGGCCGTGCTTGCCGATGCCGACGTGGTCGAAGTAGGCGCGCGCCAGACCGGGCACGTCGTTCGCGCGGCGCACCACGAGCACCGCGATCTCGGCGCCGGTCTCGCGCTCGATCGTCTCCGTGAGGCGCCGCAGGCGGGCCTTGTCGCGCGCGCTGAGCAGCCGGTGCATGCCGCCGATCACGCCCCTACCATCCGCCCGACGCGCCGCCGCCGCCCGACGCGCCGCCGCCAAACCCGCCGAAGCCGCCTCCGCCGCCAAACCCGCCGCTGCCCCATCCGCCGCCGACGAAGTACGGCGCCGGCATCATCGCGGGCCGCCGGATGAGCCGCTTGTCCCTGTACCCGCATTTGGGGCACGTCCACGCTTCCACGGCGCCGACTCTGGCTGTGCCGTTCTGCGACGTCAGCCGCATGGCCGCGCCGCAGCGGGGACACCGCCGCGCCCCGCGCCGTGCCGCGATCGTCGTCAACCCGACGAAGATGAGGAAGAACAGGACGGCGAGACCGCCGCCTCCCCCGCCGCCGGACGGAGCGCGCCCGAGCCCGCCGGCGCCGGACGGCTGGGTGGCGGACCCGGTCGGCGTGCCGATCAGATTGATAAGCGTATCGACCGCGGCCCCAAATCCGTCGGCGTAGCGTCCGGCCCGAAAGGCGGGGGCGAGGTCGTCGCGAATGATGCGGCCGGCATCGGCGTCGGTCACCCGGCCCTCCAGACCGTAGCCGACTTCAATCCTGATCGCGCGCTCTTTGAGCGCGACCAGCAGCAGGATGCCGTTGTCGCGACCCCGCCGGCCGACCTTCCACGCTTCCTCGAGACGAACGGCGAACTCGTTGATCGGGACGCCGCCGAGATCCGGAAACAGCGCGATCGCGATCTGATTCGTCGTCGCGCGGTCGTACGCCGCAAGACGCGCCTCGAGCGACGCGCGCGCCCCCGGGTCGAGCACCTGGGCGAAGTCGGAGACGTACCCCTGCGCGGGCGGAAACGCCCTGCCGGACGCGGGACCTCCGGCGGGCGGCCCGCCGGGTGCG
>DASYXS010000100.1:0-15034 GCA_035934535.1 bacterium
TTCGGCACGGCGGTCACACCTCTCCGGACATTTCGTCCCCGCCGCGTTAGGTCGGAATGATCGGCAGGATCACGCGCGACGGCCGTCCCGCCTCGTGGAAGACCGTCTGGGTGGCGGTCTGCCGGGCCTGGTCGAGGCCGAGCGGGCTGCCGGTGTTGGGATTCACGTCGAACCGCGGGAAGTTCGACGAGGAGACGTGCAGGCGGATGCGGTGCCCGCGCTTGAAGACGAGGCTCGTCGGATACAGCGTGATCGTGAACTCGTACGGCCGGCCTGGCTCGAGCAGCGCCGGCCGCTCGCGGTCGTCCCGGTAGCGCGCGCGGATGATCGAGTCGCCGATGTTGAGCTCGTAGCCGTCCGGATAGTCGGGGTTGGATGGGTAGACGTCGATCAGCTTCGCGGTGAAGTCGGTGTCGAGCGCGGAGGACGCGGCCCAGAGACGCACCTCGACGGTGCCCGTCACCTCGACGTCCCGCGCGAGCGGCGGCGTGGAAAACACGAGCACGTCGCGCCGCGCCGACAGCGGGAGGCGATCCCGCGCGCCGTAGACGTGGGGACCGCCGCGCTGGTCGAAGCCGCCGCCCGGCATGATGTCGTAGCCCACCGAGATGTTGCCGCCGATCGTCGGCACCGGATCCGCGGGGTCGAAGACAAAGCGCGACGGCGCCGCGCCGGCCGGCGGTGAGTGCGGGGCCAGCCCGCCTCCCGGCTGGAGATAGAACGGCGTGTACTCCGTGCGCGCGGGCGGCCATTCACGTTCCGTCCGCCAGCGGCCGCCGACGTCGAGCTTGCCGGAACCCGGCACCTTGCGGCCGGAGCCGCCGCCCATGACAAAGATCTGCACCGGCGGCTCGTCGAGCATGCGGTCGCCCGCGCCGCGCAGCACCGCGTCGAACCACCTGAGGCGAAACTGGTCGTAGCCGAGCGGGGCGTCGGGCCCGAATTCCGCGTCGCCCGAGTGGGGGAGATCGAGGTTGGCCCCGCCGTGAATCCACGGCCCCATGACGAGCCGGACGGGCCCCCTCTTGCGGCGGCTCAGTTCGACGTAATTGGTCACGGTCGACCGCGCGTACGAATCGTACCATCCGCCGCAGAGGTAGACGGGGACGTCGGCGTGGCGCTCGTACAGTCCCTCGATCGAATACCCCGGACGTCCGGACCAGTACTCGTCGTAGTCCCCATGCTGCCAGATGTCGAGCAGCCAGCGCTCGTAGGACGGCACGTGCCGGAGCGGCGTGAGGCCCGGCTTCGGCGGCAGCTGGGCGAGCCAGGACCGGATCTCGCCCCACGCCTGGTTCATCGCGACGCGCGTCGCCGCGTCGGACATCGCCTCGTGCGAGGTAAGCGCCATCATGAAAGAGTACAGCGCGAACCGCACCTCGAGCGCGCCGCCCTGGCGCATCGAGGCGGTGTGATAGTTATGGAATCCCATGCTCACGAACTGCGCGGCGAGCCCGGGCGGATCGAGCGCCGCGAGGCTGGTCTGCGTGCACGACGAGTAGGACAGGCCGATCGTCGCGACGCGGCCGTCGCACCACGGCTGCGCGCGCACCCACGCGAGCGTTTCCGCGCCGTCGGGCCCCTCGTTGCCGAACGGGTAAAACTCGCCCTCCGACTCGTACCGGCCGCGCACGTCTTGGAGGACGACCGCGTAGCCGTGGCCGGCGAAGTACTTGGCGGAGAGCACCAGCGCCGCGCCGAGCTTGTTGTAGGGCGTGCGCTCGAGGATCACCGGCCACGGGCCCGCGGCGCCGGCCGGCAGGTAGACGTCGGAGACGAGGCGCGTCCCGTCGGCGAGACGCATCGCGACATGCCGCTCGCAGGTGACCGGATGGGTGGGCGTGGCCCAGACCGCATCGGCCCGCGTCATGCGCCCCACGTCTCGCGCAGCACGCGGACCCAGTTCCCGTGCGCGAGCTTCACGATGTCGCCTTCCGTGTGGCCGCGCGCCCGCAGCGCCGCGACAAGGCGCGGCAGCCCCGCGGCGTCCTTCAACTCCGCCGGCATCGTCGCCCCGTCGAAGTCGGAGCCGAGGCCCACGTGGTCGGGGCCCATCCGCTCCGCCATGTACTCGATGTGCTCGACCATCCGCGTGATCGGCGTGTCCTCGGAGCGCCCGCCGTCCTCGCGGAGGAACCCGACGTGATAGTTGAGCCCGGCGATGCCGCGGCTGTCTTTGATCGCGTCCATCTGACGGTCGGTGAGGTTGCGGGCGCTCGCCGACAGCGCGTGCGCGTTCGAGTGCGTGCACACGAGCGGTGCCTGGGAGATTTTCGCGACGTCCCAAAAGCCCTGCTCGTTGATGTGCGAGAGGTCGATCATCACCCGCCGCGCGTTGAGCTGCCGGACGAGCGCGCGGCCGAGATCGGTGAGTCCCGCGCCGGTGTCCGGGCTGCTCGGGAACTTGAACGGCACGCCGGTCGCGTACCGGTTTCGCCGGCTGTGCGTGAGGCCGACCGACCGCACGCCCGCGGCGTAGAAGGTCTCGAGCGCCCGGCCGTCGGGGTCGAGGGGCTCCGCGCCCTCGAAGTGCAGCAGCATCGCGAAAGTTCCCCGGTCGAGACACGCCTGCAGCTCGGCCGCCGTGCGCACCGCGGCCACCTGTCCGTCGGAGGTCTCCACAACGTGGAGCAGCCGGCCGAGCAGATCGACCGCCTGCGCCTCGGCGTACTCGAGCGGCATCGGCTCGGGCCAGGTGCGCTCGTCGGCGTAGCGGCTCATCGCGGAATCGAGGCTCCGCGGCCGGCCGGCTTCGGCCGCCGGGGCCGGATCCGGAATGTACACCGCGAAGAACCCGCCGCCGAGCCCGCCGTCGCGCGCGCGGGGCAGATCGATGTGGCCGGTTTCCGACCGCTCGAAAAACGATCGGCCGGTCTTCATCATGCTGAGGACCGTATCGTTGTGTCCGTCGAAGATCGGCGGGTTCTCCCGCGTGCGGGGCGTCATCCTTTCTGTTCCTCCTTCCCGGTGGACCGTGCCACGGGGTTGTCGGGATATGAGCACCAGTCACTCCAGCTCCCCGGGTACAGACGCGCGCCCGCGAGACCCGCTTCGTCCATTGCGAGCAGATTGGCGCACGCGGTAACACCGGAGCCGCAGTACACGACGATCTCGCCGCCGCCGAGCCCGCCGAACCGCTCGGCCAGCGCGGCCCGCGGCTTCAGCCGGCCCTGCGCGTCGAGGATCTCGCTCCACGGCAGGTTCACCGCCCCGGGAACGTGGCCGGCGACCGGATCCAGGGGCTCGACCTCGCCCCGGTAGCGCTCGGGCGCGCGTGAATCGACGAGATGCGCGCCGCCTTCCGCCACGATCCGGCGCACGCGGTCGATGTTGGCGGCCAGCTCCGGCCGGAGGTGTGGCACGAACCGGCGGGCCGCGCGCGAGGGCACTTCCCCGCTCACAGGCTCGCGGGCCGCGGTCCACGCCGGCCATCCGCCGTCGAGCACATAGACCCGCTCGTGTCCGAGGTAACGCAGCATCCACCACAGGCGCGCCGCGGTCGTGACCCCGGCGAGCGGCGTGTCGTACGCGACGACCGCGACGGCGCCGTCGATACCGAGCGCGCCGAGCGTCCGGCAGAACGCGTCGCGGTCCGGCAGCGGGTGCCGGCCGCCGTGGGCCTGCTTCGGGCTGCTGAGGTCCCGGTCCAGATCGAGATACGCGGCCCCCGGGATGTGCGCCTCGCCGTAGGCGGCGCGGCCGCCCTCGGGCTTCGCGAGGTCGAACCGGCAGTCCACGACGACAACGGCGGGGTCGTCGAGGTGCCGGACGAGCCATGGAACGTCGACGAGATTGCGACGCTCAGTCATAGGTGGTAGACACGCTTCGGCGCGGGAAACCGTCCGTCCCGCACACGCGGCCTCCGGCCGCCATCGCTGCGCGGGCGGCCTCCTGCCCTGTCTTCGCAGGACCTCCGGCCGCTTCGCGGCCTCCTGCAGGGCGGCGGCTACGCCGGGGACGAACGTCCCCGCATGCCGACGGAGCCCTGGCACGGCATTTTCCCATACCTCGTGTCGCCGGTCGATGCGGAGGGACGGGTGCGCGCGGACGTCCTCGCGGGTCTCGTCGATCATCTCGTCGGATGCGGCGTGCACGGGCTCAGCCCGCTCGGCAGCACCGGCGAATTTCCGTACTTGACGGCCGCGCAGCGCGTGGACGTCGTGCGCGCGGTGGTCGAAGCGGCCCGCGGCCGCGTGCCCGTCGTCCCGGGCGTCGCGGCCTACAGCACCCACGATGCGATCGAGCAGATTCGCCTCGTGCGGGAGGCGGGCGCGGACGGGGTGATCCTGATCTTACAGACGTACTTTTCGCTCGCCCAGGACGGCGTGATGTCGTTCTTCGAGGCCGTGGCGGGCGCGGCCGGGTGCCCGATCTGCGTCTACACGAATCCGCGGCTGCTCGGGTTCGACCTCACCCCCGACCAGATCATCGCGCTCTCGCGTCTCCCGAACATCCGCTACGTCAAGGACGCGTCCGGCGAGACCGGCCGGCTGCTCACGATCCTGAGCCGAACCGAGGGACGGATCCGGATCTTCAGCGCCTCCGCGCACGTGCCGCTGCTGGTCTTCCGGCTCGGCGGCGTCGGCTGGATGGCCGGCCCGGCGTGCCTTGTGCCGGCGGCGTGCGTGCGCCTCTACGACCTCGCCCGGAGCGGACGATGGGAAGATGCCGAGCGTCTGCAGCGTCGCCTGTGGCCGGTCAACGAAGTCTTCCAGCGGCACGGACTGGCCGCGTGCGTCAAGGCGGGACTGCGCCTCTTGGGCTTCGAAGCCGGCGACCCGATCCCGCCGCAGCGGCCGCTCGGGGAGAGCGCGGTCGAGGAAATCCGCCGGGCGCTCGAGGGCGCCCGCATCTGAAGCGCGCGGCGGATCGTCGCCGACCGGAGGGTGTGCCCGGTCCGCGGCGAATCCCCGCTGGCGCGGGACTGGCCGTCGAGATGCGACGGCGTCGCGCTGTCACGGCGTACGTCACCTCGAGGCGGAGGCGGCCTCCGATGCTCCGGCGACCGGAACAGAAGGTCAAAGAGCTCCGCGAGATCACGATCAAGACCGATACCCGCGACATCCTGTCGCACGCGACGATCCAGGCCGAGGCCCTCGAAGATTATTTCCTCGTCGATATGGACGCGCACGTCACCGAAACCCAGTTCTGGCCCGAGATCATCAACCTGATCGACAACGACGTGATAAAACAAATGGGCCAGGCGATGATGATGCGGCCGGGGCCCTCGACGGCGCTGCTCAATCAGATGCCCGGCCTGATGTTTCAGAACGTCTACGGCCGGATCCCCCACCAGCTGACGCTGGCCGAGCCGGTGGAGGGCGCCGGGTGCCATCACTTCACGGAACTGATGCGCCGCGCCATGGACTCGATGGGCCTCGACTACCAGGTCGTCTTTCCGACGCCGATGCTCGTGCTCGGGATGCATCCCCAAGACGACATCGAGGTCGCGGTCGGCCGCGCCTACGATCGGTGGCTCGTCGAGCGCATCCTGCCGGAGGACGAGCGGATCAAGGGCCTCCTGTACCTGCCTTTCAATACGCCGAAGGCCTGTCTCGAGATCGTCCGGGACTTCGGCAACGCGCCCGGCGTCATCGGCTTCACCGTCTGCGCGACCCGGAACAAGCCCGTTCACCACGACTCTTATATGAAGCTCTACGCGATGATCGAGGAGACGGGCAAGCCGCTGACCTTCCACTCCGGCTACCATTGGGGCGACCCGTCGTTCGCGCAACTCAACCGGTTCATCTCGATGCACAGCATCTCGTTCGTCCACTACAGCCTGATCCACGTCGCGAACTGGGTCATCAATGGGCTGCCGGAGCGGTTCCCCGGCCTCAAGCTGGTCTGGGTCGAGAGCGGCCTCGCCTGGATCCCGTTCATCATGCAGCGGCTCGACCACGAGTTCATGATGCGGGTCTGCGAGGCGCCGGCGCTCAAGCGTCCGCCGAGCGAGTACATTCGGGAGATGTACTTCACCAGCCAGCCGCTCGAGAAGACCAACATGAAGCTGCTGCAGGCGACGTTCGAGGCGATCAACGCGGAGACGCAGTTATTGTATGCGTCCGACTGGCCGCACTGGGACTTTGACCCGCCGAATGCGATTACGACGATTCCGTTCCTGAGCGAGCAGGCGAAGCGCAACATCCTCGGCCTCAACGCGGCCCGGGTGTTCAACCTGGAGGTCAAGCGGACGCGTCCGCGGGCGCGCGACGTGCTCGGCACCCGTCAGGCCGCTGGGCGGGACGGCGTCTGACGTGGCGGGCGAGGCGCAGGCGGAGTTCGCGGCCGCCGCCGGCGCGTTCGCGGCCGCGGCGGAGCGTGCCCTGGCGGGGGGCGGGGCGTCGCAGCTCGCCGGCGGCGACATCGAACGGGCGATGAGCGCGGCGGTGAAAGTCTACGCCGCGCGGACGGAGGCCCTGGCCGGGGAGACGCCCGCGCCGCCCGTCTCCGCGGAGCGGGTCACCCCGACGGAGGTGGTCGTGGCCGTAAGCGAGATGCTCCGCGCCGTCGACGTCAGCCTGTTCGACCTCGCGATGTGGTACAGGCGGCCGAGGTAGCCTGATGCGCGAAGTCGTGATCGGCAGGGTAGCCGAGTTTCCCGATTCGGGCCGGCAGATCGTCGCCGTTGACGATGCCGAGATCGGGGTGTTCCGTGTCAACGGCCGGTTCACGGCCTTCGAGAACGTGTGCCCGCATCTGGGAGGGCCCGTCTGCCAGGGCAAGATCATCCCGCGCGTCCAGGAAGTGATCGCGGAGGACAAGACGAGCCTGGGCCTGGCCTTCTCGAAGGACCAGACGAACGTCGCCTGTCCGTGGCACGGCTATGAGTTCGACGTCCGGACCGGGCGCCATCAGGGCAACTCGCACCTGCGGCTGCGGGCCGTCAAAATCGAGGTCGTCGGCGGCGAGCTCGTAGTGACGGTGCCGGACCGTACGCGCGAACGGATCGCGCGCGCCCGTCCGGCCGCGGCCGGACCCGCTCCGGACTAAGCGCCCGCTGTCGGGCGAACCGCTAGCGCTCGCGGTCTCCGGCGGAGGCGGGGCACTGCAGCGCGTTGCCCGCCTTGATGAGGAAGCCTGCGAAAGACACGAACACCGGCGCCCAATAGCAGAACTGGCCCGGCTGATAAACGGTGAGGCCCTGCACGTACGCCCCGCCCACCGGTATTGTCAGGAGCAGCCCGAGCCTATCGTACAGCCAATACTGCAGGCCGTTCAGGATGGTGCTTTGGATCGGAGGCCCGTAGGTCTGCTGCACGTATCCAATCGGCAGGTTGAACGGCTGTGCGATCTGCCTGGCGCAGTTCGCCGGCAGCGGAACAGGCCAGGTCTGCAGTACGTTGAGCGCGATGACCGCGTTATCGCGTCCCATCACATCGATGTTGGTGAACCGCATGTGCGTCCACTGGTGTCCCTGCAGGCGCCGGTTCTCCACCGAGCGCGGGCGGCCGTACCAGCGCGGCACGGCATCGAGCGCC
The DNA here is from genome assembly GCA_035934535.1 of bacterium. Classification (GTDB taxonomy): domain Bacteria; phylum Sysuimicrobiota; class Sysuimicrobiia; order Sysuimicrobiales; family Segetimicrobiaceae; genus DASSJF01. The sequence goes on from DASYXS010000100.1 coordinate 7,482, forward strand.
ATACCGATCCTGACCGGACCGAGGCCCGTTCCCGGAAGAAACGGCCGGGCGGGATCGCACCAACCCTGGCCGGTCGGTAGGTCGTCCGCGAACGCGGGCGCCGGCCCGCCGGACCAGAACACGACGATCAGCGCCAGACCAACGACCATAACGAAAAGCGATCGCATGAATGCCCCCCTCCGCCTGCTATCAATACTACCCGATTCCCTGCTCAAACAGCCCCGCCGTCTTCATTAACGCTCGGCCGGCCCCGGCGGGTTCCCGGAACCCCCGGTCCCCGGCGGACGTTCTTGAGCTATGATTGTGAAGAAGGCGGTCCGCGGGCGTCGCGATCATGTCTGACATCGTTTTGGTTTCGCGGCCGGCCGCCTGCCGGCCGGCTGGGAGAGAGCGATGTTCGCAACCGCTCTGATTTCGTTCCTCGTCCTGACGCTGGCCCAGGTTCCGACGTTGTCCGGAATCCCGGATCTCAGCACCCACAAGGACGTCAAGGCGGAGGTCGAGATCAACGCGTCTGCCGACACCGTCTGGCGCACACTGACCAACTTTCCCGCGTACGACATCTGGAACCCCTACATCTACCCGGCCTCGGGCGAGGCCGTCGCCGGACAAAAGCTCGATTTGACGCTGAGAGGCGGCACGATCATTCATTTCCACCCGACGGTCCTCGTGGCCAAGCCCGGCGAGGAGCTCAGCTGGGGCGGCACGGTCCCGCTCGGGGCGATCCAGCGCGAGGTGACGTTCACAATCGAGTCGCTCGCGCCGCATCGGGTGCACTTCGTGGCCGTGGAGCGGTTTCGCGGCATCCTCCTGCCGCTCGCTTCGGGGGTCACGAGCGACTCCGCCGCGGGCCTGAAGCAGATGACGAAGGCCCTGCGGGAGCGCGCCGAACTGCTGGATTACTCTCCGCCGCCCGCCCCCGACCCGCACCGCTAGCGCTCCGCCCGCCGGACCGCCGCCCCCGGCCCCGGCACCCGAACGAGTACGTCCAAAAACACGTTGGAGTGGGCCGGAACAGCGGAATAATGTGAACACCATATAGTCGACAACCGCATACGGGAAGCCCGGCGCGAGAAAGTTCCCCGAAGTCGCGCCGGTCAACGACGGGCGGCACCGGACAGACGCGACCGGGCGGGAACTGGACGTGAGGTCGATGATGACGCTGCTGAGTGTGATCGTGCTCGTGGCGGTACTCGCAGGACCGGCGGGTGCGCAGTCGGTGTACCAGAACGACGACCCGACCTATCCCGTCTTCGAAGTGAACGCGCAGACCGCGGCGCCTCCGGCGACCACGTGGGCGGCGCAGGCGGCGAAGTCGATTGCGAAGATCGCGGCGTCGCCGACCGGCATGGTGGTCCAGGTCGCCGTGGGACTGTACAACGTGCTGGTGAACAAGTCGATGCCGGTCACGTCCGCCAACATCGGCTTCTGACGCGGCGCGAAAATCACAACCGGCGCAGCCGGGGATCCAGCGCGTCCCGGAGGCTGTCGCCGACCACGTTCAGCGCAAGCACCAACGTGAGGATCGCCAGCCCCGGAAACGTCGAGATCCACCACTGCACGAGATAGTCGCGGCCGGATGCGATCATGGACCCCCACTCCGGAATCTGCGGCGGCGGCCCGAGGCCGAGGAAGCTGAGCGACGCGAACGTGAGAATAGCGTGGCCGACGTCGAGCGTGCCGAGGATCACGATCGGCGAGACGATGTTGACCAGGATGTGGCGGCCGAAGACGCGGAACGTGGACGCGCCGACGGCCCGGGCGGCCTCGACATACTCGCGTCCGCGGGCGGCCAGCACGAGCCCCCGCGCGAACCGAGCGTACGACGGCCACCACGCCACCATGATGGCGATGACCGCGTTTCGGATCCCCGCCCCCAGCGCGGCGGAGATGATCATCGCGAGGATGACCGTGGGGAACGCCAGCATGAGGTCGGTGACGCGCATGATCACCTCGTCGACCGCGCCGCCCACGCCTCCCGCGACGCTTCCAACCAGCGTCCCGATCAGCACCGCCAGCGCCACCGCCGCCATGCCGACGGGGATGGAGATCCGCGCGCCGTAGAGCACGCGGCTCAGGATGTCGCGGCCGAGCGGATCGGTGCCGAGCCAGTGCGACGGTCCGGGCGGCGCGAGGCGCTGCGCGATGTCCTGCGCGAGCGGCGGAGACGGAGCAATGAGCGGCGCCGCCGCGGCGGCGGCGAGCCACGCCGCCACGACCGCCAGCGCCGCGATCGCGAGCGGCGAGCGGACGAAAGGGCGCGGCAGCATCCACGCCGGCCGCCGGGCCCCGGGACGCGCAACCGCCGCGGAGGCCGCACCGCCCCGCGTAGATGGGGTCACCGCCACCGGCCTCAGCCCATCCGGATCCGAGGGTCGGCGACCGCGTAGGCGACGTCGACCAAGAGGTTCGCGAAGACGTACACCGACGCGACGACGATGCCGACCCCCATGATCGCCGGGAAGTCGAGCGACGTGGCGCTGCGGAACGCGTACGATCCGAGGCCGGGCCACGCGAAGACCGTCTCGGTAATGACGGCGCCCGAGAGCAGACCGCCGAAGCTCAGGCCGATGATCGTGATCACCGGTAGCAGCGCGTTACGCGCCGCGTGCCGCAGCGTGACGCGCAGGCCGGGAAGCCCCTTCGCGCGCGCGGTCCGCACGTAGTCCTCGCCCAGCACGTCGAGCATGCTGCCGCGCATCATCCGGGTGAGAACGCCGATGCTGTAGGCGGAAAGCACCAGCGCGGGCAGCACCAGATGCGAGAGCGCGTCCCGGGCGACGTCGCCCTCGCCGGCGAGCAGCGCGTCGATCACCACGAAGTTCGTCACGGCCGGCGGCCGCGAAAGACGGGGACTCAACTGGCCCGCCGACGGCGCCCACCCGAGCCAGGCATAGAAGATCACCAGCGCCACCAGCCCCAGCCAGAACACCGGCATCGAGACCCCGATCAGCGACCCGCCCCGGCTGATCTGATCGACCACGGTATCGCGGCGGACGCCGGCGAGAATCCCGAGCGGGATGCCGACGGCGAGGCTGACCAGCATCGCCGCGAAGGCGAGTTCCACGGTCGCCGGGAGGTCCTGCCCGAGGTCGGTCGCGACCGCCTGGTGCGTCGAGATCGACGTTCCCATGTCTCCGTGCACGAGGCGCCAGACGTAGATCAGGTACTGCTGCGGCAGCGGCCGGTCGAGCCCCCACTGATGGCGGAAGGCGGCGACGACCTCGGGGTTGGCGGCCGCCTGCTCGCCGAGGTTGGCCGCCACCGGGTCCGCCGGCACGGCGTGGGAGAGCACGAACGTAAGCAGCGTGATCCCGACAAGCATCGCCGGCAGCAGCAGCACGCGCCGGCCGATGAAGACTGCGAGGTTCACGGCGCCTTAGGTGCGCCTGACCGCGAAGAAGTCCGTCCCCCAGACGCTGTTGAACGTGACGCCGCGCAGATCCGCGCGGTAGCCCCACGGCAGCGCCGGCGTGAACAGCGGGATGTACGGGCCGATCTCCAGGAGACGGCGCTGGACTTTCTGCAAGAGCGCAACGCGGGCCCGCGCGTCGGGCTCCTGCTCCGCCTGATCGCCCCAGTGCGCCAGCTCGCCCGCCGCGGCACTCGCCGTCGCCGGCCAGCGCAGCCGCTTGCCGACGAGACGCCCCGGAAGATACACAAGGAAGTCGGTCGCGTCGGGATAGTCGGCGACGTACCCGCCGAACAGCGCGGGGGCCTTGGCCGCCCGGTACTCCCCGAGCGCGACCGCGCCGGGCAGCCCGTTCAGGTCCACGGTGATGCCGACCGCGGCGAGATCGGCCTGGAGCTTCTGCGCGAGAATCGGGTACTGGATCCCAAACGAGGTCTGGTCGCTCGCATAATTCATGCGGCCGTGCGGGGAGGCGACGCCGGACTCCCGGACCAGGGCCTTCGCCCGGTCGCGATCGGTCTTGACGGCCTCCCGCGGATTGAGCGCGCCTGCCAGATCGTTGGGGATCACCCCGGCCATCCGCACCGCGCCCGGTCCGGCGATCTTCAAGATCCCGTCGTAGTCCAGCCCGTAACGGATCGCCTGGATGATCTTCGGGTTGGCGAGCGAGCCGCTCAATTCGGGATCCATGTTGACCATCATCACGAACGACGCGGCGATCAGGCTGCTCTTGACCGTCACGCTCGGCACGCGCGCGAGCGTCTGGGCGTTCGCGAGGCCGAGGCCGGTCGCGATGTCGAGGTCGCCCCGCTCGAGACCGAGCGCCTGCGTCGACGCTTCGGGAATGTTTTTGATCACGACCCGCGCGATCGACGGCGCCCCCCGCCAGTGCCGGGGATTGCGCACCAACACGACCTCCTGGTTCGGGGTGTGGCTTTCGAGGATGTAGGCACCGCTGCCGAGTGAATGCGAATTGAGGTACCCCTCCGCGTGGTCCCGGCTGCTCGCGTCCGGTCCGGCGTCCGCGCCCTGCGCCGCCGCCGCCTTGCTGTCGACGATCCCAAGGGCGCCGTTCGACAGGATCGGGATGATCGACGGCTGAGGATCGCGGAGTCGCAGCACGACCGTGTAGGGATCCGGCGCCGTTACCGCGGCGACGTTGTCGAGGAAGAACGCGGGGTTGGATTTCAGGTTCACGACCCGCTCGAACGACCATTTGACGTCGGCGGATGTGAGCGGATTGCCCGAGGCGAAGCGGATGTCGCGCCGCAGCGTGAAGGTGTACAGCCGGCCTCCTCCGGTGACGGTCCACGACGTCGCCACGTGCGGCCGGGGGCTCGAGAGGTCCTCCCCGTTCAGCGTCACAAGCGCGTCGTACGCGGCGTGGCAGATCATCTCGCCGAGCGGCTCGAGCGTGTGGCCCGGATCGAGGCTCCGGATCACATAGCTCGGCGCCATCACCGCGGTGTCGCGGGATAAGGCCGCGGCCCCCAGCGCGGCGCCGCCACGCCAGAGCCGCCCCACCGCCGCCGCCGTTGCACCGGCCGCCGCCGCGGCGACGAGAGTCCGGCGGGTCAGCCTGCCGCGCGCCGGCGCGCGATCGTCCCCTCTACCTCGTATCATCATGAACCCCCCGTTGTCAGGCCGTCTTCCGAATCGCCGCGAGGTCGAGCGCCCAGACGCTGTTGTAGGAAACCCCGGCCACGTTGCCGCGGTGGGCGAACGGGATCGCCGGCTGGAACAGCGGCACGTACGGTCCCACCTGGACCAGCATGTGCTCGAACTGCTGCAGCATCGCGATGCGCTTCCGCGCATCCGGTTCCGCCTCCGCGGCATCGGCCAGCGACGCGAGCCGCTGCGCCGCCGGGCTTGCCGAGGGCAGCCAGCCCGCGCGCTTTCCTACGACCCGCCCCGGCGCGTAGACGAGAAAGTCGCTCGCGTCCGGGTAGTCGGCGGCCCAGCCCCAGGCGCTGAACTGGTCCTTCCCGGCCCGATAGAGGGTGAGCGACGTCACGGTCGGCAGGCCGTCGAGCGTCAGGTTGATGCCGACGCGGGCAAGATCGGCCTGGATCTTCTGCGCGATGAGCGCCGTCGGGACGCCGAACTGGATCGCGTCGCTCGAGTACTGGAATTTACCGGTGACCGCCGCCACGCCCGACTCCTTGAGCAGGGCGCGGGCGCGGGTGAGATCGGTCTTGGCCGCCTCGCGAGGGTCCAGGGACCCGGGCATGAGCGTGGGGATGACGCCGGCGAGCCGGGCCGCGCCGGGGCCGGCGATCTTCATGATGCCGTCGTAATCGAGCGCGTACCGGACCGCCTGCTGGACCTTGGGGTTCGAAAACGGTCCGCCTACGTCGGGGTTGTTGTTCATCAGGATGTAGAAGGTCGTCGCCGCCGGCGTCGCGCGCACGACGACGCTGGGCACGCGCCGGAGCGGTTCTTCCTGGTCCGGTCCGATCGACGACGCCACGTCGATGTCGCCGCGCACGACCTGAAGGGCCTGCGTCACCGGATCCGGCACGTGACGGATCACGATCCGGTCGAGGCGGGCGGCCGGACCCCAGTACCGGGGGTTGCGCGCGAGGATCAGCTCCTGCGACGGGATGTAGCTCTGCAGCGTAAACGGCCCGCTGCCGGCGGAATGCTGGAAGAGGTAGGGCTCGGCGTGATCGCTCGTGTTCGCGCCGGCGCCGGCGTCGCCCCCGTTCTGCATCAGGAGGCGGCTGTCGAGGACCGACAGCCCGGGATGCGACAAGATCGGGATGAGATCCGGCTTGGCCGCCTTCGTACGGATCACGACGGTGGACGGATTCGGCGCGTCGATGCCTTCCACGCCGTCGAATAGAAAGAGCGTGTTCGCCTTGAGGTTCAGAATGCGGTCGAAGCTCCACTTTACGTCGGCCGACGTCATTTCGTTGCCGCTCGCGAAGCGCACCCCGGACCGGAGCGTGAATGTGAACGTCCGGCCGTCGGCGCTCGTCCGCCACGCCGTCGCGAGCAGCGGACGCGGCGTGCGCAGGTCCTCGCCGTAGAACGTCACGAGCGTGTCATAGCATGCCTTCTCGACGCTCATGCCGCTCACTTCGATCGTGCGCCCCGGATCGAGCGTGCGAAACAGCGCGACGCCGCCGACGATGAGCGTGCCGCGATCGCCCGCGGCCGAAGCCGCCTCGGCCGGCTGTAGCTTCATGGTGGCCGGCTGGTCGGCGCCCAGCGCGCCGCCGCTCCCCGCGAGCAGCACACCCGCGCCGAGTCCGCGAAGCACCGAGCGACGGCTCACCCTGCGCCCGGCCGACAGTCTACACGAGTCCGTACGCGCCATGGAACCCTCCCGCAAGAATAGCGTGGAGCGTCTCCTTCGACGCGCGGGCCGTGGAGCCCCACCCCGCGAGAGGGCCGTTCCGGCGCCCTCGGGGGGCCCCGCGCCCGGCCCGCCGAACCCTCCAGCCATGACGGTCCTGCTGGACGAGCGACTGCCTCGAACCCTGGCGCACCTGCTGCCGCGCCTCGAGCGCGAGGCCGCCTCCGGCGACCGGGTCGAGGCGTGGCTCTTCGAAGGCGCCGCGCGCCGGCGGGCGGCGGAACGCTATCTTGCGGAACGGGGCGTGCGCGCGGTGCTGCGCAGCGCGTATAAGCCGCTCGTGCATTTCTTTCTCGAGGAAGTGAGCGCCGGGACGCTCCGCCGCGCAACCATCCGATACCCGGTGTGCGACGGCGCGCCCGAGAAGCGCTTTCGTCTCGAAGCGTATCCCCTCGCCGCGCTGTTCCCCGGCGTCGACGTCCGGCTGCTCCCGCTACCCGGCACGTCCCACTACCAGGTCGAGCTCGAACGGCGCGGCGGCTCGAATGACATGGTCGCCGGCGGTGGGTCCGCCGGCGGCACCGAGATGCACCGCGTATTCGCGCCGAATCGGATACGGGAGGATCATCTCGGCGAGCGGGTCCTCGCTCCCACCGGGTGGCTTCGGATCACCGGGCCGGGCGGGGACCGGCCGCGCGTCGATGAGCCGATCGTGACCGAGTACGAGACGATCTTCGACCGCGTGATGAGCGCGGTACGCGGCCACGACTGGGGAACGCGCGAGCCGTACTTCGAGCAGCTCGTGATCGGCGCCGAGATCCCCGACGCCGACGAGGCGCT
>DASYXS010000124.1:0-16358 GCA_035934535.1 bacterium
CGGACCTTGTTGACGATCCGGCGCCACTGATCTTCGGACCACTGCCACGGTTCCAGGACAGGCGTCTGCGTACTCATAACTCCCTCCCTTGTGGGTACGTTTTGGAAGCCGCGCACCCGGTCGAACCACCACCGCTCGTCACGGCCGGCCCGGTGCCACCCAGGAATTCGCACGGAAAGTGGTGAAACGCCGCGACGCTCGAGGCGCCTTCAGGGTTGGAGGGAGGAGAAACGATGGCACAGCGTGTCATCCCCGGAGCCCAACATGATCCCTCGGAAGTGGTCGCGACAGTCCCGATCGCCGCCGGCACGGTAGGAACCATCATCGAGTGGTACGATTTTGCCGTCTACGCGTACTTCGCCTCATTCCTCGGCAACAACTTCTTTCCTTCGACGGTGCCCTACCGGTCGCTGCTGCTCAGTTTCGCCGTGTTTGGCGTCGGCTTTTTCATGCGCCCTGTGGGCGCGTTCGTCTTCGGCCACCTCGGCGACAAGGTCGGCCGCCGCAACGCTCTCGCCGCGACGATCATCCTCATGGGCGTCGCGACGTTCCTCGTTGGGGTCCTCCCCACGTACGCCCAGATCGGCATTCTGGCTCCCGTCCTGCTCGTGGTACTCCGCCTGTTCCAGGGTTTTTCCGCCGGCGGCGAGTGGGCCGGGGCGGCCGCGTTTCTCGTGGAGTACGCGCCGCCTCAGCGCCGCGGATACATTGGGAGCCTGCAGCAGGTCAGCGTGGGAGGCGGCTTTCTGCTGGGGTCTGCGATCGCGACGCTGCTCACGTCCGTGATGTCGCCCGCGGCCCTCGCCGGATGGGGATGGCGGATTCCGTTCCTGTCCGGCCTCGTGATGGCGGCGGTCGGGCTCTACCTGCGGCTGGCCATCGAGGAGACGCCGATGTTCCGCGCGATCCAAAAGGCGGGTGAGATCGCAGCCGCGCCGATCGCGGAGGCGTTCGGAAAACATTGGAAGCGCCTGCTGATCGTCATCGGATTCACGGTAAGCGGGACGGTCGCCTACTACGTCTTCCTCGTCTACTTCCCCACCTACGTCGCCACCGTGCTGAAGCTGCCGCTGCGCACGGCGTCCACCATCAACACGATCGGGCTGATCTTCTTCTTGATCATGGTACCGCTCCTCGGCATCCTCTCCGATCGCATCGGCCGGCGGCCGATTCTGCTCGCGCACGGCGCGGCGGCGATCATTCTGCCGATCCCGATCTTCCTGTTGATGGCATCGCGGAGCTTCGGCGCGATCCTTATCGCGCAGATCATCGGCGTGTTCATCCAGGCGCTGTTCTCGGGCGCGTGCGTCGCCGCATACGTGGAGATGTTCCCGACCCGCGTCCGCTACACGTCGATCTCGGTGCCCTACAACCTCACCGTCGCCGCGTTCGGCGGCACGGCGCCCTTCATCGCCACCTATCTTGTGACCACGACGAAGAACAACCTGTCGTTTACCTACTATCTGATCGCGGCCGGCATCGTCTCCTTCTTGACCTACCTGCTGGCGTTGAAGGAAACCTACCGGAGCGAGCTCGCGTGAGGCGCCCGGCGCCGGTGACGTGACGGTCCGATGTTCGCCGCGGAAGTCTACAGATTCCCGATGGCGTCGCCCGACGACGTCGAGCCGCTCAAGACGCTCTTCAACACGGGGGCGCTCAGAGCCGACGAGGTCGTCGCGATCATCGCGAAGACGGAGGGAAACGGCCGGGTCAACGACTTCACCCGGCAGTACGCGGTGGAGTCGTTCGCGCGGTGTCTCGCCGGCTCGATGGGCGCTTCAATAGAAGATATCAGGGGGCGCGTCGCCCTGGTGGGCTCGGGCGGTTGCGAAGGGGTGATGACCCCGCACGCCGTCGTGCTGGCGAGGCGCGTCTCGCGCGGGCCGGGCGCCGGCGAGAAGCGCCTCGCGGTCGGCGTCGGCTTCACGCGAGAGCTCCTGCCCGAGGAAGTCGGCACGCTGGAGCAGGTGCACGCGGTCGCCGCGGCCGTCAGGGACGCGATGACCGGCGCCGGCATTGCGGACGCCGGCGGCGTGAAATATGTCCAGGTGAAGTGCCCGCTCCTTACCTCGGAGCGGATCAACGCGGCCCGCGACCGCGGCCGGAAGGTCAAGACAACCAACACGCTGGCCTCGTTGGGCTTCTCCAACGGGGCCAGCGCTCTCGGGGTGGCCATTGGGCTCGGCGAAATCCGGCCGGGCGACGTGCGGGAGGCCGATATCTGCGCGCGGGAGGATCTCTTCTCGCGCTACGCATCGAGCTCGGCCGGCGTCGAGCTGATGCACGGAGAGGTCGTGCTTATCGGCAACGCCGCGGAGTGGAACAGCCCCTACCGCGCCGGCCACGCGGTCTTGCACGATCTCATCGATGCGGACGGCGTGCGCGCCGCGCTGCGCGATGCCGGTCTGGATTTTGAGTGCGCTCCGAGCGCCGCGGACCGCCGCCGCATCGCGGCGGTGTTTGCCAAGGGGACGGTGTCCGTCGACGGCAGGGTCCGCGGCCGCCGCACGACCCTGCTCACCGACTCCGATCTGAACACCCGTCCCGCGCGCGCGGTCCTGAACGCCGTCGTCGCGTCGGTCGTCGGCGACCCGGCGGTCTACGTCTCGGCCGGATGGGGGTATCACCAGGGTCCCGTCGGCGGCGGCCTGGTTGCGGCGATCGTGCGGGTCGAGGACAAACGCTGACCGGGCACCGCCCGGCCGAGCGGCTATGACGGACATGTTACGGTTTTCGCCGATCGGGCCATGACCGATGTGCTGCGGTTCGGAGCGTATTTGCCCGCGTACGTGCTGCCCGGCGAGCCGCCTCCCGCCGTTGCCTTCCTTCAGGATTTCGCGCGGCGGGCGGAAGACCTCGGTTTTGACAGCCTCTGGGTCATCGACCATCTCTTTGAGGCGCCGCCGTCCTACCGCGTAGTGTTCATGGAACCCGTCAGTTCGCTCGCCCTGGTCGCCGGCGCCACGCGGCGGATCACCCTCGGGACGGGCATCCTCGTGCTTCCGCTCAGGGATCCCGTGTTGACGGCGAAGATGATCGCGACTCTCGATGCGGCGTCCGGAGGGCGTGTGATCTTTGGGGCCGGCGTAGGCTGGGACGAACGCGAATACAATGCCTGTCAGGTGCCGAAGGGAACCCGGGGCCGGCGGATGGATGAGATGCTCGCCATCATCAAGGGCCTGTGGAGCGAAGACGTCTTCTCCTATCGAGGGCAGATCTTCGACGTCCCGGAGGTGCGGCTGCTCCCGAAGCCGGTCCAGAAGCCGCATCCGCCCATTTGGATCGCCGGCGGCACCGTCCCCGCCGGCACGAGCGGGCACATCACCAAAAGCAAGGGCTACGCGGCCGAGCGCTCCACACGGCGGGCCGGCCGCCTTGGGGACGGCTTCATGACCGCCTACCGGTCATCTCCGGGCCTGGACATGTCCTGCCTCGTCGAAAGCTGGGCGATGGTGCGCCGGGCGGCTCGCGCGGCCGGGCGCGACCCGGCGCAGATCCGTTTCGCCCACCAGGATCACCTGCATATCGATCTCGACGCCGCCCCGGACCGGCTCGGTGCGGTGCTTGCCCGGTTCAGCCACAACTCCTACGCGGCCACCGCGCCGATGTACCTCATGGGCACGCCGGAGGACCTTATCCCGCGCATTCAGGCACGCATCGACGCCGGGGTGCAAGAGCTCACCTTCAACCTGCTGGCGCCGGACCCCAACCAGCTCGACCTGTTCGCGAAATACATCCGGCCGCATCTGCGTCCGCGAAGCTCATAGCGTCTCGAGGAGCCGCGCCACGAGGGCGCACCGGCGCGGCAGCTCGTCGACGACGACGTGTTCGTGGACCGCGTGCGCGCCGTCGCCGAAGCCGCCGATGCCGTCGATCGTCGGGCATCCCACCGCGGACGTGAAGTTGCCGTCGCTCACACCGCCCGTCCGTCCCTCCTCGAGCCCGAACCCCAACCCGGCCGCCAGCGCCTGCGCGTGCTTGAACAGCCCGACCACCGCGTCGGTCCGGACAAATGGAGGACGGTTGATGCCGCCGGTGACTTCGACGCCGGCGCCGGAGACGTGCGGCGCGCGATTAAGGATCCGGCGCGCCGCGCCTTCCAGCGCCTCGGGCGACCGTGCCCGCAGATCGATCGTCGCCGTTGCATGATCGGGAATGACGTTTGGCCGCGTTCCGCCCGTCGCCATGCAGACGCTTGCGGTCACACCCTTGCTGTAATCGGTCATCGCGTGGAGTTCCAGGATCTGGTGCGCCAGCTCTTCCAACGCGTTGATGCCCTGCTGGTGCGCGGCCCCCGCATGCGCCGACCGCCCCGTGATCCGCATGTCAAACCGTCCCCACCCGCTGCGCTCCGTTTTCACGGCGCCGGTGGGAGCCGTTGACGGCTCGAGGCACAGCGTCGCGGCGCACGCCCGCGCGCATCGTTCAATAGTCGCGCGCGATGACGGGCTGCCGATCTCCTCGTCGCCCGTCAGCAAATACACCAGGGGCCTGCGCGGCTCGCGGCCAAGCCGCCGCAGCACGCGCAGGGCCGCGATGGGGAACACCACCCCCGATTTCATGTCGAAGATGCCGGGACCGTACGCCTTCCCGGACTCGAGTCGGTACGGCCGCTCCTGCAACGTCCCAAGGGGCCACACGGTGTCCAGGTGGCACAGCACCAACAGCGGGCGGCGATCGCCGTCGATCGGACTTCGGGGCGGGCCGGTTCTGCCGCCGACCTGCGCGGGCGGCTCCCATCGTCCGACCACGCAGTTTCCATACGTCGTGTTGGGGATCACTTCGACGCCACACCCCAGCGCCGCGAGCTTCTGCTCTAAGATTGCGGCCACGCCGTCGACGGCCGCCTTGTCCGTCGACGGCGACTCCAGCTCGACGAGCTGCCGGATCTCCTCCAGAAGGGACGACTTGTCGGCCTCCAGCGTCTTCAGCAGCTCATCCAATCGAAAGCGCCTCCTCTTCGAGCGCGTCGATCTCCGGGGTCGTCGTAGAGGACCTGTGTTCTACTTCCGAGGCCTCCCGCAGACGTCCTTCGCGCGGGTGAATCTCATCCACACTTCGCGGCGGGACAAGGGTCGGCCATCATCATCGCCGAGCACCTGATCTATCCGGCACCTGTGCTACGGTCGCTAGAGTCTGGGAAGCACGCTCTTGGCAAAGAGTTGGATGATGGCACGCCTGTCGCTTCCCATGGGGATGATGCCGACGTGGTCGATGCCGCAGGCCTGCAGCCGCCTGAGCTGCTCCACACACTCAGGCGGGGTCCCGGCCACCGCGTACCGTTCGACCATCCGATCGGGCACGATCCGGGAATGTTCCGAGCCAGCGGCCATGTGCTCGTACCAGTCGTACTGACCCTTGAGTTCGGCCGCCACCGCCTGCTCGTCGTCGGGTAGTCCTAACGGCTCGGCGTGCAGGATCGCGCGCGCGACGTGCGGCTTCACACCCGCGCGCGCCTGGGTGGCATCTGGCGACACGTTGAAGGGAACCCACCACACCAGCGCAATGTCGGACAGCCGGCGCCCCGAAGCCGATGCGCCCGCTTCGATATGGCCGAGCGCGATGCGTACCCGCTCGGGGGTCAGGCCAACGTACGACACCACGCCATCGCACAACCGGCCGCCGTCGCGGAGCATCTTCGGGCCGCTTGAGCCGTAGTAGACCGGGATATCGACGGGGTGTTCGAGCCAGTCGAGCGCGATCGCATGGCCATTCTCTCCTCGGCAAGGCTCCTTCCGCCAAAGTGCCCGCATGAGGGCTACGTGCTGCTCTAAGACCCTCCGTTTCATCGGCTTGAGACCCAGCGTGTACACCGAGCTGTCGCCGATGCCCAGCCCGCAGAGCACCCGGCCGGGCCGCAGCTGCTCCAGGGTCGCCAGCGCGCTCGCGACCACGGTGGGATGGCGGGTAATCGTGTTCGACACGCCGGTCCCGATGTTGATGGTCCCGCCTGCCGCGGCCACCGCCCCCATGATCACGAATGCATCCCGCCAGATCATGTGGGAGTCCGCAAACCAAATGGTGTCGAACCCCAATTCCTCCGCTTCCCGCACCAACGCCACGCAGTCCGGGCTGGGCAGCGCCGGGTGCACCTCGAGATCCACCGCGAGCCGCGCGGCGCCGCGGGCCGGCGTGGGTGTCATCCTCGGCGGGCGGTGCCCGCGGGAGACGCCGGGACGACGATCTCGGATCGAAGAATTGGCTCGTAGGCGTCCGGACGGCGCTCCCGGAAGAACCCCCAGACATCGCGAATCTTCTCGACGAGGGCGCGATCGACATCGAAGTGGACGATCTGGTCCCGATCGGGCTCGGCGCGGACGATCGGCTCCCCCCTTGGATTGAAGGCCACTGAGCTCCCGAAGTGCGGTCTACCGGCGAATCCGCCGATGTCGACTCCCACCCGGTTGACGCCGCCGACATAGAGATTGTTGGCGATCGCATGTCCCCGCAGCTCGGCCTCCCAGGCGTCCCGTGCCGCCAGCCGCGAGGTGGCGGTGGGCACGAGGATCACGTGGGCACCGTTGAGGGCCAGGATGCGCGCGGCTTCCGGAAAGTGCCGGTCGTAGCAGATGAGGATCCCCACGTTGACGCCAAACGGCGTGGGGAAAACCGGAAAGCCCAGATCGCCGCGCGAGAAATAGAACTGCTCGTCCGACTCCGTGTCACCGCGGTCCGGGGTCAGCGCCAGGCGCGGGATGCTCATCTTCCGGTATTTGCCGAGCACCGCGCCGTCGGCACCGATGACGGCCGCCGTGTTGAAGAACCGGGCGCCGTCCCGCTCGAAGATCGGATAGACGATCACCGTGCCTGTCTCGCCGGCCACCGTTCGCATCCGGTCGACCGACGGGCCGGGGATCGTCTCCGCGTAGTCGAAGTGGCCGCGGTCGCGCTCGAAGCAGAAGTACATTGCCGTGCAGAGCTCGGAGAAGCAGACGATGTTCGCGCCGCCCTCGGCCGCCCGGCGCGCCATCGCCTCCGTCGTCCGGACATTGGTCTCTTTGTCGCGGTGAACACGAAACTGCGCGAGCGCTACGCGTGCCATGTCCATCCCTCCCGTTGGTCCTGCCGGCTCGGCTGCTTCATGCCAACCCCAGATAGACTTCCCTCAGACGCGAATCCGCCTCGAACGCCGCGGGCGGTCCGGAGAACGCGACGCGCCCTCCGTCGAGCACATACACGCGATCCGCGATCGGCAGGGTAATCGCCACGTTCTGCTCAACGAGCAGGATGCCGAGTCCGGTCGACCTGAGCGCCGCCAGGGTCCGGAAGATCTCCTCGATGATCAGCGGGGCCAGCCCCGTCGACGGTTCGTCGAGCAGCAGAAACTCAGGAGCCGTCACGAGCGACCGCGCGATCGCCAGCATCTGCTGCTCTCCGCCGGAGAGAGATCCGGCAAGCTGCCCCCGCCGTTCCTGCAACCGAGGGAACAGCCGGTAGACTTCCTCCAGCTGCGCGGCCTGCCGGCCCGGGGGGACGAACAGTGTCCCCAACTCGAGGTTCTCCAGAACCGTCATGTTCGGAAAAAGGCGCCGCCCCTCGGGGCAATGGGCGACGCCGAGGCGTGCGATCCGGTGGGGCGGCCAGCCGGTGATCGTCACATCCCCGACGCCGACGCGGCCGCGGGCGGGCCGCACCATCCCCGAGATCGTGCGCAGCAGCGTGGACTTCCCGGCGGCGTTCGGGCCGATCACCGCGGCCACTTCGCCCTCCGCCACCCGCAGCGAGACGCCCTGGAGCACGCGCACGGCGCCATACCCCGCGGTGACGTCTTCCACCACGAGCCGGCGTGTCACACCGGCGCTCCGTGGGTGCCCATGTAAGCCTCGACGACCTCCGGGTTGCGGGCAACCTCGGCGGGCGCGCCGGCCGCCAGCACCCGTCCGTAGTTCAGCACGATAATGTGCTCAACCAGACGCATCAGCTCGCGGAGCTTATGCTCGACGACGATAATCGTAAGACCGCCGGCGTGGAGGTCGCGGATGACGGCCGTGAGCCGCTGCATTTCCTCCGCGGTCAGCCCCGCGTACGGCTCGTCGAGCAGCAGCAGGCGCGGGCCGGTCGCGACCGCCCGCGCTACTTCGAGAAGGCGCAACTGCCCTTGCGTGAGGGCGCCGGCCAGCGCTCGGGCGACGTGGTCGAGTTCAAAGCGCCTGAGGGTATCCAGCGGGCTCGAACCGCCGCCCCGGGCGCGCAGGCCGGGAGGCACGACCGCGACGTTTTCGATGACGGAGAGCCGTCGCAACGGCCGCGGGATCTGAAACGTGGCAGCCACACCGGCGGCGACCGCGCGGTGGAGCGGAAGCCCCGAGATCGGCCGTCCCTCGAACAGCACCCGGCCGGTGGTGGGCCGCATGCGACCCGCGACGATATTGAACAACGTCGTCTTACCCGCCCCGTTCGGTCCGATGACGCCGACGAGCTGGCGCCCGCCGACGGCAAAGGACACCTGGTTGAGCGCCACCATGCCGCGGAAGCGCTTGGTCAGATCACGGACCTCCAACACCGCTACCGGGCCCCCAATCGCGCCAGCACGGTACGTGCGCCGCCCAGGATGCCGCGGGGGGCGATCACCACGATGACGACCAGCAGTACCGCGTAGATGAGATCCTGGAAGGGGCCGGTCGCCACGAGAAACTGGTTGAGGATCGCGAGCCCGAAACCACCGAGCGCCGGCCCGGCGATCGTTCCCAGGCCGCCGATCACACCCATCGTCAGAATCTGCACGGACAACCCAACGTCGAATAGATCCGGGAACGCGTTCCCGAGGTACATCGCGTACACGGCGCCCGCGGCGCCGGTGAACGCGGCGCTGATGAGGAAGGCCGCGAGTTTGTACGCAACCACGTTGTTGCCGGCCGACGCCGCCGTCACTTCGTCCTCCCGCACCGCGCGAAAGACGAGGCCGACGCGCGAGCGAACGATCAGCCCGATCAACGCAAGCGAAATGGCCATGAGGACGACCGCCGAGTAGTACAGCTGCAGCGGCGGAAGCGTCACCGCGACCGGCCGGCCCTGCTCGCCGCCGCCGAACCGCTGGAAGACGTACATCAACTGCTGCAGAATCAGCGGGAACGCAAACGTGACCACCCCGAGGTAGATACCTCGAAGCCGCAGGGTCGGCGCCCCCATTACCGCCGCGACGGCCATCGCCACGACGGCCGCGGCGGCCACCACGACCGCGGCGGGCAGCACCGGGCTGAGGTAGGCCGCGGCATAGGCGCCCGCGCCGACGAAGGCCGCCTGCCCGAAGCTGATGAGCCCGACATATCCGGCCATCACGTCCCAGCCGGCCGCGAAGATCGCGAATAGCGCGCCCTGTGTGAGCACGCCGAGGATGTAGTCCGTCGGATGCAGGACCCATGGGTAGCCGAGCAGGACGGCCAGGCCTGCGGCCAGCGCGATCCACCGCCAGTTCGCGAGCCGCGTCGCGACTATGTCTGAGCCTCGCCGAAGAGCCCCTGCGGACGCACCGCCAGGAGCACGATGAGAATCACAAAGATGACGATGTTCCCGAGCGCCGGGGAGATCAGGAAGTTGGACAGCGTCTGGGCGACGGAGAGGACGAGCGCCGCCGCGCCCATCCCGGCGATGCTCTGGACGCCCCCGACCGCGACCGCGACAAATGCGACCAGCATGAGCGGCCATCCCATGTCCGGGGAGACGTCGAGGAACGGAGCGGCCAGGACGCCGGCGGCGCCGGCGAGGGCGGCCGAGAGCGCCATCACCGCCAGGTAGACCCGCCGCGTGTCGATCCCGAGCAGTTCCGCCATGGTCCCGTCCTGGGCGACCGCGCGTAGGACCTTCCCCAAACGCGCCGACCGCAGGAAGAGCGAAATCGCGGCGATGAGCACGCATGAGCCGATGACCACGACGACCTGCTGGGTGGTCACCCTGGCCCCCAACACGAAGAAGCCGCCTCTCAGGGCCGGCACGTATTTGGGGGCAGGACCGTAGATGAGCCGCACGATCTGCTGGAGGAGAAGGGCGACTCCGATGCCCACCATCAGCAGCCGCGGTTCGTCCGCCTGCACCGGCCGGAAGGTCAGGGCGTAGATGAGGACGCCGACCACCACGGTCAGCCCGACCGCGCATGCCGCGGCGAGCCACAGCGGCAGGTGGAGCAGCTGACTCGAGAACGCAAATGCCGCGTACGCGGCGATCATGAAGAAGGCCCCGTGCGCCAAGTTCACGATCCCCGCGGCGCCAAACAGCAGCGAGAAGCCGAGCGTGGTCAGCGCATAAAGCGCGCCCCAGACGACGCTGAAGACCAGGATCGACCCAAGCACCGGCCCCTGCGACGCTCCCTCAGCCCAGGCACGCCGGCACCGCTACTTAGCCGGCTTCACCCACTGCGGCAGCACAATCTGGCCCGTCGCGAACCGCGACGGAGCGATGGTAACCTGCCGGCCGTTCTGCCACTGCACAAACGTCATCGGAATGCCGTCGTCCCCGACGCTCGGATGGTGGTTCTCGCTGAACCTCCAGGTGCCGAGCGTTCCCTGGAAGGTCGTCGCGGCCATCACCGAGGCAACCTGCGTGGCGTCGACCGTCTTGGCCTGACGGGCGGCGGCGGTCCAGATCTCTACCGCATCATAGGTCGTAAACGCGGTCCACGGTCCCGGCGCATGTCCGAAGAATTTCGTATAGGCGTCGACAAACGGCAGCGTCTTCGGGGTGATCGGCGCCGGGACGCCGAGACGCCACACGATCACGCCCTGCGCCGCGCCGGCCGACTGGTCCCAAAAATCAGGGCTGGCGGCCTGGACGATCGACCCGACGATAACCGCCGGGATCCGCTGTTCGCTCCATTGGCGCACAAACGGGATGCCCTGGTTGAAGCTGAACATCGCAAAGATCACCTGGGCGCCGCTCGACCGCACCTGCGCGAGCTCCGCCGCGTAGTTCACCGCGTTGATCGCGGGGCGCGCCTCGACAACGATCTTGCTGCCGAACGTCTTCTTGGCCGCCGCGACGATGGGCACGTTGAACACGTTGTCCTCGGCGATGAGCGCCACCTTGGTGAAGCCGTATTTCTCCATCACCTGCTGCACGATCTGAATCCACCCGACGCCCTGCTGGCTCGCCGTCTGATTGACGTGGAAGAGGAACCGGTTGGTGACCGGATCCTTGGCGACGGACTCGGACAGCTGATCGGTCCCGCACCCCGTCACGGCGAAGATCACGTGCGCCCGCATCGCGACGGGCTGGATGCTGAGGCAGACCGCGCTGCTCAACTCTCCGAAGATGACGGGAACGCGATCCTGATCGATCATGCGCTGGGCGGCGAGTTTGCCCTCGGACGGGTTCAGGTGCGTGTCGATGTAGACCGGCCGCAGCGGGCGCCCCAGGACGCCGCCGGCGGCGTTGATCTGGTCGACCGCCAGCTTCGCCCCGGTCTGGATCGCGTAGCCCCCGTCGGTCTGCCAGGGACCAAGGACCCCGATCGGAATGGGCCCGGCCTGCGCCAGCGCTGATCCCCCGATCGCCAGGCTCAACAGCAGCGCCGCGCACACCGTGGTACGCCACGAACGCATTGCCACCCCCCCTTGTTCTACCTGAGACACCCCGCTGGGTGCGTCGGCGCCCAACGTCGGCCGTGAGCGACTCGACTCCTCACCCGACGCCGTACTTCCATCTACGGTGCCGCGGGCTCCTGCGTTTCACCGTCACGGACATATCCGTCCCGTGCCACGACCCGGCCGGCGTGCACGACGAGACGGCGGGGCGGCTGCGTGCGATAGGCCTCGGCAGGCGACGGGGCCGCGACGACGATCACGTCCGCCCGGCAGCCCGGCGTCAAACCGTAGTCGGGCAGTCGCACCAGGCGGGCGCCGTTCACCGTCGCCATGTCGTAAAGGGTCTCGATCTGCGCGCGCGTGTGCATCTGCGCGCCGAACGCGAGGAGAAACCCGACCTGCAGCGGGTCGCCGGTCCCGAACAGAGACAAAAAGCCGTCCCGCATGACGTCCTGCCCATACGCGACATTGACACCGGCGTCCAGCAGTTCCCGCACGCGGGTCAGCCCACGCCGCATCGGCATCTTGTCGCGCGCGCCGCCGCGCATCAGTTTCGTCGGCAGCGTGACGATATGCATCTGCGCGCGCCGAACCAGGTCGATCACGCGGGCGGCGTAATTGTCGTCGTACGCCGCAAGCGCCGTGACGTGGTCGGCGCTACACCGACCGAAGTACCGCTCGCGCGCCGCCTTGACGGCGTAGTACTGCAGGGTCCGGACGCCCGGGTCGTCGCTTTCGTCCACGTGCATCTGGACGTCGCGGTCGAAGCGTCGTGCGATCTCGAAGACGAGGTCAATGTGGCGCTCGGCGTCGGCGTCGAGCCATTCGGCGTGAGGCATGCCACCGATTACCTCGGCGCCCAGCTCCACGGCCCGGCGCAGCCGCTCGTCGGTACCGGAGTCCCGAAGGATGCCTTCCTGCGGAAACGCGATCAACTCCACGTCGGCAAGATCGCGACACCGCTCCCGCGCCGCGAGCACGCCACGCAGCGGCGTGAGATCGCAGATGGAATCCACGTCCACGTAAGAGCGGATAAAGCCCACGCCGTGCCGCACCAGCTCGCGGATCGCCCGCTCCGCGCGATCGGCCACGTCCGCGACGGTGTAGCCTCGCTTCACCTCCTGCATGATCTCGATCGCTTCCTCAAACGTATTGCTGCGGTTCTCCCGGGCGCGATCGGCGGTCAGCGCCTTGTCCAGGTGAATGTGCGGTTCCACGAAGGCGGGGGCCGTCAGATCGCCGGCGGCGTCGAACTCTTCTGCCGCGCCCTCCCGCAGGCCGGCTTCGACGCGCTCGATGCGCCCGCCGGCGATACCGATGTCCGCCAACTCCTGCCGCCCGCGCAGGCGGGCGTTGCGGATGACAATGTCCATCAGTGCGGCGCGAAGGCCTCCAGAATCTCGTCGTAGTTCTCCGTGACCGGCACGATCACCGGATACGCCACCCCGGCGTCGAGCCATGCCCGCGTTTTCTCGAGACACTGCGCCGGCGTTCCGCAGACGGTCAGCCGGTCGACGATCTCATCGCCCACGAGCGCCATGGCCTTCTCAACGCCGCCGGGATCCGGCGGCCAGCCGCCCATCGCGGCCGTCACGCGGGCCACGTAAGCCTCCGGCAGACCGCTGGCCTTGGCGATGTGCGGCTGCTGGCCCAGGTACATCGTCACGAGGCGCCGCCCCGCGTCCATGCCGCGGGGCCCGTCCGCGGACATGCCGACATTGATCAGGGCAGGCGTTCCGAACTCCGCCGTAGACCGGCCGGCCCGCGCGGCGCCGGCCTCGACGTGGCGGAGCGAGCGGCGGACGTAGTCCGGTGCGAGCAGCCCGTTGATGAGGACGCCGTCGGCGATCTCGCCGGCCAGCTCGAGCATCTTCGGTCCCGTCGCTCCGATGTAGATCGGTACCCTCGGAGGAACGCGCGGGTCGCCGTGGCCGAGGTCGAGGCGCAGATCGCGCACCTTGACCGCCTCGCCCTCAAACGTCACGCTCTCCTCCAGCGCCAGAAGACGCCGCACGACGCCGACGTACTCACGCACTTGGAGGAGCGGCCGGCGGCGTTCGATGCCCTGCTTCCAGGCCAGCGGATCCCAGTAGGCGCCCAGCCCGAGAATCGCACGCCCCGGAGCCAGATTGTCCAGCGTCGCAAACGTCATCGCCATGAGCGCCGGACCGCGGGTCCACGTGTTCACGACGCCCGCGCCGAGCGCGATGCGCTCGGTCACGGCGGCCAGCGCGCCCAGCACGGAGATCGCGTCGCGGGCGAGCCGGGTCTCCGTTACCCAAACGGAGGCGTAGCCGAGCCGCTCGGCCCTCCTCGCCAGGCGCACCTGCTCCCGGACGGCCGGGCGGTCCAGAAAGCAGATTCCGACTTTCGTCATGCGCCCGCGGGGGACGCGCCGTCGGGCGCAAGAACGCGCGCTCGGCGCTGCTCGAGTACCACCTCACCGGCTTCGTACGCCACCTGTCCGCCGGCCACGGTGACGCCGGCCCATCCCCGGCTCACGTAGCCCTCGTAAGGCGTGAAATCGGCGGCCGTGTGCAGCGTGCGTGTGTCGACCGTCACCTCGCGGTCGTCATCGACCACCACGAGGTCGGCGTCCGACCCTACCTCGAGGGCCCCCTTCCGAGGGTAGAGCCCGAAGAGCCGCGCCGCGTTGGTCGACGTGAGCGCGGCGAGTTGCGGCCACGTCACCCGGCCTTTGTGGATACCTTCCGTCAGGAGCACCGGAAGGATCATCGCCGTGCCCCCCGGCACGCCGGGGCGGCTCGTCCACAGGTCGGTGCCCTTGGCCTTTCGAGTGTAGGGGCAGTGGTCGGATCCCACGACGTCGATGGTGCCGTCGGTCAGGCGCTGCCAGAGGGCGGCGATCTGATCCCGGCCGCGGAGCGGAGGGTTCACCTTGCCGGCCACGCCGCGGTCGGCGTCCTTGTCCAAGGCAAGGTAGTGCGGGCATGTCTCTACCGCAACCCGGGCCGCGCCCCACGTCTTCCGGCGCAGGAACTCGGAGCCGAGACCGATGCCCATGTGCGGAACGAGAAAGCGAATGCCGGCCGCTTCTGCGAAGCACACCATCCGGCGGATCGCTTCCAGCTCGCCGAACACGGGGCGCGAGTCGGACCAGGCCGCCGTATCCTGCCGGCCCGCCGACATGAACGGGCGCTGGCACAACTCGATGATTTCCATGTTCTCGCAGTGAACGATCGCGAGCGCGTTCGACAGCCGCGCAACCCGCTGGAACACCGTGAAAATCTCGGCGTCGCCCATGCCCTGAATGCCGCTGGGAGAGACCTCCCGGCCCTTGTACGCCATGAACGCCTTGAACGAGCGGACGCCGAACCGCCCGGCGATCTCGGGGATCTCGTCGATCTGCTCCTCGCGCACCACCGCCACGTGGAACAGCATGTCGACAAGGCTGTGCTCTTCGACGGCCCGCCGCTTGGCCGGGAGGTCCTCGAGATACGACCCCCGGGCGATGATGAACGGCATCAGCGTGGTGACGCCTCCGGCCACGGCCATCCGGCTCTCCGTGGCGCAGTCCGAGGCGAACGAAAACTCGCCGTTGCCGAGGTGGACGTGCGTGTCAAGCAAGCCCGGCAGCACGTACCGGCCGCCGGCATCGAGGGTGCGGCGGGCGTCGGGGGACTCGCCCGGTCCGAAGACGGCGGCGACCCTGCCTTCCTGCACCGCAAGCGTGCAGGGCACGACGCCGCCGGGGGTGACGACCCGGCAGTCTCGAACGACGAGGTCGGTCTTCACCGGCTACCGCACCGCCGGCTCGTGGCGCGGTTCGACCACCTTGCCGTACGCGTCGGGACGGCGGAACTTATAGAAACCCCACAGCTCCCGCGTGTCTTCCACCAGCGCGGGATCGATGTCGGTGATGAGGATGTCTTCCCGCGTGTCGCTCCCGCGGCCGGCGACGTTGCCCTTCGGGTCGATCACGATCGGCGTCCCGAAGTAATGCCGGCCGGGGTACCCGCCGGTGTCCTCTCCAACTTTGTTGACCCCGCCCACGTAGAAGATATTGCTGATCGCGTGCGCCCGGAGCTCCAGCTCCCACACATCCCGGATCCACGGACGGTAGGTCGCCGTCGGCACGAGGAGCAGATGCGCCCCCTGGAGTCCGAGCACCCGCGCGGCCTCCGGGAAGTGACGATCGTAGCAGATGAGGATACCGAGCGTGACGCCGAAGGGCGTCTTGAAGACGGGGAAGCCGAGGTTGCCCTCGCGGAAATAGAACCGCTCGTCGGCCGGCGTCTCGCCACCGGCGACCGTTCGCAGAATTTGCGGGATGGAGCTCTTCCGGTACTTGCCGAGCAGATCACCGTCGGGACCGACGACCGCGGCGCAGTTGTACAGTTCGCCGTGGTCGTTCTCATACAAAGGATACACGATCACCGTCCCGGTCTCTTTCGCCACCCGGCGCATCCGGTCGACCGACGGGCCCGGCACCGGCTCGGCCCACTTGAAGTGCTCGGGATTGTTTTCGTAACAGAAGTAGATCGTAGTGCAGAGCTCGGGGAAGCAGACGATGCGCGCGCCGTGCGCGGCGGCCTCGCGCGTCATACGCTCGGCGGCCTGGACGTTGAGCTCTTTGTCGCGGTTCCCGCTGAACTGCGCCAGCGCCAGTTTGACCATAGGGCCGTCGTCTCTCCTTTTGATACCGCTTGATGCCGCCGCGCCGGTGACGAGCCGCGCAACATCTCGAACATCAGCGCGCTACGTCGCCCGTTTCTTCGCCCTGATTTCTGAAACGCGCACGGCACGTCCTTCGCGACGAGCCGTTCGTGTCACCCGACGGCCCCACTTTGGCCGCCTGAGGCATGGCGACTCGGCGTTTCT
>DASYXS010000155.1:0-14477 GCA_035934535.1 bacterium
TCCGGCGGATCATCGACGAGTGCTACAGCCGGGCCCGCCAGGTGCTGACCGAGCACAAGGAAGTGCTGGAGCGGATCTCGCGGGCGCTGCTCGAGCGCGAGTCGCTCGAGAGCGACTCGCTCGACCTGCTGATCGCCCGACGCCGCGTCGCCGCCGCGTAGCCGTCCTTCGCCCTACTGGACCGGCGCCGGCCTTGCCGTGGCGCGCAGAAACGCGATCTTGAGAACGTCCGCGGCGATGACGTAGCCGAGCGAGTACAGGAGAATTCCGCCCTGTGCGGCCCAGGACAGCCTCCCCAAGTCAAAAAGCCGTCGCGCGACCGGCACGTTGATCAGCACCAGCGTGATGAGGACATGAGCGTCGTCCGTACGATCTCCGCCGCGGCGGTCCCGGGCAGTCCCCCGCTCTCCGCGGCGGCAATGACGGCGTCATCGACGAGGTTGTCGTTCGTTCGAGGATAGCTCGAACACAGGAGCGCCGCCCGCAGCACGTCGTCGGGAGCCGTCCGGGTCCAGATGTCGGTGACCGCCGTCCGATTCTGACTGATCGTCCCGGTCTTGTCACAGCACAGCGTGTCGACGACGCTGAGATCCTCGACCGCCGCCAGGCGCCGAACCAGCACCTTCCGGCGGGCGAGCCGCGCGGCGCCCAGCGCAAGGGTCGTCGCGGTGACCGCCGGCAGCGCTTCCGGAACGGTCCCCAGCATCAAGGCCAGGGCCAGCGTCAGCGAGACCACGAGCCCGCGGCCCAGCAGGGCGTTGGAGACGAAGACCAAGACGGGTGTCGAGGGCACGCTCGGCGCGATACTCCTGGACAATGCTGAGCCCCACGTTCAGCACGACCAGGACCAGAATGATGGCTCCGTCGGTCAGGCTGCCGACCGCCACGGTGAGCAGTCCGGCGAGAGCCAGGAGGACGTTGATCCCGCTGCGGAACTGCTCGCCGACGATGTCCCCGAACGATCGCCGGTCCGGGCGGACCTCGTTCGGCCCATACAGCGCGAGGCGCCGCGCCGCCTCGGCCGACGTGAGTCCCTCCGGTCGGCTGTCGAGCAGGCGCAGCGAGGCGTCCGGAGCGGGCGTCGCGACCTGAGCAACCGAGACGGCGTGCGGTCCCACCATGGCCCCCCAAACCATTGTAGGCGCATATCGGCGCACCGATGGAGGCCGGATACGACGCGGATCGGATGGTGCTGCGGTTTGGCCCTGCATACGATGTATGTAAGGCCGGGCGCGGGCCGCGAGAACGCCGCGGGGGTGAGAGGCAATGCCGCAGAAGGTGCTCAAGAGCGACGTTGAAATTCAGAAGGAAGTCCTCGAAGAACTTCGGTGGGATGGACGCGTCCTCGTCACAGACATCGGGGTCGAGGTCGACAAGGGCATTGTCACGCTGACCGGGACGGTCACCAGCTATGCCAAGAAAACCGCCGCGCAGGAGGCGGCACACAAGGTTCGCGGCGTGCTCGACGTCGCGAACGACATCCAGGTCCATATCCCGAGCACCGGCGCCCGCACCGACACCGAGGTCGCCCAGGCGATCCGGCAGGCGCTTGAGTGGAACGTTTTTGTGCCGCATGAACGGATTCAGAGCACGGTGGCCGACGGGCATGTGACGCTGAGCGGGACGGTCGAAATGTGGGCCCAGCGGGACGAGACCTACCGGACGGTGGCAAAGCTGGAAGGCGTCAAGAACGTGCTCAACAACGTCACCGTGGTCCCGGCAGAACGCCTCGCGCCCGAGAAGATCCGGGCAGCCATCGAGAACGCCCTGACCCGCCGCGCCGAACGCGAGGCGAAGGGGATCATCGTCACGGTGCAGGACGGCGAGGCGAGGCTGTCCGGCAAGGTGCACTCGTGGGCGGAGCGGCACGCCGCCGTCGAGTCCGCGTCGCACGCGCCGGGGGTCAAGATCGTCAAGGATCTACTCGTCGTCGCGCCGGACTTCTAGCCGTTGCCGGCCGGACGGTTCTCTCGGCGCCCGCCGCCATCGACCCGAGCGATCCTCGCGGTGACGGCCGTGGTGACCGCGGTGGCCGCCGTCGGCTTATCGGCGGCCACCCAGTCGACGCGCATCGTGCAGGACGCCAACGCCCGGTTCGCGATCACTCTTCCGGTGACATGGGATGTCCAGTCGCCGAGCGGTCAGTTGGCTCTCAAGGCCACCGGCCCCAAAGTGGGCCAGGGACTCCCGGACAGTGTGGATATTGTGGCCCGAAGCCTGCCGGCCGGCGTGACCGATGCGCAGACGTGTGAAGAGGAAGCCGCCTGGATCACGCAGCACCTCGCGCACATCAACACGACCACGTGGCACACGGGGCCCGCGATGATCGCGGGGCTCCCGGCATACTCCCGCACATACGCATGGCGAACCGCTGCCGGCGAGAACCGGTGGAGCCTGCGGGTCTGTCTGGTTCGCAACGGCGACGGCTTCGTTCTCACGGGGACCACGGCCAACGCCTCTGGCCTCCGGGCACGAGCGGGCGCTCTGCGTCAGATCATCAACTCGTTCCGCTTCTTGCGCGCGCCCGCGGACGTGGCGCGCCGTTTGCGCGCCGACCGAAACATGCGCCAGATTTCATCGACCATGGTCGCGTCTTCCGGCGCCTTGTCGTCGCGGTAGCGGCCGGTAAACCGGGGGAACCGGAGTGCGAGGCCGGCGTCCTTCCTCGCGCGCCCCCATCCCGCGGTGTAAATGGGTGACAGCGTAATCTCGGCCCCGATGATCTCCAGCACCACGGCCGGTTCGAACCACACGTCCGGCCCGATCCGGGCCTCCACCCGCCCGGGACGCCGGGCCGTACGGGAGGCAGCCAGCCGCCTCGAGAGCGTGGCGAGATCGGCGTCGGAGAATCCGGTTCCCACCTTGGTCACCGTGGGAAACAGGCCGGTACCTGGGTCGTAGGCGGCCAGCAGCAGGGCTCCGTACCGTCCCCGCCGCTTTCCCCGGCCGTGGAAGGCGCCGACCACCACCAAATCCAGGGTATCCTGCAGCTTTGTTTGATACTCGCGCTTGTATTTGATCCACAGCCACCCGCGGGCGCCGGCTTGATACACGGCGTGCGGCGATACAGACTTGCACATCACGCCCTCGCAGCCGTCTGTGATCGCCTCCTCGAAGAACGCCTGGAGACCTCGGGGATCACCGAGGATCTTCCGCGTGGTGAGCCCGAGGCGATTGGACGGCCGGAGCGCGCGCGCAAGCGCCTGCCGCCGGTCCGAATAGGCACGGTTGGTGAAGTCCTTGCCGTTGGCGTACAGAAGATCGAAGACAAACAAACCGACGGGATACCGATCCATGGCCTCGGCGACACCGTACCGCCGGCGGCGGTGCATGAGCTCCTGAAAGGGCCGCAACTCTCCGGTCTCAGGGACGACCGCCACAATCTCGGCTTCGAGAATGGCGGTCCGGAGGCCCACCCCGGCCCGCAGCAGCCGGACGGCGTCCGGATATTGATCGGTGATCTGCGTCAGGCGACGGGAGAACAGCGTGACGTTCGCTCCGCGGCGGTGGATCTGCACGCGTTCTCCGTCGTACTTGTACTCGGCGGCGCACGTGCCGCCGAGTTTGGTCAGAATGGCCTCCGGGGTGGAGAGCCGCTGGGCGAGCATCGGGCGGACGGGCCGGCCCGGACGAACGGTGATCCGCACGAGCCCGCGCGGGCCCGCGCGCGCGACCGTGGCGGCGACCACCCCGAGGTCGGAGCAGATGTTGTAGGCCCGCTCGAGCACCGCGCGGCGGCCCCGCCCTCCCGCGTACGCCTCCGCGAGCGCGTCGAGGATCGTCACGTCGCCGATGCCGAGACGCAGTGTGCCGGTCACGGTTCGGACCAGATAGCAGGCCTCCAGCGGCGTGGCCCGTCGAATCAGGCTCGACAGCGCCGACAGTTTGCGCCCCTGCGCCCCGCCCCCGGAGGCCGTGGCAATCTCTTCGAGGCGCCTGAACACGCCGGCGACGTCCAGCACCGCGGGGCGCCGCGCGGAGGACCGGATCAGAAGTTGCTCCGCGGTGGTCCCAAGGTCACCCGTCCGTCTCAGCGACGCGAGAACCCGTGCCGCGCTCGAGTCCGTGGCGTCCGCGACCGCCCTGGCCGCCGACGTCTCCGCCAGGCCCATCTGGATCGCCGCGAACTCAGGGCCGAGCCGTCCCTGGCACAGGTAGACGACCTTCGGCAAGAGATCGCTCGGAGTACGGCGGAGGAGATCCGCGAGCGTGGCGATCACGGTCAGGCGGCCGCCGCCGCCTTCGAGTGTTCGATAGACGTCGGCCAGCTGCGCGTAGCGCAAGACTACTGCCGGCGTGCGAGCCACGCGGACAGCCTCGGCCAGGACCGGGTGTTCAGCACGTCCGCCTTTGTGAGCCAGGCCCGCCGCGCGACGGCGACCCCGTAGCGCATCATGTCGAGGTGCTCCGCCCGATGGAAATCCGTGTCGATCACAAGCAGCGCGCCGTGCCGGTGCGCCTCCCGCGCCCGCACGTCGCTGAGGTCCAAGCGGTTTGGGAACGCGTTGATCTCGAGTGCGACCCCGTGCGCGGCCGCGGCCGTGAACACCGCGGTCCAGTCCATCGGGTATTCTTCGCGCTCGCCCAGCAGGCGGCCCGACGGGTGCCCCAGGATGTCCACGTGCGGGTTCTCGATGGCACCGACGAGGCGGGCGGTCATCTGCGCCTTCGGCTGCGCGAACGCGGAATGGATGGACGCGACGACGATATCCATGCGCTCGAGGATTTCGTCCGGCAGATCGAGGCGGCCGTCGGCCCGAATGTCCACCTCGAGGCCCTCCAGCAGGTGAAGGCGTCCCCGGTATGCCCGTTTGATCGTCTCGATTTCGTTGTGCCGCTCGGCGACGCGCGCCGCGTCGAGGCCGTGGGCCACGCCGAGTCCCTTGGTATGATCGGTGATGGCCAGGTACTCGTATCCCCGCGCGACCGCCGTGCGCGCGAGGACGTCGATCTTGTCGCGCCCGTCCGACCAGGTGGAATGACCCTGAAGATCGCCCCTGATGTCGCGCGCCTCGACGAGCGCCGGCAGACGGTGGTGGAGCGCGGCCTCGATCTCCCCTCGATTCTCCCGCAGCTCCGGCGGAATCCAGTCCATGCCGAGAAACTTGTAGACCTCGGTTTCGTGCGCGAAGGCGTGCAACGTGCGTCCGCGCTTGATCCCGTGCTCCGAGATGGAAAAGCCGTGCTCCACCCCCCACGTCCGCAGGGCGATGTTGTGCTCCTTGGATCCGGTAAAATGCTGGAGGAGCGATCCATACTCCGCGCGAGGCAGTATTTCCAAATCCATCTGCACCCCGCCGGCATGAATGATGGTGGCCTTGGTGTCACCGCGGGCCAGGACCTGTTTGACATCGGGATGCGTGACGAAACGCTCGATCGCTTCCGCCGGGTCCGTCGCGGCGCAGACAATGTCGATGTCCCCGACCGTGTCGCGCATCCGGCGCAGCGACCCGACCGGATCGGCGCCGGATACCCCGGGGCACCGCCGCAGCGCCTCGACAAACTCACGGGCGATCGGTTCGGCGAAGGGCAGGAGCATCCGGCCGGAAAGCCGGCGGAGCAACGCGATGCCGCGCTTGATCCGGTCCCGCGTCTTCTGCTTGAAGTACTTGGCCGCCCGGGGGCTGTCGAGGGATCGCTCCAGATCGGCCACGCTCTTGACCTTGAGCGTCTCGTACAACTTCGCCGCGGTCTTCGGCCCCACGTTGGGGATCTTCGTCAATTCCAGTTCCACGGTGGGGACGGTCTTCGTGATCTGATCGTAGTATTTCAACCGGCCCGTTTGGACCAACTCCTCGATCTTGAGCGCGATCGAGGTACCCACCCCCGGGATCGCATCGAGGGCCTTCCGGCCGCCCCGCCGGTAGCGCTCGTAGATGTCCTCGGCGAGAAATTCGACGGACCGCGCGGCGTTCCGGTACGCAATCACCCGAAAGACGCTCTCGCCTTTGATCTCGAGGATGCCCGCGATATCGTAGAGGATCCGGGCGATCTCCTTGTTCGTCATGTGCCCGGACGCGGTACGAGTGCTCATCGGGACGGCGGACACGGCCATCACGCGCTCCCCCCCGCCGCCGGCCCATGTCTTGCGCGCCGCGGGCCCAGGGTCGGCCGGCACCACACCCTATCTCCACGGTACCATCCGTCCTTCCCGCTCACATCGGGCGCCGGCTTCATTCTCCCAGGGGCGCAATCAGACCGGCGCCTGATGTCCGGCACGGGGGCCGGGACTATACTCAAGACGGGTGTTCAGTATGTTGGCCCAAGTCAAACACCAGCCGAGCGGAAGCGCTGCGCATCGTGGACCCCGTCTGCGCCGGATCGACGCGTTCCGGTGGGAAATCCCGGTGGACTACAAGCCCGGAATGCGGGTCCCCGGGCTGGTCTACGCCGACGAGGCGCTCCTTCCCAACATCGAGGAAGACCAGGCGCTGGAACAGGTGGCGAACGCGGCGACCCTTCCCGGGATCGTCCGCCGGTCGATCGCCATGCCCGATATTCACTGGGGGTACGGGTTTCCGATCGGCGGGGTCGCGGCGATGCGGCTCGACGACGGCGTCGTCTCCCCCGGGGCGGTGGGCTACGACATCAACTGCGGCGTGCGGCTCCTCGTTACCGGCCTGACGCGCGACGAGATACGTCGGCGCCTCTCCGTCCTCACCGACCGCCTGTTCGAGGCCGTCCCGTCCGGGGTGGGAGCACACGGCCGCCTTCGCCTCACGCCTGCCGAATTGGACGACGTGCTCGAGCGCGGCGCGGCCTGGGCCGTGGCCCGGGGGTTCGGCCGGCCGGACGATCTCCATCGGATCGAGTCTGCGGGGAGGATCCCGGGCGCGGCGCCCGCGGAGGCGAGCCGGAAGGCGCACACCCGGGGCCTCGATCAGCTCGGGACGCTCGGCTCGGGCAATCACTTCCTCGAGATCCAGGAGGTCGACGAGATCTTCGATCCGGCGACCGCGGCGGTCTTCGGTCTGCGCCGGCCCGGCCAGATCACGGTGCTCATCCACTGCGGGTCCCGAGGGCTCGGGCATCAGGTCTGCGATGACTTCTTGGGTGTATGCAATGGCGCGCTGTCGCGGTACGGGATCACGCTGCCCGACCGCCAGCTCGCGTGCGTCCCCCTATCCTCGCCGGAGGGTCAATCGTATCTCGGCGCGATGGCCGCGGCGGCGAATTTCGCGTTCGCCAACCGGCAGGTCATCACGCATTGGGTGCGCGAGACGTTCGCGGCCGTGCTGGGACCTCACGGCGCGCCGCCGGGCCTCGACATCGTCTACGACGTCGCCCACAACATGGCGAAGATCGAGGACCACACCGTCGACGGCGGGCGCATGCGGCTGTGCGTGCACCGCAAGGGCGCGACGCGAGGATTCCCCGCCGGCCATCCGGAGGTGCCGGCCGCCTACCGCGAGGTAGGGCACCCGGTATTCCTGCCAGGGGACATGGGCCGGTACTCCTATGTCATGGTCGGCACGCCGCTCGCGATGGCTGAGACGTTCGGCTCGGCTCCGCACGGCGCCGGGCGCCTGCGGAGCCGCGGCGCGGCGCGGCGCCTGCTGCACGGCGTCGATATCGTCGAGGCCTTGGCCGCGCGCGGCATCATCGTCCGCGCTCAGAGCCGCGGTCTGCTGGCCGAGGAAGCGTCCGAAGCGTACAAGGATGTCGCCGACGTGGTCCGCGTGAGCGACGGCGCCGGGATCACCCGCAAAGTCGCCCGCCTGCGCCCGCTGGCCGTGGTGAAAGGCTGATCCGCGGCACTGTCAGCGCGACGCGTAGGCCGGCTGCCGCTTGATCCGCTCCTCCAAGGCCGCGCAGCGGGCCTCGTTTCCGCCGGCGCCCTCGGGCACGTTGACGCTCACGCGTACCGGCGGGCGCACGCCCGAGGCGAGCAGCCGCTCGATCACGGTCGCGACCACCATGTTCACGACGATCGCGGTCGTGACGGTCGACGTCCCGCCGACGCGCTCGGGCACGCCGTCGATCCTCAACAGCACGTCTCCGCGCGGCCCGCAGGTATCGATGACGTGGTCGGCGACTTCGAAGAGCCTCTTGCCGCTGGAGTGGCGCGACGGCACATCGCGGGAATGCTCGAGCGACGTCAGCGCGGTGACGATGAGTCCGCGCGCCTTGCCGTAGATCGCGGCCTCGACCGGCGCGGCGTTGATCCCCGAATTCGAGACCACGATGAGGTGCTCGCCGGCCCGCAGATCGTACTGCGCCAGCACGATCGGCACATATCCTTCGAGCCGCTCCAGATACATGCTGAAGGGCCCGTGGCCGGAAAGCGCGGGGTCGATGATCGCGTTGATGCAGCACAGCCCGCCGGCCCGATGGAAGATCTCCTCCGCGGCCATGTGCGAATGCCCCGCGCCGAAGATGTGGAAGAGGGCGCCCCCGGCCACCGTGTCCGCGATCGCGGCCCCGACCCGCTCGATCACGGAGCGCTGTTCGGCGCCGATGCGGGCGATGATCGCGGAGATCCCGGTGTGGTAGTCGCGGGCGGCGGTCACGGGTTGGGTCACTCCCTTTCCATGCCGCAGGCGCGCATGTACGGCGCCAGCACGGCGCCGATACGGTCGGAGACCCACTCGTGCGGGTCGCGGCCCAACCGGCCGTCGCGGACGCCGGCATACTGCTCGGGGAGGAACTGGCTGAGCAGCGTGAGCGGCGGCGGCCGCCGCGTGAGGTTCTCGAAGAGACGGTCGAGGGCGGCCTGCACGTCGGGGCGCGGCCAGTAGTAGCGCAGGCGGTCGGCGTACGCATAGCGGCGGGCGCAGGCGATCTCTTCCGGCGTTCCCCGGTAGTAGCCGGTCCAGTGCCGCGGATCGGCGACCATCGCGCGGTCCACGACCGCCGGCAGGCCGGAGAGCGCGGCGTCGGGACGGGCCCCCAGCCATTCCCGCTCCATCCAGGCAAGCGAGAACACCGCCTCCCGGAAGGCAAACGTCAGCGCCGGTCCGACCTTCAGGATCGCGAAGTGATCCTCGACCAGCCGCCGCAGCGATCGCGGCCGCTGATAATCGGTGGAGTGCGCCTCGAACACAAGCCGTGGGTGGGCGCCGATCAGGCGCGAGAGCGGCGCGGCCGCGGCGGGCTCGTACTCGTGCACGGCGCCGCCGCCGAACTCCACGCCGGGCTGTACCACCACCGCGATGACCCGCTCCCACGCCGCGTCCAGGCCGCGCCGGACGAAGACCCGGCGGGTGATCTCGAGCGTCTCCTCCACCTCCTCGGGCGCCGTGACCTCGGGAGGGGCCGTGCCGTCCGTCTCGCCGCCCGGCGCCGGAACGTCGGATCCGATCACGTAGTGGAGGGCGCCGGCCGCCGCGGGCAGCCGCCGGTGGGCGTCTTCCGCCGCGGCGCACAGATCGGCCGTGCGTTCGGCGACGAGCGTCTTGGACGGCCGGCCGTCACGGTCCCCGGCGCACGCCATGCTGGCGTCGAGGTGGAGTTTCGTGTAGCCGGCGTCGACGCAGCCGGTTGCGAGGACGCGGGCGCGACGCATCGCCTCCTCCGCCGGCAGGGACCTCCATGGGTACGGGCCCAGGTGGTCGGCGCCGAGCAGGATCCGGTCGCCGCCGAGGCCCGCCGATCGTCCGATGCGCGCGCGAAATTCCGAAAACGCCGCCGGCGTCATGCCGGTGTAGCCGCCGTCTTGATTGACCTGATTGGATGTCGACTCGACGAGCAGCGGCGCGCCGATCCCGGCGGCATGGCGCGCGGCCGCTTCCAACACAGCGGGATGGCTCGAGCAGATCGAGACGATCCCGCGCGTGGCGCCCGCTTTGTGCTCCGCAACGATCCGCAGCAGCGGGTCGCTCGTGCGGACGGCGCTCATGAGCGCGACGATCGAGCCGCGGCGCGGGCGGCGGCCGCGCGCAGCGCGGCCCCGAGGTCGACAACCCCATCGCGGCCGGCGCGGACCGCGAGCTCCGCGAGCGCGGGAAGGTCCGCGTCGTCGCGCCGCAGCAGCGCCTCGGCCAGCATCGGCAGGTTCACGCCGCTTATCGTCTCCACGGCGCGGCCCGTCCCCGCGGTCAACGCACCCGCCACGCGCGCGGGGACGCCGCCCGGGATATCCACGAGACACAGCGCGCCGTCGCTCGGGGCGAGGCGCCCGAGTGCCACGCGCACCTTGGTCTCGAGATCCTCCACGCCCTCGCCCGGCATCAATCCGACGGCCCACGCCTTGGCCGGCGGCCCGACGAGCATCGAAACCGTCTCGAGCAGCGCCGCGGCGAGCCCGCCGTGGCAGATCACGAGCACCCCGATGCGCGGCGTCTCCACGGGCGGCCTCAGGTCCTCACGCGGGCACGAACGACGCGGTTGAAGTCCGTCACGGCGCCTCCCGGGATCCACACGGCCTCGAGCGTTACCCCCGCCGCATCCAACGCCTGCCACGCGGCGAGATCGTCGGGATCCGCGGCGACCTCCTTGGTCAGCCGTTCCCGGCCCGGAGCCGCCCGCACGTTCCCGACGTTGACCTTGGTCACGGGGACGCCCGCCGCCATGAGCCGCGCCAATTCCCGAGGGCCGCGCGCGAGCACCATCACGGTGTCGTCCGGAAACCCGTCGTGCGCCAGCGCCGCCCCCGCCTCCTCCACCGATACGATGGAAGTCTCGACGCCCGTCGGCGCCGCGAACCGCATCAGGGTCTTCTGCATCTCGTCCTTCGCCACGTCGTCGTCCGCCACGACGATGCGGGTCGCTCCGACCATGCGCACCCATCCCAGCACGACCTGCCCGTGAATCAACCGGTCGTCCACACGCACGAGAGCGATCTTCATCGTCGCACCCGGCGGCGGCGCGGCGTCCGCGCTACCTGGGAAGCGCCAGCCGGGCCGCGAGATACCGCTTGTCGTCGAGCCGCATCGCGTCGGGCCGGACACCGCGGGTGAGCGCCGCGTGATAGGCGAACTGGTAGAGCGGCAGCACGGCGTACAGCGGCGTCAGGCACTCCGGCACCGCGAGCGCGAGCCGCGTGACGTGCGTCACGCGGGACAAACCGTTGGCCGCGTCCGTGATCAGCCAGACCTGCGCGCCGATCTGTCCGAGCGCCGCCGCAAACCCGGTGGCCTTCGAGAAGGCCGGTCCTTGCAGCGCGAGCAGGATGACCAGGTCGCCGGGATCGATCGACACCCACGGCCCGTGCATCGCCTCTTCAAGCTCCCACGCGTGCGCGGGGACGTGGGCCGTCTCCTGCAGCTTCAGCGCGCCCTCGTGCGCGGTTGCGAGGTTCGGTCCGGCCCCGATGACGAACACCCGGGGCCACTCCCGCGCGCCCGCGCCGAGCCGCTGGGTCTGTGCCGCGGACTCGTCCAGGATCCGCCGGGCCGTCTCGGGTGAGGCGTCGAGCGCCCGCCGGTACGCGTCGGCGTTTCGTTCCCGGCGGCCTGCCATCTCCGCGGCCAGCAGGTAGTGCTTCAACAGCGAAGCGACGTAACTGCGGGTCTTCGGGAGGGCGGGCTCGCGCCCGCCCTCCCCCAGAATCGTGCACGTCGCGGCCTCCGCGACCGGCGACCACGGCACGTCGGTCAGGCCGATCGTGACCGCGCCCCGCTGGCGCGCCGTCGACAGCGCCGCCGTGACGGACTCCGTCCCGCCGGTGTGCGAGATCGCGATGAGGCCGGCGCGGTCGAGACCCGCGGGAGGGTACGCCGCGAACTCGAACGCGTCATGCGCCACCGCCGGGACGCCGGCGATCTTCGGGAGGGCGTAGGTCGCGGCGATCGCGGAGAAATACGAGGTCCCGCAGCCGACGAGATGCACCGCCTGGACGCCGTCGAGCGCGTCCGCGGCGCGCCCGACCTCCCCCCGCCGTTCGGGCCTCAGCGTGCCGCGCAGCGTCGCCGGGATGCTCGCCACGCCCTCCCACATCAGAAACGGATGGGCGGTCCGCTCGAGCGCCGAGGTGAGCATGTCCCCCGCCGGCTGCGCGTGCCCCCCGCTCAGTGCAGTCGATGTCACGTGTCTCTCTCCCTATTTCAGGATCTGGAAGCCGCCCAGGATCAGCGACGCGGCGATCAGGCTGAGCATGAGCGTGGTCGTCTTAACGCGCCGCCGCACCAGCCAGAACACCACCAGCACGAGCGCCAGCGGCAGCATCTTCGGCATGATGCCGTCCAGCATCGCCTGCAGGGAGACAGAGGTCTTGCCGACGGTGTATGCGAGCGGCGTCGACACCGAGATCCAGACCGCGGTCAGCGCGCCGACCGTCATCAGTCCGACCATCGCCGCGCTGTCCATCACGCGGCGCAGGCCGGCCGAGCTGAAGAGGCGCAGCGCGCGCTCGCCGAGACGATAGGCGGAGTCGAGCGTGGTCCAGTAGACGTAGAGGTGCACCACGCCGAGGACGGCGATGAACAGGAAGGGCGCGACGGGGTTGCCGGTAAGGGCCAACGATGCGCAAATCCCACCCATCAGCGGCCGCGCGGTGCCGTGGAACATCGAGTCCCCGATCCCGGCCAGCGGGCCCATGAGCCCGGACTTCATGCCCTGGATCGCCTGCGGCTCGATATCCTCCCCGGCCGCGCGGCGGGCTTCCATGTCGGCCGTCAGCGCGAGGATCGAGCCGTGGATCCACGGATGTGTGTTGAAGAAGACGAGATGCCGCTTGAGCGCTTCCGCGTACCGCTGCGGCTGTCCCTTGTAGATCTTCTTCAGAAATGGAATCAGCGCCCACGTGAACCCGAGCGCCTGCATCCGGTCGAAGCTGAACGCCGACTGCAGAGCGAAGCCGCGCCAGAAGATCTGGCGGATGTCAGCGGGCGTCACCTGCGGCCGGACGACGGCGATGTCCACGCTGCCGCCCGCGATCGCCGACGCCGGACGCGTGGGCTGCGCGGCCTGCACGGGGACCCGGGCCGGACCTTCCGCGGCGCGGCGCTGCGTCTGCATCACGGCCGCGACGAGGACGGCGAGAGCCGCCACGCCGAGGATGTTGAACTGCGTGTACGCTGCCAGCAGAAAGCCCAGGAAGAAGAACGGGATGAGCGCCGGGGTAACGAGCGAGTTCAGCAGCAGCGCGAACCCGAGGGCCGGCAGGATGCTTCCCGCCAGGTTGATGCCGGCGCTCAGCCACTGCGGAATCGCGGCCGCGACGGCCCGCACCGCCTCCACGCCGATCGCGAGGGCGACAAACGTCGGCACCGCGTCGGCGAGGAAGTGCACCGCGTTGCCGACGTGCACCATCAGCGCGATGCCCCGATCCTGGGCCTTGTCCGCGTAGCGCTCCGCGGCGTTCACGAAGAACACGCTCACGGTCTTCGCCAGCAGCTCGAAGAACGAGCCGAGCAGCGCCGCCGGGATGGCGATCAGAATGGCCGCCCCGATCCCCTGATGGGCCGCGATGCCGAAGGCCGTGCCGAGGATGCTGCCGATGTTGTAATTGGGCGGCACCGAGCCGCCGATATCGGAGGCGCCCATGAACACGAGTTCGAGCGTGCCGCCGACGATCAGCCCGGTGTGAAAGTCGCCCATGATGAGCCCGGTGATGGGCGCGACGACGATCGGACGTTCCAGGAACCAGTCCCCGAAAAATCGACGCGAGAAATACGCAAATCCGGCCAAACACGCGAGAATAATCGCCGTTCCGAGCGGCATGATCATTCCCCCCTTGGGAAACAGCGCAGGCGCTCGCCCTTAGCCGGCGGGTACAATACGCCTTCTTACCTGTGACTGTATCCATGCCGCCGGAGAGGGGGTATCCGACCGCCGTCCGATTTGCCGTCCGGCGCGTGCCGGATGGCAGCCGCGCAGGCCGGTGCGTACAGTACAACCGGAGAATGCCTTTACCGGCGTTCGCGAAACATTCCGGAGGCGAGGACATGCTCGATGCCAGGCCGCTCAACGAGATGGTGAAGCTGAACCGCGATGACGTGCTCTCGCTCTCGCTGAACACGGACCCCGGCTTGGTCGAACATCAGCGTCCGAACCCGGCCTACCGGGTCTGGACCCACAACGCCGTCCGCCGCCTGCGCAGGCGGTTGGCGGCCGACGTGCGCGAGGCCGCGGAACCCGCCGCGCAACGAATCCTCGCGCACGTCGACGCCATGCCCCAGGAGGGCCGCGGGCTCGCTATTTTCGCCGGCCCGGACCTCTGGCAGGCCTATACGCTGCCGTTCCCACTGCCCAACCACCTGACGTACGGAGCGCCGGACACGATTCCGGTGCTCTGGGCGATGCACGAGTACGCGCCGTACGCGGTCGTGCTCGCGTTCCACGACCACGCCCGCCTGCTGATCGCGTACCTCGGACAGACCACCGCAGTCGACGAGATCGATCTCGAGCTGGACACCGAACAGTGGCGGTTTAAGACCGGCCGGATGGCGACGTCGAGCCGGCGCACCGGCACCGGCATCGGCCGCGGCATCCAATCAAGCGCATACGAAGCACGCGTCCTCGCGCAGTACCGCCGGTTTTGGCGCCACGTCGCCGAGTCGGCCGGGCGCATGCTCGCCGCGCGCGGAATCGACCGG
>DASYXS010000169.1:0-17563 GCA_035934535.1 bacterium
GGGGCCGGCGCGAAAGGCGCCGCCGCGATCCGCGCCGCCGGCAGCACCCGCGCGGCCCCGGGCCGCGGAATCCGCGCCCGCCCCGGCCGCGGTGCTCGAGCCGGGATCGGCGGCCGGATTGTCCGTTTCGCCCGGCGCTCCGCTGACCATCGACGGGCTGCGCGTGCGGTGGCCGGCCGTGATGGACGACGTCAAGCAGCGAACGAGGGCGGTGCACGCCTACCTGCTCGAAAGCGCGCCGCGCGACGTCGCCGGCGACGAGATCGTGCTCGGCGTCCGCCACCCGTTCCATCTGGAGCGGCTCGAAGAGCCCAAGAATCGCGTCGTCGTCGCCGAGGCGCTCGCGCGCGTCTTCGGGGCGGCGTTTCGACCGCGGTTCATGCTCGACGAGACCGCAACGGACGTGCTCGCCCCGGAGACGCCCGCGCCGGGGGAGGGGGCGCTCGTCGACGAAGCGGTCCGGCGCTTCGGCAACCCGGTCCAAGAAGTCCGCCGTCTGGAGTGACGCCGTGTTCAACATGCAGAAGATGATGAAACAAGTGCAGAAGGTGCAGGCGGACATGGCCCGCGTCCAGGAGACCCTGGCCCAAGAACGGGTCGAGGCGACCGCGGGCGGCGGGGTGGTGCGGGCCGTCGCAAACGGCCACGGCGATCTGCTCGAGGTCAAGATCGACCCGGCCGCCGTCGATCCGAGCGACGTCTCGCTGCTGGAAGATCTGGTGCTCGCCGCGGTCGGCGAGGCGCTTCGCAAGGCGCGCGAGCTGGCCGCGGAGCGGGTGAAGGCCGTGACCGGCGGCCTCCAGCTGCCGGGCCTGCCCGGCTTGGGTCCCTAGTCCGTCGCTGTGTCGGTCTACGCGGCGCCGCTTCAGCGCCTCATCGACGAGCTCGGCAAGCTTCCTACGATCGGGCCCAAGACCGCGCAGCGGCTCGCGTTCTACATGCTGTCGATGAATCAGGCGGACGCGCAGGCGCTCGCCGAGGCGATCCTCGAGGCGAAGCGCCTGATCCGCCACTGCTCGATTTGCGGCAACATCACGGACGTCGATCCCTGCGCCATCTGCACGAGCGAACGGCGCAACCACGCCGTGATCTGCGTCGTCGAGGACCCGCGCGACATCGCGGCGATGGAGCGGACGCGGGAGTTCTCAGGTGTCTACCACGTGCTGCAGGGCGCGATCTCCCCGCTCGACGGCATCGGGCCGGACGACCTTCGCATCGCGGAGCTCCTCCGGCGCGTGGCGCCGGCGCCGGGAGAGGCCGAGGGGACGGTGCAGGAAGTGATCGTCGCGACCAACCCGCGCGTGGAGGGCGAGGCCACCGCCCTCTATCTCGCGCACGTCTTGAAGCCGCTGGGCGTGCGCGTGACCCGCATCGCCCACGGCCTGCCGGTCGGCGGCGACCTCGAGTACGCCGACGAGGTTACGCTCGCCCGCGCACTCGAGGGCCGCCGGGACCTCTGATCGCCTAGCCTACTGCTGCCACGATAGATCCGGAGCGGCGACGAACCACTTGCCGGCAACCCCTTCGCCGTTGGTCTGTCCGGGCGCCGTGTCCTTCGCGTACCGGTAGAGCGAGTGCCCGTTGTAGCTGAGCTGCTGGCCGTGAACGTCCCGCACGACATCCAGCCGGCCGGGCAGGCTCGGCGCCACGGACCAGTTGAACGGCTCGATATACGCCGGCCAGATCCGGGCGCAGGCGCCGGTGCAACGGCTGGCGCTCCCGCGGTCGGGCGTGAAGTAGTAGAGCTTCTCACGCTCCTTCCAAGTGCTCCGGTCCCGTATCTACCCACCAAGTCAAAAATGACTCTCGCGACGGCGGCCGCCGAACCACCGGCCCGCCCTGACCGTTCGTGATATACTGAGGCGCAGGGGACGCAGATGGAGTTTATCTCGCCAACGCACGGCAAACTGAGCTTCGAGCGGATGTTCGCGCACATCGTCCAGTATATGGAGGAGCAGCGCGACCAACAGTACAACCTGATCATCGGAACGGACTCGCTGCTCGGCGACGACACCTGCTTTGTGACCGCGGTCGTGATTCACCGCGTTGGGCACGGCGGACGGTACTTTTACCACCGGTTCCGCAATCGGAAGATCGAGAGCCTGCGGCAGCGGATCCTGTTCGAGACATCGCTCAGCCTGGAAACCGCCAGTCAAATCAGCGCCGAGCTCGCCAAGAACGGCTACAGCGAGCTTCCGCTCGAGATTCACCTGGACGTCGGCGACCGCGGTGAAACGAAGCGGATCATTCGCGAGGTCGTCGGCATGGTCCAGGGCAGCGGCTACGCCGCGGTGACGAAGCCGGACAGCTACGGCGCGAGCAAAGTCGCGGATCGCGAGACCGGCAAGATGGGCGTGCGGCCGCGGCCACTGCCGCGTCCCAAACGGGCCGCGGGGGCGGGGCAGGGAGACACGGTCGGGGTCGCATCTTCGGCTCGCGCCGCAGGCTCAGGAGCATCCGGCAGGCCTGCGCCGAACGGAGCGCCCGCGCCGCGGACCGAGGGGGAATCATGACGGGAAAGACACTGGCTGCCAAAATCTGGGATGCGCACGTGGTCGCAAGCGGCGACCGCGAGCCGGACCTGCTGTTCGTCGACATGCACCTCGTGCACGAGGTGACCTCGCCGCAGGCGTTCGAAGGGTTGCGGCTGGCCGGCCGGAAGGTGCGCCGGCCGGATCTGACGTACGCGACGCTCGATCACAACGTGCCGACGACGCCGCGCACCGAACCGATCACCGATCCGACGAGCAAGGTGCAGGTGGAGGCGCTCGAGCGCAACGCCGAGGAGTTCGGCGTTCGCCTCGAGGGCATGCTGAGCCCGCGCCAGGGCATCGTCCACATCATCGGCCCCGAGCTCGGGCTCACGCTGCCCGGGATGGTCATCGTGTGCGGCGACAGCCATACCGCGACGCACGGCGCGCTCGGGGCCCTCGCGTTCGGCATCGGGACGAGCGAAGTCGAGCACGTGCTCGCGACGCAGACCCTGCCGCAGCGGCGGCCCAAGATGATGGAGATCCGGGTCGAGGGCGATCTGCCGCGGGGCACCACGGCCAAGGACCTGATCCTCGGGATCATTCGCCAGAACGGCGTCGGGGGGGGAACGGGGCACATCGTGGAGTACACCGGCTCGGCGATCCGGGCGCTGTCGATGGAAGGACGCATGACCGCCTGTAATATGACGATTGAGGGCGGCGCCCGGGCCGGACTGATCGCACCCGACGACACGACGTTCAAGTACGCCGAGGGCCGGCCGTACGCGCCGAAGGGCGCGGCGTGGGAAGCGGCGCTCGGCGCGTGGCGCGCGCTGCCGACCGACCCGGACGCGCGGTACGATACGACGGTGCAGGTCGACGCCTCGACAATCGAGCCCTTCGTGACGTGGGGCACGAACCCCGCGCAGGCGGAGCCCGTGACCGGCCGGGTGCCGGATCCGGACACGCAGACAGATCCGCAGGCGCGCGCCGCGGTGGCGCGCGCGCTCGAATACATGGCGCTGCGCCCGGGGACACCGATCCAGGAGATCGCGGTCGACCGGGTGTTCATCGGTTCGTGTACGAACGCCCGGCTGGAAGACCTGCGCGCGGCGTCGCAGGTCGTCGCCGGCCGCCGCGTGAACCCCAAGGTCCGGGCGATGGTGGTGCCCGGCTCTCAGCTGGTCAAGGCCGCGGCGGAGCGGGAGGGCCTCGACCGTATCTTCACGGAGGCGGGCTTCGAATGGCGCGAAGCCGGCTGCTCGATGTGTCTCGGGATGAACCCCGACATTCTCGGTCCCGGCGAGCGGTGCGCGTCGACCTCCAACCGGAATTTCGAGGGCCGGCAGGGCCCCGGGGGCCGCACCCACCTCGTGAGTCCGACGATGGCCGCGGCCGCGGCCATCGCCGGCCACTTCGTCGACATCCGCGAGTGGAGGGCCTAGGATGGAGCCGTTTCGCACCCACAACGGCATCGTGGTCCCGCTGGCGATCCCCGACTGCAACACGGATCTCATCACGCCGGCGCGCTACCTGAAGCGGATCGAGCGCACCGGCTACGGGGACGTGCTGTTCTACAGCATGCGCTACCGCGAGGACGGGTCGCCGAATCCGGACTTCGTGCTGAACAAGCCCGAGTACCGCGACGGCACGATCCTCATCGCCGGGAGGAACTTCGGCTGCGGCTCATCCCGCGAGCATGCCCCGTGGGCGCTCCACGATTACGGCTTCAAGGCGATCATCGCGTCGTCGTTCGCGGACATCTTCGCCGGCAACTGCGCGCAGATCGGCCTGCTCACGATCACCCTGCCGGAAGCGCGGGTGCGGGAGATGCTGGACACGGCGGAGTCACGTGAAGGCTATCAGATCACCGTGGACCTCGCGCGGCAGACGGTCACCGACGCGTTCGGACGCACGGACCGGTTCGAGATCGATCCGTTCAAGAAGCACTGCCTCCTGAACGGCCTCGATCCGATCGGCCTCACGCTCCAGCACGAAGACGAGATCGCGTCCTACGAAGCCGCGCGGGCGGACTGGCTGCCGAAGGTCGGGGCGGGGCAGGCCTAGCGCGTTCCCGTCCGCTCCTGCGACGCTCCCTGACCCCGAGGTCTTCGCGGCCTCGGGGTTCAGCGGGTCCAAGGTCCCCCCGGGAGGCGACGCATGACCGACGACGTCCGCCCGTTGATTGACATTCAAGCGCGCAGTTACGACCGGGCCGACCCCAGCCTCCGCGAGTCGTTTCCTCGCACCGCCGCGATGGATCTGCCGCGCATGGCCGCGTTTCTGGATCGCCGGCGGTACGCCGTGCTGGCCACCGGCCGTCCGGACGGCCGGCCGCACGCCGCGCCGATCGCGTTCAGCATCTGGCGGGGCGCGTTCTGGATCGCCACGGTCCGCGGGGCCAGGCTTCGGAATCTGCGGGCGCGCCCGTACGCGTCGATCGTGATCATGGAAGGCGACGTGCGTCCCCAGCATCGCACGGTGATCGCCGAAGGAACTGTGATCATCCACGACGGCGGCGGGATAGGACAGGGGGACCCGCTTTTCGGTGAGAACTGGCGGATGCGCTTCGGGAACGATCCGACGTGGGCCGCCGCGATGCTCGAATTGCGGCCCGAGCGCGTGTTCTCGTTCGACGGCACGTTGGAGTAGCCGGATCGACGGAGGGAGACGAGCGATGAAGGACACCGTGCTCCTGGAAGAACTGTCCTGGCCGGAGGTTCAGGAAGCGCTGAACGCCGGCGTCCGCACCGTAGTCATCGTCGTCGCCTCGATCGAGCAGCACGGGCCGCACCTGCCGACCATGACCGATACCGCGATCGGCTACGCGGTCGGGGAGCGCGTCGCCCGCAAGCTCGGCCGGGCGCTCCTCGCGCCGGTGATCCGCCCGGGCTGCTCGGACCACCACCTGGCGTTTCCCGGTAGCCTCTCCATCCCGCGCGAGACGCTGATCGAGACCGTGCTCGCCTACGTCCGGTCGCTCGCGCCCTACGGGTTTCGAGGTTTCGTGCTCTTCTCGTCCCACGGCGGCAATTTCGACGCGCTCGAGGACGCCGCGCGCCGCCTCCGGGACGAGTTCACGCCGAAGAACGTCCGGATCGCGGCCTATGCCGGCCGGGCCGCGCTCCTCGAGATGATGCAGGTCATGAACGCCGCCGCGGAGTCCCTGGGGGCGCGGCAGGACGTCGACGCCCTCCACGCCGAGCTGACGGAGACGTCGGTCATGATGGCCAGGCACCCGGCGCTCGTGGCGAAAGATCGCCTGGAACAGGGGCGTATGGGCCGGATCGACGCCGACGACTTGTTCCGGCGCGGCCTCAAGGCGATCACGCCGAACGGCATCCTCGGCGACGCCAGGGCCGCCACGCCGGAGATCGGCGCCGCCGTGCTCGAGCGGCTGTCAGATCATCTGGTCGCGTT
Organism: bacterium; assembly: GCA_035934535.1. Taxonomy (GTDB): domain Bacteria; phylum Sysuimicrobiota; class Sysuimicrobiia; order Sysuimicrobiales; family Segetimicrobiaceae; genus DASSJF01. The sequence goes on from DASYXS010000169.1 coordinate 5,892, forward strand.
CGCCAGGCGCGAGCTCAGTGGAGATAGGTAGGCACTCAAATACGACCTTGGCCCGATGACAGCCGCGGGCCCGGCTTGCTACCTTAGGCTATATACTGAAGGCGAGTCCCGAAACGTTCTGCCAGAGGTGCGGCATGGCTACGGTCGTGCCGGTTACATTTGGCTTTCCCGTGCGTTTAGCGCCGGCCGCCCGCGACGTCTCCGTGGTCGGATCCTTTAACGGGTGGAATCCGACGGCACACCGGATGCGGCGCGCGACGGACGCTGAGTGGGTGATCACCGTCTATCTTCCACCGAGCCGCGCAGTGTATCTGTTTTGTGTGGACGGTGCGATGTGGCTCGATCCGGAGGACGAGGGACGCCTGCCGAACGGCTGGGGCTCAGAATACTCAGTTCGTCACATTGTCGCGGGCGAAGCACTCCGGCATCGACATCGCACCCCACCGCACAGATTCTCCGAACAGGCGGTTGCTGCGGTTGGGCGAGCGGGGTACGGCGCGGAAACAGCCTCCACCAACGCGCTAAACGGCACCCGGTGAGGGCGGTGATTCGGGCATGGCTGGTAAGACGATCGCGGTGCTAGGTGGCGGAGTGGGCGGGCTGATGGCCGCGAACACGCTGCGGCGCCTGCTTCCGCGGGACCACCGCATCGTCGTCGTCGAGAAGGATCGCCGTCACGCGTTCGCACCATCCTTCCTGTGGCTGATGGTCGGAGCGCGCCGCGAGGATCAGATCGTCCGCGATCTGCGCACCCTCATGGTCCCGGGGGTTGAGCTCATGATGGCCGAGGTCACGAACATCGACCTGGCCAACCGGCGTGTCGAAACGACCGGCCAATCCATCGGCTACGATTACCTAATTCTGGCGTTGGGAGCGGAGTACGCGCCGGACTCCGTCCCGGGGCTGGACTCTACGGCATATACCTACTACACCTTGGACGGCGCCGCGGCGTTGGAGCGAGCCCTCCGGGCGTTCCCCGACAGAGAGGCCAGAGTAGCGGTTGCCGTTTGCGGGATGCCTTACAAATGCCCGGGCGCGCCGTACGAGGGGGCGATGCTGATCGCCGACTATTTTCGCCGTCGGGGTCTTGGCGGGCGCATCGAGGTGCATCTGTACACCCCCGAGCCGCAGCCAATGCCGGTGGCCGGCCCGACGCTGGGCGGGGCGGTCCAAGATATGCTCGGGGCTCGGGGTGTTGCCTTCCATCCGCTGCACAAAGTCACGGCTGTGGACGGCGCCGCAAAGCGGCTGCGGTTTGAGGGTCGCGAGCCCGCGGGGTTCGATCTGCTGGTGACGGTGCCCCCGCATCGCAGTTCGCGGGTCGTGCGGGAGGCCGGCCTGACCAATGACGCCGGTTGGGTGCCGGTCGACCGGACGACGCTCAAAACAAGATATGAGCACGTCTACGCGGTCGGCGACGTGACGGCGATCCCCATTCCCGGACGTTGGAAACCGGAGGTCCCGATGCTGTTGCCGAAAGCCGGGGTCTTCGCCCACGCTCAAGGCGAAGCGGTGGCCCGCCGGATCGCCGCGGAGCTCACCGGCGCCCCGCCGGCGGACTTCGACGGGTACGGGTACTGTATGCTCGAGGCCGGCGGGGGCATCGCCGGCATGGCCTTCGGGAACTTCTTCGCCGAGCCTAGTCCCGAGGTTCGGCTGGGGCGGCCGGGGCAGGTGTGGCACTGGGGGAAGGTGCTCTTCGAGCAGTGGTGGCTCGCCCCACCGGGGGCACGGCGCAATGCCCTGCGGGCGGCCATGGTGCTCGGCGCGCGGTTCCTGGGTCTCCGGGCCGTGGCGTGAACAGGCGTTGGGACGGCTGTGATAGCAGCCGATCTTCCGGGGGATTAGGGGGCGAGACAGATGGCGGACACGATCCGGCTCGTTGACTACTTTTACACTGTGACGGCCGACAAGCCGGGGGAGGGGGCCCGCCTGTTGCAGCACCTCAAGGACGCCGGCGTGAACTTAGCCGTCGTGCACGCGTTTCCGGCCGGCCGGAGAACACAGGTGGACGTTGTGCCCGCGAGCGGCGACGCGTTCAAGGCCGCGGTCAAGGCGGCCAAGTGGAAGGTGGTCGGACCGAAGAAGGCGATCATCATCGAAGGCGACGACCGCGTCGGCGCGCTGACGGACTGCTTTGAAAAGCTCGCCAATGCGAAGATCAACGTGACGGCCACCAGCGCCATCGCGGCCGGTGCCGGCAGGTTCGGGGCGATTCTGTGGGTCAGGCCTCGGGATGTGAAACGGGCGGCGAAGGCGCTCGGCGTCGGCTGAGAGGCGAGGCCGTCCCTGAAGACGATTCAATGGAGATGTGCGACCGGGGACCATACTTTGGCATACACGGCGAGGCCGATCAATACCACCAACACCGTCCCGCCCGCCGCCAGCGCGCGTCGCCTGCCTTGCCATCCCGGTGTGCGATCACGATCCAAGATCGGCACGGCGAGCAGCCACAGGAAGAACACCACCGCTCCCCACAGACCCTGTAGCCCGAGCAAGTTTTCCAGCCCGTACAAGGGTAGGAAGAGCCACGCCGGTTTCGTCACCTCGATTCCGGACACAGGAGCGGCGCCTTCTCCGGGGGGGAGGATGATCGCCAGCGCGAGCGCCACGCCGAGCATGATGCAGCCGTAGCCGGCCGCTTTTTTGAGGTGGTGGGCAAACGTGTATCGGGCCTCGGCCGCTGCGGGGCTGGTCAGATACGGAGAGAATCCGTGCTGTCTGACCAAGTAGACGTGCGTCACAAGCAGGATGAAGAGCACGAGGGGAAGCAGGGAGACGTGCGCCATGTAGAGGCGGGTCAGGATCGGCACGTGACTCGAAAACGCCGGCGAGAACCACCCGCCGAACACGCCGAGCAATCCCGCGAAGGCGATGTTGTGCTCCAGCGCTTCGATACCTTGCTGGTCCCATCGCAGCACGGTGCCGGTGAAGAACAAGGCCAGCATCGTCGCTAACAGCGCGACGCCGACGGCCCAGTTGGCTTCGCGCGGAAACCGGTAGGCCCCCGTTGCGTAGACTCGTACCGCGTGCAGGAGGAGGATGACGATGGTCAGGTGCGCGGCCCAGACATGAATGCCCCGGATCACCTCGCCGAGGGGCACTTGGGCGATGATGATCCGGATGCTCTGGTTCGCGACGCCCGGATCGGGCGCATAGAATTGACCGAGCAGAATGCCGCTGCCGACAAGAATCACCAACCCCGCGAGCGTGACCGCCCCGAGTACGTAGGGCAGCGTGTTGGCGTAGGCCGGAACCTCGTAGAGGAAGTTGTGGAGCGCCAGCCGCGCATCCAGGGCGGCCCAGAGTCCTCGCGCGCGAGACGAGGGGTTCACCGGCGTGCGACGAGTCCTCCGGCGGCGATCAGCAATGCGGCGGCCGCCAAGAGGGCGTAGGCGCCCGGCGTGCCGGTGACGCGAGGCTGCACGGGTCTCCAGAGCGACATATCGAAGCCCCCGGACGAGGTCTGCCCGGAGCGCAGCGCCGCCATGAGGTACGCCGCCGCCGCTTCGGTGTCTTCCTCCCCGAGCGCCTGCGCGGCTTCCCGCACCCGCGGCATATCCACCCCGCGCGTATCCCGAGCGAAGAGTGCCTTGATCACTCGTTCTGTGGCGACCGCGATGTCCGGGGGCGTTACCTCGAGCGCGGCAAGCGCTTGGCGCACCAGCGTGAGCGCATCCCGAGGAGTGGCCGCCGCCCGAGCCGAGACGGCTGCCGGACCGAAAGCGAAGCCGAGAATCAGGACCGCCGCAGACAGTACGGCCGCCGGCCGTCCCATGCGAAGCCCGGCCGCGGTCCGCCGGGCGGGCACGAGGCCCTTACAGTACCACGACGTATCCCTGCATGGCGATGGGAAAGTGGGGCGTCCCCTTCTTGGCCCCCGCGAGCCCCAGTTTGGTGTTGTACGTCGCGAACCGCTCATCGTAGAAGAAATAGATCCCGGGCTTCGCAAATGTGGCCGAGCCGCTCTTGCCGGCGGCGAGCGTGAGTTTTGGCGCGCCGCCAGCGAAGATTGCCGTGTGCGCGGCGCGATCTGCGTTGATCCAGGTAACTTTGCCGCCGGTCCGCACAACCGCGATATCGGGCGCATAGGTGTCCCCGGAGATCTTCACCGTTGCGGACGGCGTTCCCGTGAGCTCCGGTCCCTTCACCACAATGAGCCCTTCCATGGCGACGGGGAACGTATCCGCTTCTTTGCGTGCCGCGGCCCGCCGGAGCGTTGTGTTGAAGGTGGCATGGTCGAGACAGTAGTACGGGTAGATCCCGGCTTTGGTAAACGTGTACGACGCCGGCTTTCCCGGCGGGTGGACGAGCGTGAACGACGCCGGAGTACCGGGCATCGTCGTAGTGACGTGCGGATCGGTATCTTTATTGATCCAGGTGACCGTTTGTCCGGCATCGATCATGATCGCCGGCGGCAGGTACGAATCTCCGGGAATGGTCACCGTCGGCCCGGCGGCCTCGACGGGCGCGCGGGGGATCACAGGGTTGAGGACCGCCGCGCCGGTAAGAACGAGAGCCAAGATCGCCGTGCACGCCTGCCGCATCGTTTGCGCCTCCTGGGTTTGGCGGTGTCTACAGACCCGCCGGTGATAACAGAGGCTGAAGCCCCTGTTCTACAGGTTCCCCGCCGTATGGAAGCGTTATCTCGATCTGCGTTCCGGCTCCCGGCAGGGTGCATGTGCTCACCTGCCCGCCTATGGCGGCGGCCCTCTCCCGCATGGCGAACAGCCCGATGGTGCGCCCATCGCCGGCGCGCAAACTCACCGCCGGGTCGAATCGCGCGCCGTTATCCGTTACCGTCGCATACACGGTCGTGTCCGCGCGCGCGATGCGCACGCCGACGCGGGTGGCACCTGCATGCTTGGCGATGTCGGTCAGGGACTCCTGTAGGATGCGAAAGAGCACCACTTCGATCCGCGGCGGAAAGCGAGTCGTGAGGCCGTCGGTCTCGATCTCGACCGAGGCCCCCGCCGGCGCCAGCACGCGGCGCGCGTGAGCGCACACGGCCGCGCGCAGCCCAAGCTCATCGAGGAGCGTGGGCCGCAGATCGTCGACGATCGTGCGGATCTCGTCCAAGGTCTTCTCGGCTACGCTCCGGATGTGGGCGATCTGCCGGGTGGCTGCCGACGGCACCTCGGCGAAGCACCGCTCGGTCCCGTCCAGTGACATAATGAGGGCCGACAGCATCTGCCCGACCTCCTCGTGCAGCATCCGGCAGATCCAGCGGCGTTCGTCCTCCTGTGTGGTGAACACCTTCGCCAGGAGCGTCCCGCGCACGGCATTGAGGACCGTCAACTCGCGAACCCGCTGATTGGCCCGCAGCACGATGCCGGTCCCGAAGAGCAGCGTGAACACCCCCGACGCCAGCGCGCCCGGTAGCGGAGCTACCGGCCGTAAGAGCGGGTAATCGAGCCCGTGCAGGCCGGTCAAGACAAGTCCCCAGAAGAGCAGCGCGGTTCCCCACTGCCGCGTACGCCCCTCGGTCTGCCGCAGGAAGTACGCCGAGGCGAGGAAGGCGGCCGCCGCGACCACAGACGGGGGCCACACCATGAGCCACCAAGTCCCCGCGCGGGCGCCGAGTGCCGACGCCGCGAGCGCGCACGCGGCAAGCACGGTCGCGCCGGCAAGCAGATGACGCCGGCTCAGATTCCGCCACGCCGCGGCAACGCTCGAGAGCATGACCAGCGACGCCGCAACGAATGCAGCGTGCCGTGCGAAGAAGAGCCAGGGGTCTGCCGTGCGCAGCGCGGCCGCTTCGGCCACCACGTGCAGTGTGAACAGGACGTAGGCGCCCGTCCACCACAGCACGATCCGCTCGCGGGTCTCGAGAAACCGCAGGAACAGCAACAGCATCACCGCGGCGTGGGCACCGACGCCAAGGGCGAGCCAGTCCAGCGTCTCGATCGATACCGTGGGCATCGTCAGCCTCTCATCGTGACGCGAGACTGGGGGAGGACCGCCGCGCAACGGCCGGCGGCTGTCGTTTCACCGGCACCGACCGCTCAGCGGCGCGTCCCCGGTCCAAGCGCCACGACGGCCCCGACCAGTACGCGAGAAGCGTCACGGGGGTGTCAAATCCGCCCTGTCGCGTACCGCGTCTCATCCACGACGGCCGTGCCGGCAACGGACAGTGACGCGGCAGGCCGCGCGGCGAGGTCGGCCGCCATCTGCATCAGACAGCAGTAGCACGGCCGCTCTCCGTCCCACAGCCCGACGGCCACCCCGGCCGCTCCGTCCGCGAGCCCCGGAAACTGCCGCAGAAACTCGACCTCATACTCCTCCAGCGTATGCAGCGGCGACCCGCCGAGCCGCGCGGTTCGTCCGTCGACGCAGCACGCCCAGAGGAGTTTGAACCGCCGCCGCAGTGTCGGGGTCGCCGCCAGATCTTCCGGGACGTTCCCGTATCCAAACGCGCCGTCGAGGATATCGGTAACGTGTCCCAGTTCGTGACGGAGGAATCGCGTGAGCCCGAGCGGGTTCACAAAGCGCAGCGGGAGCACCGTGAGGTGAAGCGTCGCGCCGTCCTCCCCGACCGCCGCGCCTTCGTCCGGCGCCGCCCATGCCGGCGAGAGGCGTACCTCGGCGAAGCGACCGGCGAGGACCGCGACGGCTTCCCGGACGGCGGCGTCGTATGTACTGAGCGGCCCGTGTTGTGCGACCGCCTCCTGCAATTCCTGACTGTATCGGATGCGCGTTGCCGCCATGACGGTGCCTCCCCGGTTGCCCGATATCTCGATGTGCCGCCCGGCGCATTCTCGGACCGCGCCGCCTCGGCTCATGCCGTTACCGTAGGTCATACGCGTGCGCCCCAGTAGGGCCGTTGAGGACAACGATGAGGGCCAAAGGTCCCGGGACCTTTGGCCCTCCGGCGGGACAATCCGCGGTTTGTGGCTTAGGTGAGCTTTTGCTTGACGGCCATTGCCGCCGCGGCGGCCCGCCGTTGTACGTGCAGCTTGCCGAGCAGGGTGCTGACGTAGTTCTTGACCGTCTTTTCGCTCAGGTGTAGCGCGGCGGCGATCTCTCGATTGGTCTTCCCGTCCCCAACCAGCGCCAACACGCGGCGCTCTTGTTCTGTCAGCGTATCGATGACCGCGCCGCCGCTCCCGCCCAGGCGCCTGAAGCGCGTGAGAAGTTGGTGCGTGACCGTCGGATCGAGCAGCGATTCGCCGGCGGCCACGACCTCAATCGCGTGGATCAGCTCCGCGCTTCGAGTCTGCTTCAATAGATAGCCCGACGCGCCGGCCATCACGGAGGCATCGACGGCTTCTTCGTCCGCAAACGACGTGAGCATCAACACCCCGGTGGCGGGCCGGGCCGACCGGATCTCCCGGCAGGCTTCGACGCCGCTGCCGTCCGGGAGGCGCACGTCCATGATCACCACGTCGGGCGCCGTCCGCGCCGCCTCCGCAATCGCGGCCGCCGCGGTCGAGGCTTCGCCGACGATCGTCATGTTGGGCCGGTGCTCCAGGAGCATCCGGACGCCCGCCCGCACCACTTCGTGGTCATCCACCAGCAGGATGCGTAACGGCTTCTCCATCTTCCACCTCCACCTGGGCGCGGGCCGGCCGTGGAATCGATACTTCGACCGTGGTGCCCGCGCCCGGCGCAGTCGCCACCCGCAGCCGGCCTCCCAGCGCGCGCGCTCGTTCGGACATGCTGCCGAGGCCGAGGCCGTAGCGCGACGACAGGCCCGCGGGGTCGAATCCACGGCCGTCGTCCCGCACGAGGAGCGTAAGCGCGTCGTCCGCCACCGCCGCCTGGACGGTCACACGCGTGGCGTGCGCGTGGCGGATGACGTTCGCCAGGGCTTCACGGACGATCAGGATCAGTTGGGTCCGTGCCTCGCTCGGCACCGGTGGCACCGTGTCCGCGTCTTCGAGGTCCAGAGTGATTGGCAGCCGCGAGTGCTCCTGGAACTCTCCCGCGATGGCCTCAAGGGCTGTCCGGAGGGTCCGCTCGGCCGTCTCGGGCGGACGTAGGTTGTGCACGTAACCGCGGATGTCCTGAATGATGCGGGTGTGGATGTCCAGCGTCTCGCTCAGCCGTCGTTTCGCTTCGCCCGGATCGTCGTCGATCAATCCGGCGGCGTATTCCAGCGCCAAGTCGACGCCGTACAAGGCCTGCATCGTATTGTCATGGAGATCACGGCTGATGCGGTCGCGCTCGCTCAACACCGCAACCTGCTGCACCTGTTGATGCAGGTTGTTGCTCTGGACCGCGATGGCGGCCAGGGCGGCAAGGGCGGAGAGCAGGTTGGTCTCGTCCGGCGTCACACGGCGGGGCGCGCTGCTGGCAACGCACAGCGTCCCGAGGGTCCGATCGCCGATTTGCACGGGCGCCACGGCGTGCGCACGGCCGTACCGGTCGTTGATGAACGGGCACGCCTGGTCTTCCCAGCAACGCAGCGGCTCCCCCGCCGGCGCTCCCACGGAGCCACCCGGGCGGTCCGGCAGCCGGGCGTCGGGCGGCCCGCTCAACGCGCCCATGACGATGGGGCCGCCGCGGTCGGCGAACAGGCACAGCGCGCCGGCCTCCATGTGGAGCAGCCGCCGCGCGTGCTCCGCGATGGCTTCGAGGATCGTCCGCAGGTCCGTGAGCGCCAGGATCTCGCGGCTGACGGCGTAGAGCGCCTGCGCCTCATGTTCGCGCCGGGCCCGTTCCGCGAGCGACGTCTTGAGGCGGTCACGCATCGTGTCGTAGGCGTCCGCCAGGCTGCCGATTTCGTCGTGGCGGTCGACCCGCACCGTGGTGTCAAGGTCCCCGCCGGCGATCCGCTGCGCGGCCCCGGCCAGGGACCGCAACGGCCGCACCGCCGTGCCGGTGTCCCACCACGCGAGCAGCAGCGCCAGAATGAGGGCGGTGGCGCCGATCAAGAGATTGCGGTTCCGCACCGCGACGATCGGCGCAAACGTTTCGGCCTCGGTCTGTCCGACGCTCACACCCCATGCCGCCTGGTACAACGGGGCAAAGGCCATAATATGATAGCCGCGGATTCGCCCCCTTTTCACCACGGCGGCGCGGCCGACCGCCGCCGTACGAGCGCCCATGAGCGCATTATGAAACAATGGATGCTCGTTGGCCTGGAATGCTTCGGCGCTTTCCGTGGTGGCTAGGACCTCGCCGTGCGCGTCGATGATCAGCGCATGCCACGTGGTGCCTGGACGGTGTGTCGTACTGTACTCGGTGATATAGGACAGGAGTTGCCGCCGGCCGAGGTCCACCGCGGCACACAGTGCGCCCGCGCGGGCGGAGAGCGGCACACACAACAACACGGCGGGCACGCGGGCGGAGCCCAGAAACTCCAAGTTCGACGCCGCGGCGGGCCGACCGGCGAGGACCTGCCGCACCGCCTCGTCGTCGCGGAAGTCGATCGCTGCATCGCCCGGGTGGACCGGCTGCGCGATCCTCAACCGCCCCGCCGCGTCAACGACATACAAGCCGTAAGAAGCGAGAGCGATCTGAGGCCGCATCTCCCGGAGCCATTCGCGCTGCCCGCCGGCGCCCGGAGCGCTCAACGCCGCCGAGGACGCAAGCCCCTGCAACTGCCGGAAGGATTGGGTCAGCGTCCCGTCAAGGAGTTCCGCCGTGGCCTGCGCCGAGCGGAGGCGTTCTTGAAGCAGTTGGTCGGTCAGCTGCCGCACCATCTGATAGCTATTGAGGCCCATGACGGCCAGCAGAATCAGGATGCCGACGGCCACGGCGACCATAATTCGCGCCCGCAGGCTGCGCGCAGGAGACGACCGGCGCACCGCGTCTTCGATGCGCTGCGTCACTGCGGACCGGTTGAGAGCCGGCTCCATGAGCGTCCTTTCGCCCGACCGCTGCCGGGCGGGTATTTGTACTAGAGTATCAGGTCGCGGCCCGTATATGTGGAATCAGGCGAATCAACTCGCTCGAGATCTTACCGGGGCCCGTATCGTCAATTCATTGAAAATCTTACCATCGTCTGACCTATTCCTCGCCCCCGGAGGTCCCGGTGACCCGCACCTCTCGCCGCGAATACGCCAATGCTGTGCGCCAACGCTACGCTCAAGCATCTCGTGCCGCCAAGGCGCACATGCCGGACGAATTCTGCGCCACGACGAGGTACCACCGCAAGTACGCCATCGTCCTCCTGACCGCCGCGGACCGGCCGAAGCAGCGGCCGGGCCGTCGGCGGACGCCGACCTATCGATCCCAGACCGTCTCGGCCCTCGCCGCGGTCTGGGACGCCGCGGGCTATCCGTGGTCGGCGCGGTTGAAGGCGCTGCTGCCCTTGTGGCTGCCGTGGGCCACGCGGCACCTCGCGCTTTCGCCCCGCGTCGAGCAGCAGCTCCGCACCATCAGCCCCAGCACCATTCGATCGCCGCCTCCAGGGCCGCAAGCGGCGGCTGAAGCGCCGGGCTCTACGGCCGCACGAAGCCCGGGACACTGCGCAAGCACCACATCCCCAGCAAAACCGACCACTGGGATGTCAGGCCCCCGGGCTTTACCGAGATCGATTTGGTCTCGCACTCCGGCAACTCCGCCGACGGCGAGTTTGTGCAGTCCCTCAATCTCACCGACATCCGTACCTGCTGGAGCGAGAGCCGGGCCGTCATGGGCAAGAGCCAGACCGTCGTTCGGCCGGCCTTGGAGGAGCTCCGCCAGACCCTGCCCTTCGCCCTGCGCGGGGTCGACTCGGACAATGGCTCCGAGTTCATCAATGCCCATCTCTACCGGTACTGCGACGCCCGCACGATCCAGTTCACCCGCGGGCGCCCCTCCAAGAAAGATGACAATGCCCACATCGAGCAGCGGAACTGGACGCACGTCCGCAAGCTCCTGGGGTGGGAGCGGTACGACTCGATCGAGGCCCGGGATGCGATCAACGATCTCTACCGCCACGAGCTCCGGCTTATGATGAATCTGTTTCAGCCGTCCGTGAAACTCGTCGGCAAGGTCCGCCACGGCGCCCGGCTCACGCGGCGGTACGATGCCCCGCACACGCCCCTCGACCGCCTGGCGGCGTCCCAGGGCGCCGACCGCGCCACCGTCGCGGCGCTGCAGCAACTCCGGCAGCGCTTGGATCCGTTCGCGCTCGCGGCGGCGATTGAGCGGAAACTCGCCATGATCCATCGCCTCGCCAACCGCCGCCACAGCCCCACATCGTCGGTCCAACCTCGCATCTATGCAAAGGAAACGCACCCATGGCGGACTCACGGCGTGTTCGCCCGGCGGCCACCCGACACGCGCGTCACCACGCGGCCGCTGGTAAGAACTTAAATGACGTGATGATACCCTCTTCGGTAAGATCCTTAAATGAGTTGACAGGTCAGGCCTTGACGGGCCTGGGGCATTCTCGACCGCCGTCTCCGAACAGCCCATCCGCTTTGGCACGGTTATGGAGGGAGAATTCGCGTTTGCGGTCGGGCGTAAGACGGATACGTACGGGCCGGGGTAAGTCTTTCTTCGTGCCCGCGGGAATTTTTCCTCAGTCGTATCGCCGACCGGCGGGCTGCTATGAGGGTTGCAGCAGGAATTGATGGCAGTCAGGCGAACGGGCCGCGACAGTGGGCCGGGCAAAGGCCCGCATAGCCGCCGGTCAGAGTTCTGCGTCACTTCCCTATCGAACGGGGGAGGTGGGAGTCGATGCAGGGACCGAGCATCGCGCGCGCGGCCGTGGCTGGTATTGGAGCCTGGATCGCGTT
>DASYXS010000172.1:0-2295 GCA_035934535.1 bacterium
CGCGCCGGCTTCGCGGCCGCACGATCGGCCGGCCGCGCGGCGCGCACCCGGGACCTGCCCTCGGGGCCTTCGGGGAGCCGGAGCGCCCGCCCAAAGAGCAGCGCCGCTTCGCGGGCGATGCCGACGATGCAGAGACAGTCCGGCCGGTTGGACGTCACCTCGACGTCCAGCACGCTGTCGTCCCCGACCCGCTCGACCGCTTCGACGGGCAACCCGACCGTCGCGAGACGCTCCGCGAGCGTCTCGGTCGAGACGTCGCCGAGGTCGACGTAGGCTTCGAGCCACTCGCGCGGAACCCGCATCGGCCCTACACCTGCCGCAAGAACCGCACGTCGTCTTCGTACAAGAGCCGGATGTCGTCGATCCGGTGCTTGAGCATCGCGGGCCGCTCGATGCCGATGCCGAATGCGAACGCGGTGTAGCGCTGCGGGTCGATCCGCGCCATCTCCAGCACGCGCGGATGGAACATCCCGCATCCCAAAATCTCGAGCCATCCGGAGCGCTTGCAGACGGCGCACCCCCGGCCGCCGCACATCACACAGCCGATGGCCATCTCCGCGCTCGGCTCCGTGAAGGGAAAGTACGACGGCACGAAGCGGACGCGCGTCTCAGGCCCGAAGTAGCCCCGCGCGAACTCGTACAAGACGCCCTTCAGATCCGAGAACCGGACGCCCTCGTCGACCATGAACCCGTCGATCTGCTGGAACATCGGCGAGTGGCTGGCGTCGACGGGATCGCGCCGGTAGCAGTGACCGGCGGCGACGGCGCGCATCGGGGGCCGCCGGCCGTCCATCACGTGGACGTCGACCACCGTCGTGTGCGTGCGCAGCAGCCACTCCGCGTCGAGGTAGAACGAGTCCTGCGCGTCGCGCGCCGGGTGGTACCGCGGCATGTTGAGCCGCTCGAAGTTGTCGTGGTCCCGCTCGACTTCCGGGCCGTCTTCGATGTCGAACCCCATCCCGCGGAAGATCTCCCCGATCTCGCGCGCCGTCCGGGCGAGCACGTGGGCGCGGCCGCGCGCGAGCGACCGGCCGGGGAGCGTCATGTCGATCCGCTCGGCGACGGCGAGCGTCGCGCGCGCGGCCTGGGCGAGCAACTCGCGGCGCCGGGCCAGCGCGAGCTCGACGTAGTCTTTCAGCTGATTGAGGGCCTGGCCGAGCCGCGGGCGGTCCTCCGCGGAAGCCGCGGCCACGTCGCGGAACGCCCGCGTGACGTGGCCTGAGCGGCCGAGATACCGGACGCGGACCTCCTCGAGCGCCCCCTCGCCGCCGGCGGCCTCGATGTCCTGCGTCGCCTGCGCGCGGATCTCTTCAATCCATGCGACGTTTTCCACGATCGCCTCCGGTTGCGCGCGGCTTCAATTTCACTGTGGCCGGCGGCGGGTCCGCCGGCGGCGGGACGCGACCGCGCACGAACCAGCAACGCCCCTCTGTCCGGGGGACAGAAGCACGGTCTTTACGAGATCGTCGGAGCGAGACTCACCGGGTACGGGCAGGGCGGCTGAGGCCGCGAACGGGGGTCAGTTCAGGATGGGCAGCACCCAACGGCTATCGCCGTCCGTCAGGTCCCGGTAGATCAGGTACGCCCAGATGGAGCCGGTCGCCTCGAACAGACGCCAGAAGCATTCCGGCGTCCACGCGATTTCCACCACGCGTCCCCCGTCGTGCTGCGACGACTGCGCGACGGCACCGCTTGCGGGTCGCTGCCGTCGCAGAGTGGATTCGAATGCGGCCTTAGTATAACACACGTCCACCGCGGCCCGGATCAAGCGCGCGGCGACACGAGGCCCGCGGCCTGATACAGAAGCACGGCGGCGGCCGCCGCCACGTTGAGCGACTCGACCGGACCGAGCACCGGCACCCGCACGGCGGTCGCGCCGTGCGCGCGCCAGACCGGCGCGGGCCCCGCGGCTTCACTGCCGAGCACCAGCGCGAGCGGCCGCACCCACGTCGCCTGGGTCGCCTGCGAGGGAGCATGCGCGTCGGCCACAACGATGCGGAGCCCTGCGGACCGCAGCGCCGTCCCCGCCTCGTCGGCGTCCGCGGCGAATCCGATCGGCACCAGGAACGCCGCGCCGGCCGAGGCCCGCAGCGCCTTTGGCGCGAACGGGTCGGCCGTCGGGCCGCAGGCCACGACGATCGTCGCGCGGCACGCGACGGCGGTGCGGACGATGGTCCCGACATTGCCGGGGTCTTGAATCGCATCCAGCACCACCACGAGTGTCTGCGCGCCGGCGGCCTGCGCCAGCGGCGCGGCCGTCGGCCGCGGCGCGATGCCGAGGACGCCTTGCGGGGC
>DASYXS010000177.1:0-8243 GCA_035934535.1 bacterium
CCCTTCCATCCGACAAACTGCACGGTCCCCGGATAGGCCGCCGCGACGGGCGTCCCCATTGGGCCGGCGATGTCGATCCCGGTGTGAAATTCGCGCGTTCCGAAGATTGGATGGATTCGCCAGCCGAAGGGCGACGTGATGATTCCGCGCGCGGGCCACAACAGGCGCAGCCGTCTCCCCGCGCTCCTGAGTCCGGCCGCGGGCGGCACGGTGGTTGAGGCGCCGGCTCGCGCCGCTGCGATCGGCGAAGGTCCCCGCCGGGACACGACGACTCCGGCCGCGGGCACCGGCGCGGCCCGGCGCGGAGGCCGCACGACGGTCACCGGATCCGGAGAGACATCGAGTGAGAGATTCAGCTGACGCAGGTACACCCGGTTAGGATCCGGCTGGACGGCGGCATGAGCCGCGCTCCCTGCGCTGGTCGCCGTCAGCGTCAAGGGAAGAACACCGAGGATGACGGCCAACAGGATGCCCGCGGGTGCAAACAGCGCCGCGGCGGGCGCCGGACTCCCCTGGAGCCGCCGAACGTAGGTTGACGTGCCTGTTCCATCGCGCATGAGTCGCAGACCTGAATCGGTATCATGCACATTCCCGAGGCGGATCATGACACGCGGTCGAGTAGATGATTGCCCGCGCGGGAGAGTGTTACGGGAGCCTTAGTGGAAGATCAGGCCGCCTTCCACGTTGATGGCCTGCCCGGTGATGTATCGTGCGTCGTCCGAGCAGAGAAACGCGACCGCATCCCCCACCTCTTCGGGCGTTTCCATTCGACCGAGGGCGATCGCACCGACGCGGCTCCGTGTGAATTCGCCCGGCTGCAGCCCCATCAAGGGGGCCGCCTCGCGGTCGATCTTCGCCCACATCTCGGTGTCGACGATCCCGGGGCACACGCAGTTCACGGTGATGCCGCGCTTTCCATAGGCCACGGCCAGATTGCGCGTGAGCGCGACCACGCCGGCCTTGCTGACGTTGTAGTGAATGAACGCGGTGCTGCCCGCTTTGGCCGCGATGCTGGCGAGGTTCACGATTCTGCCGGCGCCTCGCTCGAGCATGTGCGGCAGAACGGCCTGGCAGGTGAAGTAGGTGCCCTTCACGTTGACCGTCTGGATCAGGTCCCACTCGTCCTCGGTAATCTCGAGCGGGTCGCTGACCCGGACAATCCCCGCGTTGTTGACCAGGATGTCGATCTTCCCGAACTTCGCGAGCGCCGCGTCGACGAGCGCACGGCGGTCCTTCGCCCGGGCGACGTCGGCACGGACGGCCACGGCGCTGCGCCCGGCGGCCTGCACTTCCTCCGCCACCGCGGACGCCGTGGCGGGGTTCAGGTCTGCGATCACGACCTCCGTACCTTCCTGCGCCAGGCGCAGCACGATCGCGCGACCGATGCCTTGTCCCCCGCCCGTCACGATCGCGACTTTATCCTGTAGACCGCGCACGTCTCGCTCCCGGGAGTGACGTAGAGGCGCTCACGAACTGTCCGTCGCCCAAGAACTTCGCCAGCCGATCGTACCACCGAACCTGATCCGCGACCGTGAAGTGCGCATTCGCCGGGCTCGGATTCGGAGCGACGAATAGGCGCGTCGCGCCCACGGTGAGCTGCTGCGGCCCCAGAACGATGCGCGTGGGATCACCGCCGAGCGCGAACCGCACGAACGGACGGAATCCCGTCAGCCCGTGGAAGCAGGCCACCCGGGGTCGATGCTTCTGCAGGCGCTTCAGCAGCCGCGGCGCCCATTCGCGGAACACCCGCGGCGGGAGTTCGGCCGCGTTTCGGCTCGGTACTTTGACGACGTCGGTGAACCCGATGCCGAACCGCAAGAGCGCCGCGTCCTGTTCCGGACCGAGCACGTCCAGGCGCAGCGCCGCGCGAATCGGCGCGGAGAGGGTCGAGCGCGAGAACGCGGGCCAAAACCGGCTCGTCGTCCGTGCGAAATAATGCCCGCGCTCCACCGAATAGACTCCCGGGTTGATGCCCACGAACACGACGCGGAGGCCGGGCCCGAGATAGTCCGGCAGCGTGCGGAACGGATAGCGACCGGCGGGGGCAACCACACGCGTCGTGTTCTCCGTATTCTCCGGGCGTCCCTGGGCCCGGCGGGCAGAGGGGTACAGGGCGAATTCGCACAGCGTTGAATTCAGTATCGGGGAAACCGGTTCCAGTAATCGGGGGAGTGGCTTGGGCAATGAGCAAACGCACGAGCGCGCATTCACTGTCCCGCCGGAACTTCGTCAAACTGCTCGCGGCCGGCGCCGGATCGACGCTTCCGCATACATCATGGCGGTGGCCGCCGTCCGCGGGAAGATCGAGTCGGCCGACATCCTGGAGGACCGCCGCGCCGATCCCCGGATCAGATCGCTGTCCAAGCGGGTGCGCCTCGCCGGCGACGCCGCCATGGACGCGTGGCCGGCGCACGCGCCGGCAGTCGTCGAGGTGACGACGCGGGACGGGCGGACGCTCTCGGCGCGCGTGGACGAGGCCAAGGCCGCCGCGACAACCCGATGACCAAGGCGGAATTGGAGCAGAAGTTCATGGATCTCGCGACGACCCGCATCCCACGCGGCGCCGCGGCGCGTCTCGTGGAGCTGGTGTACCGTCTCGACCGCGTGGCGGACGTCGGCGAGATCGCAGCCCTCTTGCAGGTCGGCGCGCGGTGAGCGCGCCCGCGGGCATGACCGACCGCTTCGCCCGGTTCGTCGAGACGTTCCCGTACGAGCGCATCCCGGCGGACGTCGTGGACCGCACGAAGGAGATCCTCTACGACGGCCTCGGCGCGCTCTTGTCCGCGACGTCGCCGCGCTACGACATCGGCGCGGTGCTGCGGCGCTTCGTGCGCGAGACGGGCGGGACGCCGGAGGCGCAGGTTTTCGGCACCGATCTCCGCACCGGCTGCGCCACCGCCGCGCTCGTCAACGGCACGTTCGGCTACTACTGCGACATCGAGAGCCACCACCCCGGCGCGATCATGCACGCGATCGCGGTCGTCGGGCCGGCGGCGCTCGCCGTGGGCGAGCGCATGCACCGCTCGGGCAAGGACGTGCTGGCGGCGATCGTCGTCGGCATCGAGAGCGCCTGCCGCGTGAGCTATGCCCTCGGCGGCGCGGCGCTGTACGCGCGGGGGTTTCATCCGACGTGCGTCGCCGGGACGTTCGGCTCGCTCGCCGCCGCGGCGCGTCTGTACGGCCTCGAGGGGCCGGCGCTGCGCCACGCGTTCGGGCTCGCCGGCACGGAGACGTCGGGGCTGCTCGCGTGGGTGAGCGACGACACCGAACACTCCCGTCCGTTCAACATGGGTCTGGCGTCCCGCCACGGCGTGTCCGCCGCGCACCTCGCGTCGTGCGGGTTCGGGGGCCCGCCGGCGATCTTCGAAGGCAAGTATCCGCTCGGGCACGCCTACACGGGGCAGTGGGACGAGCCGGCCCTGTTCGACGGGCTGGGCACGGCGTTCAAGGTGATGGAGCTGGCCGTCAAGCGGTACGCCTGCTGCGCGTTCATCCATCCGGGGCTCGACGGACTGCTCGACATTCTGCAGACGGAGGGCGTGCGCGCGGGCGACATCCGCCGCATCACCCTGCGCTTTCCCGCCGGCGGCTACCACGTGATCGACGGCAACGCGCTGCGGTCGCACTGCGCGCAGTACGTGCTCGCGCTCGCCGCGCACAAGGGGGCCGTCGATTTCGACGACATCCTGCACGACCGGCGCACCGACCCCGGCATCCGCGTATTGTCCGAGCGCGTCGACGTCGTCGGTGACGAAGAGCTGGACCGGACCTACCCCGATCTCTACCGCTCGATCGTCGAGGTGGAGACGTCCCGCGGCCGCTATCGCCGCGACGTGTCGCATCCGAAGGGCTCGCCGCAGCGGCCGTTGTCGCGCGAGGAGCTCGACCGGAAGTTCGCGCGGCTCACAGAGGACGTCATCAGCGCCCGGCGGCGCGGCGAGATCACGGAGATGGTGCGCCGGCTCGAAGAGGTCCCGGACGCCGGCGATCTCGCGCGCCTGCTCCGCCGCGATGGCTAGTCAGACCGGCGCGGCCGAAGGCGCCGCGTCCGTGCTCTGGCTGTCGCGCGACGACGTGACGGCGGCGCTGCCGCCGCTCGACGAGCGTTTCGCCCGCATCAAGGATTCCCTCGAATGGGTGGCGGAAGGCCGCGCCGAGGTGCCGCCGAAGTTCGGCGTCCATCCGCCGGGCGCCCGGCACGCCCATGCGATGCCGGCGCTGCTGCCGGACGGCCGCGGACTGGGGATCAAATGGCTCGCCGATTTCCCCAAGAACAAATTGCTCGGCCTCCCGACGGTCCCGGCGATCGTCGTGTTGAACGACCCGCGCAACGGGATGCCGCTGGCGGTGATGGACGGCGCCGTCATTACCGCGGTCCGCACCGCGGCGGTGACCGCGGTCTCGCTCGGGGTGTGCGCGAGGCCGGCGGCGGCCGTGGCGGCCGTCGTCGGGGCGGGCGTGGAGGCGCGGGCGCATCTCGAGGTGCTGTCGCACGTGCTGCCGTCGCTCGTGCGAATCTGGGTCGTCGGCCGCGAGGCCCCGTCCGCGGAGCGCCTGTGCGCGGAGATGGCGCCGCGCGTCGGGCCCGCGCTCGTGCCGACGGCGAACCGGGAAGAGGCCGTGCGGGACGCGGACGTCGTGGTCACCGTGACCACCAACACCACGACGCCGCTGCTCGCGATGGAGTGGCTGAAGCCGGGCGTAACGGCGGTCGTGCTGGACAACGGCGGCAAGGAAACGGCAATTTTATCGAAGGTCGACCGCGTGCTGGTCGACGATCGGAAGCCGTTCGCCACGGCCGAGGTGCTCGCGCGCTTCTCGACGGGCGTCCCGCCGATCGCGGCGGAGATCGGCGAGGTCCTGCTGGGTCGCGCCGCCGGACGCACGAGCGACCGCGAGCGGATCCTCGTGCTCAATCTCGGCATCGCCTCGTGCGACATCGTGCTGGCCGCCGCGGTCTACGAACGGGCGAGAGCCCTCGGCCGCGGGGCCCGCGTTCTTCTATAAACGTCCCGACGCGCCGATGCGGCCCGCTGTTTCCCCAACCGATCGCGAGGTGCCGGTCATGGTGGTGTTCGATCACGTGGCCATAGCGGTCCGCCGCATCCTGGACGCGGAGCCGTTCCTGCGGGATCTGTTGGGCGGCGCTCCCGGGGAGAGCGGAGACGGCAAGGGGTTCACGTTCAAGCAATTTGTGCTTCCCGGCGGCGTGGTCGAGCTGTTGGAGCCGAAGGGCGACGACAGCTTTCTCCTGCGTTTCCTGCGCGATCACGGCGAGGGTCTGCACCACATCACGTTCAAGGTCACGGGGCTGCGTTCGTGGGCGGAGAAGCTGCGCGCCGACGGATACCGGGTCGTGGGCGAAAACTACGACAACCCGGCGTGGCGGGAATTGTTCATTCACCCGAAGAGCGGGCACGGCGTGCTCATTCAGTTCGCGGAGACGCTGGAGACGCAGGACCGGTAGAAATCGCCGGCGGAGTCCGCCGGCAGGGAGGGACCGGACGTGCCGAAGATGACCGGGTGGCAGGCCGTCGTGGAAGCGCTTCGCGCAGAGGGCGTGCGGCGCGTGTACGGACTGCCCGGCGACCCCACGCACCTCTACGACGCGTTGTACGACGCGCCGGAGATCGCGCCGATTCTGGTTCGCCACGAAGGCTCCGGCGCGTTCATGGCGATGGCCGAGGCGCGCCTTACGAACCGCGTCACGGTCGCGCACGGCAGCCCCGGCCCGGGGATGACCAATCTCGTCTCCGGCATGCTCGAGGCCTACTCGGCGTGCGCACCGGTGATCTTCGTCACGACCGGCGCGCCGAGCCGGTTCACCGGCATGGGGGCGTTTCAAGAGAACGACGCGACCGGCATCGCCCGGCCGATCACCAAATGGAACGTGCGGGTGGAGCGTCCGGACCGGATTCCGTGGACGATGCGCCGCGCGTTCTCGGTGGCGGGCAGCGGCAAGCCCGGTCCGGTCCTCGTCGAGATTCCATCCGACGTCGGCACGGCGTCGGTCGAGATGGAGTCCTACCGGCCGTCGCCGCGGCCGCTTCGCTGTGCCGCGGACCCGGAGGCCCTGACGCGAGCCGTCGAGATGATCGCCGCAGCGGAGCGTCCGGTGCTCGTCGCGGGCGGCGGGGTCGTGCTCTCGGGCGCGGGCGCCGATCTCCTGGCGCTGGCCGAGCAGGAACACGTCCCGGTGATGACCACGTTCTCGGGCCGCGGCTCGATCTCCGAGGCACATCCGCTCGCGTTCGGCCTCGTCGGACTCTACCGGACCCGCCCAGGCAGGGACGTCTTCAACGGCGCGGATCTGCTGATCACGGCCGGCTCCCGCATGGAAGGCTTCCAATCCGGCGATTGGAAGATCTTCCCCGACCGCGCGCGCTTTCTGCAGCTCGACATCGATCCGTTCGAGATCGGCCGCAACTGGGTGCCGGACGCCGCGGTGATCGGCGACGCGTCGCTGGTCCTCCGGCAGCTGCGCGAGGCCCTCGCGGAGTCTCCCGGGGCGCGCCGGACCCGCGCGGCGTACGCCGAGGAGCGCATTCGCGACAAGGACGCCTTCGCGCGCGAGGTCGACGCGGAGTGCGCCGCGGCAAACTCGACGCCGCTCAAGTCGAAGCGCATCGTGCACGAGTTGAACGCGATCTTCGGCCGCGACACGATCCTCGTCAACGAGAACGGCGGCCAGGATCTGTGGAGCTACTTCCACCCGTACTATCGCGTGCTCGACGCCGGCGATCACGTGGCGATGGGCGAGCAGACCTGCATGGGCGCCGGCATCACCGGGGCGATCGGCGCGAAGCTGGCGCGGCCCGAAAAGAAGGTCGTGTGCGTCGCCGGCGATGGGGCGCTGTTCATGATGCCCCAAGAGCTCTCGACCGCAGTCCAGTACGCGGCGCCGGTGACGTTGGTCGTGCTCAACACGCGCAGCCTCGGCTGGCCGAAGTGGCACCAGGAGCTGCACGGGCGGCGCTACATCGCCACGGACTTCACGGCGGCGCCGGACATCCCGGCGCTTGCGCGGGCGCACGGCTGCTCCGGCGAGCACGTCGACCGGCCCGAAGAGATCACACCGGCGCTGCGGCGCGCGCTGGACGCCAACCGCGCCGGGACCCCGGCGGTGGTCGAGTTTGTGGTGGACACGTTCGACTACTACGTCGGGTTCAAGAATTTCCCGAACAAGGAATGGACGGAAGAGGGCGCTACTCTCCGAACTTGATGCCCTGAGCCAGCGGCAGCTCCCGCGACCAGTTGATCACGTTGGATTGACGCCGCATGTAGCCCTTCCAGGCGTCGGACCCCGCCTCGCGCCCGCCGCCCGTCTGTTTCTCACCGCCGAACCCGAGGCCGATCTCCGCGCCGCTGGTCCCCACGTTGACGTTGGCCATCCCGCAGTCCGAGCCGGCGGCCGAGAGGAACCGTTCGACCGTCAGGAGGTTCGTGGAGAAGACGGCGCTCGACAGCCCCTGAGGCACCTCGTTGTGCAGCGCAATCGCCTCGTCGAGTGTCTCGTACTCCATGAGGTAGAGAATCGGCGCGAACGTCTCTTCGAGCACCACGGGGGTCTGCCGCGGCATCCGCACGAGCGTGGGCGCGGCGAAGCAGCGGCCCTTTTCCGGCAGGCGCCGGCCGCCGAACAACACCTCCCCGCCCTGGGCCTTGATCGTGTCCAGCGCCGCCATCATGGCGTCGACCGCCCCTTCGCTGACCAGCGGACCCATCAAGATCCCGTCCTCGAGCGGGTTGCCGATCGTCACCTGTTCGTACGCCTTCACCAGCCGGCGCGTGAGGGCGGGGGCGATGCTCCGTTGCATGATGATTCGGCGGGTGGACGTGCACCGCTGGCCGGCGGTGCCCACCGCGCCGAACACGATCGCCCGCACGGCGAGGTCGAGATCGGCATCCTCGGTCACGATGATGCCGTTGTTGCCGCCCAGCTCCAAGATCGTTCGTCCTAGACGGCGGGCCACGCTTTCCGCGGCGTGCCGGCCCATTCGCACGGAGCCGGTAAACGAGATCAGGGGGAGGCGGGCGTCGTTGAGCATGCGCTCGCCGACGTCTTCGCCGCTGCCGATGACGAGGTTGAACACGCCGCGGACACCGTGGTCGGCCGAGACCCTGTTCGTGATCTGTTGGACTGCGAGCGCCGTCAGGGGCACGGCCGAGGCGGGCTTCCAGACCATGGTATCGCCGCACACCGCGGCGATCGCCGCATTCCACGACCAGACCGCGCACGGGAA
>DASYXS010000003.1:0-1654 GCA_035934535.1 bacterium
CGGGCCGCGGCCACGCCCCCGGCGACAACGGCCGCGGCCACCCACGGCAGTACGCGCGACAGTGGAAACGGGATGGGGACGACCGCGGTCGCGAGCGCCCAAACGAGCAGCCCCGCGGCGGCCACGGCGGTCGCGCGCGCCATCCACCGCGCCGCCGCCGCGATCGCGAGACGGCGGACGACCGGCAGCAGCAGTCGGTGCAGTTCGCGGGCCTCCGGCGACGCGTTCACGTGAGATACCGCCGCAGCGACAGGCGCGCCGCCCCGTCGCCTGCCAGGCCTAACGCGAGGTAGACGGCGTAGACCGCCGCGGGCAGGACCCCGCGCTGCGCGGCGGCGAGGCCGAGCACCGGGTTGATCGTGCGCAGCGGCACCGGCAGCGCGAGCGTGCCGACGAAGACCAGCAGCAGTAGGCCCCAATGCGTGAGCGTCCGCGAGAACTCGGACTCGATCGCGATGCCGAGCCACATGGCCAGTTGTCCCATGCTCCACGCCACCACAGCGATCAACGCGCCGGCGCTCACGAGTCCGGCCGCCGAGTCCTGCCGGATGCCGGCCGACAGCGCGACGAGCGGCGCCCCGAGCAGCAGCCAGTAGCCGGCCGTCGCGAGTGTCGCGAGGCTCTTGCCGGCGACGATCGACCGCGGCGCGAAGGGCGCGAAGACCAGATCGATCGGAGACTTTTCAGTCTCCACCGTAATCTCCTGGGCGGCGCAGGCCGACGTGAAGTAGGTGACGAGGATGGCCTGGACGACGAGCAGCGCCGTGGTCAGGCTCGCGGTTCGCTCGGCGGTCTGCGCGCCGAGTTCCGGCGGCATGCCGAGCCAAGCCAGCACCCCGAGCACGCCGAGGTAGAACAGTTCGATCACGACGAGTTTGCGGCTGGCGGCGCGAGCCCGCAGATCTCCGCGCAGCACCGGGTTGCTCACGGCTGCGCACCCCGAGGCGGCGGGCCCGCGATCGGAATCACGAGCACGACGTCCTCCCCCGCCCGATCCCCGCGGGCGTGCTCCGGCAGCGCAAACATCGGTGCCGGGCCGGACCACTCGCCGAGCAGCACCGGCCGGGGCAGTTGCCCGATCCCGCCGGGCGCCTGGCTCTCGGGGGCCCTAAAGAATCGCGCCGGCGACCGATCGTCGGCGACCACGTCCGATGCGCGGCGCCACCCCGCCTCGGGCACGCTGCGCACCGTCCGTCCCGCGGGCAGGTCGCCGAGCGGATAGACGAGGCCGTGCCACCAGACCCCGGCGTCGCGCAGGCCGGCGGTGCCGAGGTCCACGGTCAAGGTCTGCGCGCCGGGGTCGAAGCCGGCGGACGTGCGCAGCGGAACGGCGCTCAGGGCCTGCAGCATCCACGGCGCGTCCGGCCGCACCACCCCGCCGAGCACCGCGGTCTCATCGCGCCACCGGACGCGCAGGTCGCCGGTCATCGTCACGGGAGCGGCCTCGGCGCCGGGCGGCGCCGTTACTTCGATGGGCCCGCCGTAGGGCACCGTCGCCGCGGCGACGGTGAGCGCGCGCGCGACCGGCGCTCCGGACGCCTGCTGCAGAACTGCGACCTGCGTGAGAGCGGTGGAGCGCGCACGCGCGCCCACCGCGAGCGTCACAAAAACGACGACGGCAAGCGCGGCGGCGGCGGCCGCCGCCGCGGCACCC
>DASYXS010000005.1:0-71079 GCA_035934535.1 bacterium
GCGCCGTTCGCGGCGCTTCGCCGGACGGCCCTGCCGTTTGTCCTGCTGCTCGCCGCGTGGTGGGCGGCCGCGGGCCTGCTGCATCCCGGCCCTACCGTGCTGCCGTCCCCGGTGGACGCGGCGCGCGCGGCCGGACCGCTGCTGGCCGAAGGGATCCTGCCGGATTATGCCGCCGCGAGCCTCAAGCGGATCGCCGTTGGCGGAGGACTCGCCGTGGCGCTCGGCGTCCCGGCCGGCCTAATCCTGGGTTCGAACCGCATGCTTGCCGTCGCGTTCACGCCGTTCCTGAAGTTCTTCCAGTCGCTCTCCGGCATCGCCTGGCTCCCGATGGTGGTCGTGTGGTTCGGGTTAACAGAGAAGGCGATCCAGGCGGTGATTCTCTATACCGCGTTCTTTCCGATCGTCTTCAATACCATGGCCGGCCTCCGCACCGTTCCGCCGCGTCTCGCCGACGCGCTCCGGACGCTCGGCGCCGACAGGCCCCGCCTCATCACCGACGTCTGGCTGCCCGGCGCGCTCCCGAGCATCCTCGTCGGCATCCGGCTCGGGATCGCGTACGGGTGGCGGGCGCTCATCGCCGGCGAGATGGTGGCTGGCGTCGGAGGCATCGGCTTTCTCCTGTTTCAGTCGCGGGACTTCCAGCAGACCGCCCGCATCATCGACGGGATGATCGTGATCGGCCTCCTCTGGATCTTCGTGGACGCCGGGTTCCTACGCCCGCTCGAGCGCTTTACCGTGGAGCGCTGGGGCATTGTGCAGCGATGAAACGCCTCGAGCCCGCTCTGGGCGCGCTGCCGTTTCTCGCCCTCGTGGCCGGCTGGTGGCTGGCCTCACACTCCGGCCGATTCAGCGCCGGCGCACTGCCCCGGCCCGAGAGCGTCGTGGCCGCGGCGCGGACGCTGGTGGCCGACGGGACGCTCCAGGCGGACATCCTCGCCAGTCTCGGACGGCTGCTGTTCGGCGCCGCCGTGAGCATCGTCCTCGGCGTCGCGCTCGGCATCCTGGCCGGGCTCCACCGGAGCCTCGGGGACCTGCTCCTTCCGCTCGCCGCGTTCTTCAGCGCGGTGAGCGGCATCGCGTGGATTCCGCTCGCAATCATGTGGTTCGGGCTCGGGACCGTCGCCGTGACCTTCGTGATCTGGAACTCGATCTTCTTTCTCGTCTTCTTCAACACGGTGCTCGGCATCCGCGCGGTGCCGCGCATCATGGAGCAGGGGATCCGGACCCTGGGGGGCGGGTACCGCGTCCTCGTGCTGCAGGTCTTCCTGCCCGGAGCGCTGCCCTACATCGTCTCCGGCATCCGCAGCGGGTTGGGCTTCGGGTGGCGCGCCCTCGTCGCCGCCGAGCTGATCGCGGCCACCAGCGGGCTCGGGTTTCTGATCTTCGACGCGAGCCATTACTTCCGGACTGATGAGATCCTGGTCGGAATCGGCACCATCGGCATCCTGTGGGTCGTCATGGA
Organism: bacterium; assembly: GCA_035934535.1. Lineage (GTDB taxonomy): Bacteria > Sysuimicrobiota > Sysuimicrobiia > Sysuimicrobiales > Segetimicrobiaceae > DASSJF01. The sequence continues at coordinate 1,463 of DASYXS010000005.1, forward strand.
CAACGCGATCCTGACGCCGCTCGAGCGCCGCACCGTGAAGCGCTGGGGCACCGTGGTCGAGCCGTGAGGCCCCTCGCCGTGCGGCTCCTCGTGTCCGCCGCCGCCGCGCTGCTGGCGCTCGAGGCCGGGCCGCTCTACGGTACCCTCACGGCGAACAGCCGGTTAAGCCCCGCGCTGCAGCAGCGGCTGCGGCAGGACCTTCCTGTGTATTCGGTCATGGTCACGTTCCCGTTCCGGCCGGAGTTCTTCCACATCAACAAGCTGCAGCAGATCGGGACGGTGGCCGGGGTCGAGGGCAGCCGCATCCGCGTGTTCCAGGTGACGGCGGCGCAGGTGCGGGAGATCGCCGGGTTCTACTGGATCAAGCAGGTGGATGTCTTGGAGGGCGGACCGTAATTCTCTCTGAAATACTTGGCGGCGGCCGGCGCGTTCCAGCCGGGCCGACGGATGGAGGTGATGGTGGCGACGGCTCGGGTGCGCATTCAGGAGGGGACCGGTCCGCGCGTCGAGGCGCTGCCGTTCAGCGACGCGGAGTTCAGCCGGCGCCTCGCCGCGGTCCGCCGGACGATGGCGCGGCACGACCTCGCGGCGTTCATCAGCTTCACGCCGGAAAACATCTACTACCTGACCGGGCACGATTCGCCCGGCTACTACTTCTACCAGGCGTGCGTGGTGACGCACAACCGCCCGCCGATCAACGTGTTGCGCCGGATCGAGACGACGAACACGATGGGGCGCGGCTGGGCGCGGCTTGCGGTCGCGTACGAGGATCGCGACGATCCGGTCGCGGCCACGCTCGGCCTGCTGCACGAACTTGGCGTCGCGACCAAGATGGTCGGCGCGGAGGCGGACAGCTGGTTTGTCAGCCCGCGGCGGTACGCGGCGCTCCGGCAGGGGCTTGAGCAGGCGGGCGGCCGGCTCGTCGACACGGCCGACGTGGTCGAAGAGCCGCGGGTGATCAAGTCGGCGGAGGAGCTCGTCTACATCCGGGCGGCCGCGCGCGCCGCGGAGCGCGGGATGCACGCGGCGATCGCCGCCTCGCGCGAGGGCACCACCGAGAACGAGGTCGCCGCGGCGACCTCCGCGGAGCTGATCCGCGCGGGGGCGGAGTACGCCGGGCTGCCGCCGTTCATCACAAGCGGCCCGCGCACGAGCCTGTGCCACAGTACCTGGGCCGGCCGCACGTACGCTGCGGGCGACGTCCTCAACTACGAACTGCCGGGTGTCGTCAAGCGCTACTGCGCGGCTCTGTTCCGGTGCGGCACCGTGGGCAAACCGAGCGACGAGGTCGCCGCCCGCGCCGCCGCGGCTCGTGAGGCGCTCGAGCAGGTCATCGCGACGATCAAGCCGGGCGCGACCTCGGGCGAGGTGCACGAGGCGAGCAAGGCCGCGTTCCAAAGACACGGCCTCGGCGCGCTGCTGGGCCACCGCACCGGCTACTCCGTCGGCATCAACTATCCGCCGGACTGGGGCGAAGGCTGGCTGATGTCCATTTGGGACGGCGACGGGCGTCCGCTGCGCGCCGGCATGACCTTCCACCTCGTCCCCGGCGTGTACGATCTCGGCCGTTACACGATCATCATCAGCGAAACGGTCCTCGTCACCGAGCAGGGATGCGAGGTGCTGACCCGTTTTCCGCGGGATCTGTTCGTCATCTGATCGGCCCGGGACCGTGCCGGACGGCGTAGACGTCGGGGTCGACGTCGGCGGCACGTTCACCGACGTCGTCGCGCAGCCCCTCTCGGGCGGGCCGCTGAGGTTTTGCAAGGTGCCGAGCACCGGCGACCCATCCCGCGCGCTCGGGGAGGGCCTGCGCCGCGTCTGCGCGGAGGGCGAGCCCGTCTCGCGCCTCACCTACGGCACCACCGCGGTCACCAACGCGGTGCTCGAGGGGCGCGGCGCGCGCGTCGCGCTCCTCACGACCCAGGGGTTTCGCGACGTCCTCGAGATCGGCCGGCAGCAGCGCGACCATCTCTACCGCCTCGACCTGCCGGGACGGGCGGCGCCCGCGGTCTCGCGCGCGCTGCGCTTCGAGGTGGCGGAGCGGATGGATCACCGCGGGCGCGAGCTCGTCCCGCTCGACGAGGCCGGCGTCCGCCGGCTCGCCGGTACGTTGCGGGAGGCGGGCGTGGAGGCCGTCGCGGTGAGCTTTCTCCATGCCTACGCGAACCCGGCGCACGAGCGCCGGGCCGGGGCGCTGCTCTCCGCGGTCCTCCCGCACGTCTGTCTGTCCTCCGACGTGAATCCCGAGTTTCGGGAATACGAGCGCACGCACACGACGTGCGTGAACGCCCAGCTGATCCCGCTGGCGGAGCGGTTCCTGGCCGACCTCGAATCCGGTCTCACCTCGCGCGGCCTGCGGGGTGTGCTGCGCCTCATGCAGTCGAGCGGCGGGATGGCCGCGCCCGGCCAGACGCGCCGTGTGCCGCTGGCGCTGCTGCTCTCCGGCCCGGCGGGCGGAGTCGCGGCGGCCCGTGCCGTCGCCGCCGCGGCGGGCATCGGCGACGCGGTCGCGCTCGACATGGGCGGCACATCGACCGACGTCTGCCTGATTCACCGCGGCCAAGTCGAGACGCTCACGGAGCGCCGCGTGCAGGGACAGCCCGTCCGTCTCCGCTCGCTCGCGGTGGAGAGCATCGGCGCGGGCGGCGGGTCGATCGCGTGGGTCGGCGAAGGCGGGGCGCTGCGGATCGGGCCGCGGAGCGCCGGGGCCGAGCCCGGTCCGGCGTGTTACGGCCGGGGCGGCAAGGAACCGACGGTCACGGACGCGTACACGGTGCTCGGGTATCTCGATCCCGATGCCGGCGTCGGCGGGCTGCGCCTCGACCCGGCGCTGGCTTGGCGTGCGATCGAGCCGCTGGCGCAGCGCTTTGCCATGTCCGTGCCGGACGCCGCCGCCGGCATCCTCGAGGTCGCCAACGCGGCGATGACGCGCGCGCTGCGCATGGTGTCGGTCGAGCGGGGCGCCGACCCGCGCGGCCTCGCGCTGATCGCCTACGGCGGCGCCGGTCCGGTCCACGCCGGCCGGCTCATCCAGATCGCCGGCATGCCGCGGGCGCTCGTGCCGCCGTGCTCGAGCGGATTCTCCGCGTACGGCTGTCTCGTCGCCGACCTCCGGTACGACGCGGTGCGGACGGTGCGCTTCGATCTCGGCGCCGCGGAGCCGGAGACGTGGGAGGCGCCGTTCGCGAAAATGGAGGCGGAGCTGCTGGAGCGGCTCACGGACGACGGCGCGGCGGCCGGCCGAGTGGTCCTGGAACGCACGATGGACCTGCGCTATCGCGGCCAGAACTACGAGCTCGAAGTCGGCGTCGCGTCCGGGCTGGACGCCCGCGCGATCCGGGGGCGCTTCACGGAGCGGCACCGGCGGCGGTACGACTACCAGACGGACGAGCCCGTGGAATGCGTCAATCTGCGGGTGAGCGCGGTCGTGCCGTCGCACAGCGCCGCGCTGCCCTCGGCGGCCGAGGGCGCGTCGCGGGACGGCGGCCGCGGGGAGCGCCGGGTCTTTTTCTACGGCCATGGGTGGATCTCGACGCCGGTGTACGCGCGGGGGGGGATCGGCCCGGGCGGCCGGGTCGCCGGGCCGGCCGTCCTGCAAGATGTGTGGTCGACCGTCGTGGTGCAGCCCGCCCAGACGCTGCGATGCGACGGCGCGGGGCTTCTGTGGATCGAGGCGGCCTGATGCGCGGGCGGCCGATCGATCCCGTCACGCTCGAAGTCGTGCGGCACGCGGTCTTCACCGTCGCCGAGGAGATGCGCGCCGTGCTGATGCGCTCGGCCCGGTCCCCCGTCCTCAAGGAGGCGGGCGACCTGTCGTGCGCGTTGACGGACGCCCGCGGGCAGCTCGTCGCGCAAGGCCGCGACATCCCCATTCACCTCGGAGTGATGGCGTTCACGGTGACGGAATTCTTGAATCGGGTGCCGGCGGCGTCGCTCCGCGAGGGCGACGTGTACTTCACGAACGACCCGGAGGTCGGCGGCAATCACCTGCCGGACGTGAAGGCGATCACGCCCGTTTTCCACCGCGGCCGGCTCGTCGCGTTTGCCGTGAACCTCGCCCACTGGCCGGACGTCGGCGGCGCGCGGCGCGGCAGCTACGTCGCGACGGCCCGGGACCGGTACGCGGAAGGCCTGTGCATTCCGCCGGTGCCGCTGTTCGCCGCCGGCGCGCCCAACGAGGCGATGCTGGAGATGGTGCTGTCGAACGTACGGGGCCGGGAGGAGCGACGGGGAGACATCCTCGCCCAATGCGCCGCGAACGCCGTCGCGGCGCAGGATCTGCGGGAGATCTTCGAGCGGTTCGGCGCGGAGACGGTCGACGGGTGTCTTGCGCGCATGCTCGACGAATCCGAGGGGCTGATGCGCCGCGCCATCGCCGCGCTTCCCGCGGGTGAGTACGCCGGTGAGGACTGGCTGGACGGCGACGGCGTCGACGAGCGTCCCGTCCGCATCGCCGTACGCGTGCGGCCCGCCGGCGACCGCCTCGACGTCGACTTCGACGGCACCGCGCCGGAGACGGCGGGCCCGCTCAACGCCACGCGGTTTGTGGCGGCGTCGGCCGTGTTCTACGCCGTGCGGGCGCTCCTCGGCCCGGAGATCCCGGCGAACGGAGGCTGCTACCGCCCGATTCAGCTGCGCGTCCCCGAGGGCACCGTGTTGAACCCGGGGTCCGAGGCGCCCAGGGTGGGCGGTAACCACGAGACGTCCCAGCGCGTCGTCGACGCGGTATTCCGCGCGCTGGCGCCGGTGCTGCCCGACCGCATCGTCGCCGGCGGTCCCGGAACCTCCGGCCTCGTGATGTTCGGCGGGCGCCACGAGGACGGGCGGCCCTTCGTGTTGTACGAGGTGCACGGCGGCGGCGAGGGCGCGGGCCGGACGCGGGACGGCACCAACGCGGTGCGGGTGCACATGAGCAACGTGATGAACACCCCGGTCGAGGTGATCGAGAGCGAATATCCGCTGCGCGTGGAGTGCTGCGCGCTGCGCCCGGACAGCGGGGGCCCCGGCCGGCACCGCGGCGGGCTCGGCCTCTGCCGGTCGTACCGGGTGCTGTGCGGGCAGGCCGAGCTGTCCACGATGATCGAGCGGGCGCGCGTGCGCCCGTGGGGCGTGTTTGGCGGGGGGGACGGCGCGCCGTTTCGCGTGACCTGCGAGCGCGCCGGCGCGCGGATCCCGATCGGCACGAAGGAGAACCGCGACGTGCGCCGCGACGACCTGATTGTGCTGGAGAGCTCGGGCGGCGGCGGCTACGGGCCGCCGGAGGAGCGTCCCGCGGAGTTGCGGCGGGCTGATCGCGTGAACGGGTACGTGACCCCGGCTGCGCGGGGCGGGGCGGCCGACAGGGAGGGGGACGAGGCGTGAGGCTCCGGGATCGTGTGGCGGTCGTCACCGGCGCGGCCAAGGGGATGGGTGATGCGATCTGCGAGGCGCTGGCCCGCGAGGGCGCGTCCGTCGTTGCCGCCGCGCGTGACGCGGGGGCGCTCGAAGCCCTCGTGGCGCGGCTTGCGCGCGCGGAGGGGGCGCGGCCGCGGCACCTGGCCGTTCCCACCGACGTGACGCGGGAGGACGAGGTGGCCGCCCTCGCGGACCGGACGCGCAAGGAGTTCGGACGCGCGGACATCCTCGTCAACGCCGCGGGGACGATCGGCCCGATCGAAACGCCGTTGCACAAGATCGCGCCGGAGGAGTGGGACCGGGTCCTCGCCGTCAATCTGCGCGGGGTGTTTCTGTGCTGCCGCGCGTTCGTGCCGTCGATGATCGAGCAGAAGTACGGCAAGATCATCAACATCGCCGGCACCTCGGGCCTCCGCGGCTACCGCTACCGCGCCGCGTACTCGTCCTCGAAGTGGGCGGTCCGCGGGCTCACGCGTACGCTGGCCCTGGAAGTGGGCCCGTACAACATCAACGTGAATGCGATCTTCCCGGGTGTGGTCGAGGGCGACCGCATGCAGACGATCATCGCGGAGAAGGCGAGGGTGCGGGGTACGTCGCCAAAGGCCGTCTTCGACGAATACGTCTCGGAGATGGCGATGCGCCGGTTCACGGACGAGACCGACATCGCCAACGCCGTGGTGTTCCTCGCCTCGGACGAAAGCAGGCAGATCGCCGGCCACGAGATCGTGGTCGACGGCGGGTGGGACGTCTAGCGATGCCCGCATCACCGTTCGACTATCACGCACCCGCGACCGTGGCCGAAGCGCTCTCGACGCTCGGCGCGCTCGGGGAGGACGCGAAGGTCCTCGCCGGCGGACAGAGCCTCGTGCCGCTGCTCACCCTGCGGCTCGTGCGTCCCGCCGCGGTCGTGGACATCCACGGACTGGACGAGCTGCGCGGCGTCCGCTTCGACGGCAATACGCTCGAGCTCGGCGCGCTCGTCCGGCACCGCGCGCTCGAGCTCGGCGAAGGGCCGCTCGGGGCGTGTCCGCTGCTCCAGGAAGCGGCCGCGTTGATCGGCAACGTGCGCGTCCGCGCGATGGGGACGATCGGCGGCAGCCTGGCGCACGCGGATCCGGCCGCCGAGCTGCCCGCGGTCATCCGCGCGCTCGACGGCGTCCTCGTCGCGCGCGGGCCGGCGGGAGAACGGACGATTCCGGCGGCGGAGTTCTTCACAGGCCTGCTCTCGACGTCGCTCCGGCCGGGCGAGCTGCTCGTGGCGGTCCGGCTGCCGCTCCCGGCCGGCCGCGTGGGCTACGCGGTCGAGGAGTTCACCCGGCGCGCCGGGGACTTCGCGATCGTGGCCGTCATGGCCGCGGTCGAACTGGACGGCGCGGGGCGCACCTCGCGCGTCCGCGTCGCGATCGCCGGCGCGGGCCCGGCGCCGGTCCGGCTGGCCGGCGTCGAGCGGGCGCTCGCCGGGGTCGAGCCCTCGGAGCAGGCGTTCCGGCAGGCCGTCGCCGATCAGCGATTGGAGATCGAGCCCGACGACGACGTGCACGCCTCGGCCGATTACCGCCGGCATCTCACCCGCGTGCTGACCGCGCGGGCGTTGGTCCGCGCCGCCGCGCGCGCGGCGAAGGGAGCGGGGGCATGACGGAGCTGACCATCGCCTTCACGTTGAACGGGGAGCGGCGCGAGGTCCGCGCCGCGGCGCACGAGACCCTGCTCACCCTGTTGCGGGACGGTCTCGGCGCGACGGAGGTCAAGGACGGCTGCGGGGAAGGCGTCTGCGGCACCTGCACGGTTCTGCTCGACGGCGAACCGGTGAGCAGCTGCCTGCTGCTCGCGGCCCGCGCCGCCGGGCGCAGGGTGACCACCGTGCGCGGTCTCGCGCCGGTGGACTCGCCGGCCACCATGAAATCACAGCCGGTCGGAAGCCTGAGCCCGCTGCAGCAGGCGTTCGTGACCCACGGCGCGGCGCAGTGCGGATTCTGCACGCCGGGGATGCTCCTCACCGCGCACGCGTTCTTGCAGCAGCACCCGCGGCCGACGCGCGACGACATCCGCCGGGCGATCTCCGGGAACCTCTGCCGGTGCACCGGCTACGCCAAGATCATCGACGCGATCGAAGCCGCATCGGCCGGCGATGCGGCGCCGGCCGGCTCCGCGGGCGGCCGCCATGAAGGGTAGGCGCCGTGGCTGAGCCCCGGGTCCGCGAGGGCTCGGTCGCGGTCCTTCCCGCCGAGCAGCTCCGCGTCGTCGGGCGCCCGATCCCGCGCCACGACGCGCGCGACAAGGTTCAGGCGGTGACGCTCTACGCCGCCGACTGGCGGATGCCCGGCATGCTGCACGGCGCGGTGCTGCGCGCGGTGTACCCGTCCGCGCGGATCCGGCGCCTCGACACCGCGCGCGCGGCCGCGCTCCCGGGCGTCGCCGCGGTGCTGACGGCCCGCGACGTGCCGCACAACACGTTGTGGACGGACGTGCCCGGTCAGACGAGCCAGGTCGGCGCGCTGCGCGCACGGCTGCAGGTTCTTGCCGAGCGCGTGGTCCGGTACCAGGGCGAGCCGGTGGCGCTCGTCGCCGCGGAGACGCCGGAGGCGGCGCAGCAGGCGCTCGAGGCGATCGAGGTCGAGTACGAACCTACGGCCGGCGTCTTCGACCCGGCGGAGGCGCTCCTCCCGGGCGCCGCGCGCGTGCACGAGGAAGGCAATCTGCTCGCGCGGTGGCACGTGCAGTGCGGTGACGCGGACGCGGCGCTCGCGCGGGCCGACGTCGTCGTCGAGCACACCTATCGCTGTCAGTTCGTCGACCACGCGTATCTCGAGCCCGAGTGCGGCGTGGCGTGGGTCGAGGCCGACGGCGTCGTCACGATCCGCGTCGCCACGCAGGTGATCGAGCACTTCCGCGACGTCGCCGACGTCCTGGGGCTGCCCCACAACCGGGTGCGCGTCATCGGCACGTACGTCGGCGGCGGGTTTGGCGGCAAAGAGGACGTGACGGTCGAGGTCTTCCTCGGCCTGCTCGCGTCGCGGACGCGGCGGCCCGTCCGCATGATCTGGTCCCGCCAGGAGTCGCTGCTGGCCCGTCCCAAGCGCCATCCGTTCCGGCTCCACTACACGACCGGGGCGTCGCGCGACGGCGCGCTTGTGGCGCAGAAGGTCGAGCTGCTGGCGGACTCGGGCGCCTACGCCTATCTCAGCGCGCTCGTGCTGATGTACGCGACCGTCACCGCGGCCGGTCCGTACCGCATCCCGAACGCGACGATCGACGCGCGCGTCGTCTACACGAACAACCCGCCGACGAGCGCGATGCGGGGCTTCGGCGGCATGCAGATGGTGCTCGGCTATGAGTCGCAGATGGACGCGCTCGCGCGCCGTCTGGAGCTGGACCCCGTCGCGATCCGCGTCCGCAACGCGCTGCACAAGGGAGACCGGCTGCCGGTCGGCCAGGAACTCGAGACGCACGTCGGGGTGGCGGAGGCGGCGCAGCGCGCCTGGGCCGCGCTTGGGCCCCGCCGCGCCCCGTCGGCGCCCCACCACCGCGCCGGGCGCGGGCTGGCCTGCAACATCCAGCCGTACGGACGGATCGTCTGGCTCCACGACTGGGCGAGCGCGTGGGTCGGGTTCGAGATGGACGGGACCCTGGTCGTCCGTACCGGCGTGCCCGATGTCGGCGGCGGCCAGGCGTCGTCGCTGTGCCAGATCGCGGCCGAGGTCCTCGGCGTCGAGCCGGAACGCGTCGCCGTGCACATCGGCGACAGCGCGCTCACGCCGCTCGCCGGCACGACGACCGCGACCCGCCAGCTCTACATGTCGGGAAACGCCGTGCTGCAGGCGGCGGCCGGCCTGCGGGCGCAGGTCCTGCCCGTCGCCGCGCAGATGCTGGAGACGCCGCCCGACCGGGTGACGCTCCGCGACGGCGGGGCGGCCGGCGCGTCGGGCCGGCGCCTCGAGTGGGCCGCCGTGCTGCGAGAATGCGCGCGACTCGGCGTCTCGCGCAACTACCTCGGAGTGTATCACGCTCCGGCGGGGGACCCGGTCGACCTCGATCGCGGGGGCGGGCGCATTTTTCCCGACTACACGTTCGGCGCGCACGCCGTGGAAGTGGAGGTCGATACCGAGACCGGCGCCGTCGCCGTCGTGCGGCACGTGGCCTGCCACGACGTCGGACGCGCCATCAATCCCCAGAGCGTCGAGGGCCAGATTCAGGGCGGCGCGGTGATGGGACTCGGCTACGGCCTCATGGAGGAGGTCGTCGTGGACCGCGGCGTCAACCTGTCCACCAACCTCGCCAGCTACCTGATCCCGACCTCGCTCGACGTCCCGGACGTGGAGCCGCTCGTGCTGGAATCGCGCGAGGGCAAAGGGCCGTTCGGCGCGCGCGGCATCGGCGAGCCGCCCATCGGGCCGCCCGCCGCCGCGATCGCGAACGCCGTCGAAGACGCCGTCGGCGTCCGCATCACCGAACTGCCGATCACGCCGGAGCGGGTGGCGCGGGCGCTGGGGTTGCTGCGGCCGGAGGCCGGTCCGCCCCCGGCCCGCTAGGCTAGAATCGCGCCTTGACCGACGACTGAACCGGCGCGCCCTTGCCGGCCGGCTCCACCTCGTAGACCACGACCTGGAGCTTCGTGGGCTTGAAGGCGTTGCAGGGGTTGCGTTCTTGGGGACAGTTCGAGACCGCGACCAGCAGGTCGAGATTCGCGCGCAGGTCGAGGTAGTCGCCGGGCTTCGACTTGGGTTCCTGGATCCCGGTGCGGCCGTCGGCGGCCACCGGTACGTTCATGAAAACGTTGAAGGAGTAGGGGATCTCGGCGAGCGGGATGCCGTAGGGCCGGAGCGCTCGTTCGAAGTTGTTGCGGCAGTTGGGCGTGCCGCGCACGCCGTAGCGAAACGCGTTCGTCTGTTCGCTGCAGGACCCGGCGATGAGGTCGTGCGTGCCGCAGGTGTCCGCGGTGATGGTCATGAGCTGGGTCGCTTTGGTGGAGTACAGGTGATGGCCCGTGGTGAGAAACAGGGTACCGTTCAGCGACTGCGTGTTCTCGGGGGAGAGTTTGTCGGTGTAGTCGTTGAGGTTGAAGCAGATGAAATCGGCCACCTGCTGGCCCTCGACGTCCACGATGCGGCAGATCTGGCCCGCCTTGATTGTGAATGCCGTGCCGCCGCGGGGCGGAATCGTCTCCTCCCAGGCCAGCAGCGACGGGCTGATTCCGGGATGTTCCATGCGTGCCACCTCCGAGAACGCCTGAATTCGGCCGTGCGCCGGGCGCCGCCGGCCCGAAACCATGGGCCGCCGTTTTGCGTAGACGGGAAAGCGCCATGCCCGGTCCATCCGACTTCTGGTGGGGAGGATTTGCAACCTGCCTACGGGAAACCGGGGGGCGCGCGGCGCAGTTCGTGCGCCGAACACCGTGGGGAGGGGTGGACGAGCATGCGGAACAGGTTTGCGATCGGCTTGTTGCTCGTGTTCCTGATGTCCGTCATGGTTCCCGGCGCCGGCGCTCAAGCGGGCACGATCAAGATCGGCGTCCCGGTCCCGCTGTCCGGCGGGACCGCCAAGATGGGCACCGACATCGTGCAGGCGGCAACGATGGCGGCGGACGAGCAGAACGCGAAGGGCGGCGTCCTCGGGCGCAAGCTCGAGATCGTCTCGTTCGACGACGCGTGTGACGCCCAGCAGGCCGTGACGGCGGCGCACAAGCTCGTCGACGCCGGCGTGGCCGCGGTGGCGGGCGGCTACTGCTCGTCGGCGGCGATTCCGGCGAGCGCCGTGTACCACGACGCGGGGGTCGCGTTCGTGGCGGACGCGTCCAGCAACCCCAAGCTCACGGACCAGGGGTTCGAGAACGTGTTCCGCGTCATCGGCCGTGACGACCAGCAGGGCCCCTACGCGGCCGGCTTCATGACCAAGGACCTGCACGCGAAGAAGGTCGCGATCATCCACGACAACACGCTGTACGCGAAGGGGTTGGCCACGGCGACCCAGGACGCGCTCAAGAAGATGATGGGCGTCCAGGTCGTCTTCTTCGACGCGATTACGCCGGGCGAGAAGGACTTCTCCGCGGCGCTGACCAAGGTCAAGAGCCTCAAGCCGGACGTCACCTACTTCACCGGCTACTATCCCGAGGGCGGCCTCATCTGCAAGCAGTTCAAGGACCTGGGCGTCTCCGGGAAGCTGATGGCGGGCGACGCCAACAACGATCCGACGTTCATCAAGGAGTGCGGCGCCGCGTCCACCGGAGTCTACGTCACGTCGACCCCGCTGCCACAGGATCAGGCGACCGCCAAGTCGTTCATCTCCCGGTACACGGGCCGGTGGAAGCAGGATCCGGGACCATACTCGGCGCTCGAGTACGACTCCGTCGGCGTGGTGATCAACGCGATCCAGCGCGCGAAGAGCGCGGACCGGGCGGCGATCATCAAGGCCCTTCATGCGACCAACGCCTACTCGGGCGCGACCGGCAAGATCACCTTCGATCAGAAGGGCGACCGGAAGCAGGTGCTCTACATCACCTACCTCATCAAGGGCGACAAGTTCGTGCCCACCGGAATGTGAGGTCTTCGTAGTGCTGCGGGGCCGCCCCGAGCACGGGGGCGGCCCCGTTTGCGCTCCCGGCCCGCGCGAAGCGGGACCATCCTCCTAGTCCATGGAGATCGCCCTCCAGCAGCTGGTCAACGGGCTGACGGTCGGGGCGTTCTACGCCCTGATCGCGCTCGGCTACACCATGGTGTACGGCATCATCCGCCTGATCAACTTTGCGCACGGGGACGTGTACGCGGTCGGCGCGTTCCTCGGACTCTCGACGTACGGGCTTTTGGCGATCCTGCATGTCGACAACCCGATCCTGACCACGCTGCTGGCGCTTGTTGTCTCCATGGGTTTCACCGGACTGCTCGGGACGCTGCTCTACCGGGTCGCCTACCGCCCGCTGCTGCACGCGCGCCTGTCGATCCTGATCTCGGCGATCGGCGGGTCGCTGACGCTGGAGTACGGCCTGCTGCTCATCTACAGCCCGTCGTTCCTCGTCTACCCGCACCTCTTCGGCCGCTCCGGGCCGGCGTTTGCCGGCGTCACGGTTTCCTGGCTGCAGGTCCTCATCTTCGTGTCGAGCATCGTGTTGATGGCGGCGCTGTACCTCATGGTGAACCGCACGAAGACCGGGATGGCGATGCGCGCGCTCGCGATCAACCAGGACGCCGCGCGCCTGATGGGCATCGACGTCAACCGGGTGATCAGCTTCACGTTCTTTCTGGGGTCGGCGCTGGCGTCGTTCGCGGGCGTGCTGACGGGCCTGTACTACTCGCAGGTCTCGTTCCTCATGGGCTTTCTGATCGGCCTGAAGGCGTTTACCGCGGCCGTGCTCGGCGGCGTCGGCAACATTCCGGGCGCCGTCGTCGGCGGCTTCGTCCTCGGCATCCTTGAGAGTCTCGCCGCGGGATACTACTCCAGCCGCTGGAAAGACGTGGTGGCGTTCGCGGTCCTGATTATCGTGCTGGTGGTGCGGCCGCGCGGCCTCCTCGGCGAACGCGTGGTCGAGCGGATGTGAAGGCCGGTCCCGGCGCCCTGCGCCCGCTGCTTCCGACCGCCCTGGCCGTCGTGGCCGTGCTGGCGGCGATCGCGCTGCCGGTGTTCGGCTCGTCCTACCTGATCGACGTCGGGACTCTCGTCCTGGTCTACGTCATGCTCGGGCTCGGCCTCAACATCGTGGTCGGGTTCGCCGGCCTGCTCGACCTCGGCTACGCGGCGTTCTTCGCGATCGGGGCCTACACGACGGCGTACTTCATGGTCAACAGCCATATGTCGTTCTGGCTGACCCTCCCGATCGCCGCCTGCTTTACCGCCGTGTCCGGCGTCATCATCGGCGCGCCGACGCTCAGGATGCGCAGCGACTACCTGGCGATCGTGACCCTCGGCTTCGGCGAGATCGTCCGCATCGCCGCGACGAACTTCGCATTTACCGGCGGACCCGAGGGCATTTACGACATGCCCCACGCGACGATCGGCTCGCTCGTCCTTCGAACCCCGGCCGCGCTGTACTTCCTCGGCATCGCGTTTGCCCTGGTGGTGCTCGTGGGCAGCTACAATTTGTCGCGGTCGCGGCTCGGGCGGGCGTGGCTCGCGATCCGCGAGGACGAGGCCGCGGCCCAGGCGGCCGGGATTCACCCCGTGTACTTCAAGCTGCTGGCCTACGTCCTCGGCGCGATCTTTGCCGGCGCGGCCGGCTCGTTCTTCGCCGTGAAGCTCACGGCGATCAACCCGTCGAGCTTCACGTTCATTCAATCGGTGACCATTCTGATGGTGATCATCCTGGGCGGCCGGGGCAGCCTGCCGGGCGTGATCGTCGGGGCGGCCGTGATCGTCGTTCTGCCCGAGGTGCTGCGCGCGTTCGACCAGATCCGAATGCTGACATTCGGCATCGGCCTCATCGTCATGATGCTGCTGCGGCCGCAGGGGTTGTGGCCGAGCCGGTACGGCCGGATCGAGGCGCGGGAGGTCGCGCTCTCGGAGGCCGAAGCGGCGGCCGGCGTCGCCGCGGGCGCGTCCGCGGCCGATTCCGCGGCGCCCGGAGGGTCGTCGTGACCGCCGCGCGCCAGCCCGCGGCCGTCGGGACGGGCGCCGTTTTGGGCGTGGACCATCTCACGATGCGTTTCGGCGGCCTCGTCGCCGTCTCCGACGTGTCGTTTACCGTCCGCCCGCGCGAGATCCTCAGCATCATCGGTCCGAACGGCGCCGGGAAGACGACGGTGTTCAACTGTATTACGGGGTTCCTGCGTCCCACGGCCGGCCGGATCACGTTCGAAGGCAAGGACCTCACCGGGCTGCGCCCCGATCTCGTGGTCAGGCACGGGATCGCGCGCACGTTCCAGATGATCCGTCTGTTTCCCGATCTCGGCGTGGACGAGAACGTGATGATCGGTCTCCACGGCCGGATCCGCGCCGGCACGCTGGACTCGCTGCTGCACACGCCGCTCCACCGGCGCGAGGAGGCCTGGGTGCGCGAGGAGACGCGCCGGTGGCTCGCGTTCGTCGGGTTGGAGGCCCGCGCCGACCGGCTGGCGCGCGAACTCGCGTACGGCAACCAGCGGCGCCTCGAGATCGCGCGGGCGCTCGCGACCGGGCCGCGCCTCTTGATTCTCGACGAGCCGGCGAGCGGCATGAACCCCGCGGAAAAGGCGGGGCTCGTCCAGCTGGTCGACCGGATTCGCGACTCCGGCGTGACGGTGCTGCTGATCGAGCATGACATGAGCGTCGTGATGGGGATCAGCGATCGGATCATCGTGCTGGATCACGGCGTGCAGATCGCCGAGGGTGTCCCGGACGAGATCCAGCGCGATCCGAAGGTGATCGAGGCGTACCTCGGCCGGGAGGACGGCGAGTGAGCCTTCTCCAGGTCCGGGACCTCGTCACCGCGTACGGCAGCATCGAAGCGCTGCACGGGCCGTCGTTCCACGTGGACGAGGGGGAGATCGTGGCGCTGCTCGGCGCCAACGGCGCGGGAAAGACGACCGCGCTGCGGACCATCTCGGGGCTGCTCCGTCCCCGGTCGGGCGAAGTGCACTTCGCCGGCCGGCGGATCGACACCCAGCCCGCGCACGAGATCGTGCGGGCGGGCCTGACGCAGGTGCCGGAGGGCCGGTGGATCTTCTCGCTGATGACCGTCGAGGAAAACCTGCGATTGGGCGCTTTTATCGAGCCGGGCGTCCCGCGCGCCGGACTCGACCGCGTCTTCGCGCTGTTCCCGCGCCTCGCCGAGCGGCGCACGCAGCTGGCCGGCACGCTGTCCGGCGGGGAGCAGCAGATGCTGGCCATGGCGCGCGCGCTCATGACCAAGCCCCGTCTGCTCCTGCTCGACGAGCCGTCGATGGGGCTCGCGCCCGTGCTGGTCCGGCTGATCTTCGAAAAGATCGCGGAGATCAACCGCGAAGGGACGACCGTCTTGCTCGTGGAGCAGAATGCCAATGCCGCCCTCCGCCTCGCGAAGCGCGCGTACGTGCTGGAAAACGGCCGCGTGGCGCTCGAGGGACCGGCGGCGGACCTGGCGCGCAACGAAGCGGTCCGCCGCGCCTACCTCGGCATAGGCGCCGGCGGCCGCGACTGATCCCGGAGGCCCCGATGCCCGAACCCCCCGCACTGTACGATCGCGGTCCCGGCACGCCGCTCGACGTCGACCGCGAGTTCTACGGGCGGCTGGCCCGCGAGGTGATCAGGCGGACGCTCGTCGAGCGGTTCGTCATTCCGATCCGGTCGGGCCGGGCGTGGACGGTGCCGGCCGGCCACCTGTGCCGCATGATCTGCGTCGACGGCCCACAGGTCGGCGACTTCAACGCCTGGAACCTGCATAATCCGCGCGAGCGGTTCTGGGCGTCCCGCACCCGGCAGCTCCACGGGACGCACGTGACGGCGTTCGACCGGCTGTGGTCGTGCCTACCGTACCTGCGCCCGATGCTGACGATCACCGCGGACACCATCAACTACGGGTTCGACGAGGACGGGGCCGGCTGCCACGACCTGCTGGGCACGCGCTGCGATCCGTACGTGCACAAGATGCTGAACGGCGAGGAGTTCGACCTGACGTGCCACTCCAACCTGACCCGCGCCGTCGCGCCGTACCATCTCACGGAGCTCGACGTCCACGACGTCCTCAACGTATTCATGGTCACCGGCCTGCGGAAGGACGGCCGCTATTTCGCGAAGGCGTGCCCCGCGAAGAAGGGCGACCACTTCGAGTTTTTCGCCGAGATGGACCTGCTGTGCGCGCTCTCGACCTGCCCCGGCGGCGACATCTCCAAGCCGATCTTCGGTCCGCATCGCGCCGATCCGCTCTCCGTCTGCCGCCCCCTCGCGGTGGAAGTCTACCGGCCCGCGCCGGTGCTGCTCGAGGGCTGGGCGCCGCGCCCGCCCGCGGACTACCGGGGAGGGCACGGGCTGCGTTCACCCGAATCGACCGGACGCTAGAGGAGTGCGGGAACCAAAACGGAAATGCCGACCAATCCGTTACCCGGCGCTCGGAGGTCAGTATGGCCCGCCGCAGGACGCGCTTCGGCATCTGCACGGATCAGAACCTGCCTTGGCCCACGCTCGTCGAACGCTGGCAGTACGTCGAGCGCCTCGGCTTCGACAGCGTCTGGGACTGCGACCACCTGAACCAGCCGAGCAACCCAACAGGACCGTACTACGAGGGATGGACGCTGCTTGCCGCCCTGGCGGCGCGCACGGAGCGGATCCGCGTCGGCGTCCTCGTGAGCTGCAACACGTTCCGGCACCCCGGCCTGCTGGCCCAAGAGGCGGTCACCGTCGACCACATATCGAACGGCCGCCTCGAGCTGGGCTTCGGAGCCGGATGGTTCGTCCCCGAGCATCAGCGGTTCGGCATTCCCTTTCCGCCGAGCGGTGAGCTGGTCGTGCGCTTCCGTGAGGCGGTAGAGGTGCTCGACAGCCTCTTGCGCAACGAGGCGACGACCTTCGCCGGCAAATACTATCAGCTTCAGGGCGCCTCTGTGCGGCCGCGGCCCGTGCAGAAGCCACGCCCGCCGCTCACGCTCGGGGCCCACGGACCGCGAATGCTTCGGATCTGCGCCGAGTACGCGGACGCCTGGAACTCGTTCGGTACCGTGGAGGAGATTCGTGAGCGCAACCGGATTCTGGACGAGCAGTGCGCGGCAATCGGGCGGGATCCCCAGACGATCTGGCGGTCGTTTTACGGATGGGCGAGCCAGATGGCGAGTCAAGGACTGCCCGATCCATGGTCGAGCGCGTCCGCGTTCCAGGACATCGTTGGGCGGTACAGCGCGGCCGGGATCAACGAGTTTATCATCGATCAGCCGCGCCCGGAGCAGTTCGCGGTTCTTGAGCGGGTCGCGACCGACGTGATTCCCGAGCTGCGCTAGGCGAAGATCCGAAGCGATCCTCGTCTCGTGGCAACCGACGACACACGCACGGAGCCACCCGCGGCGGCCGTCCCGCCCCGCGGAGCCGGGGTCCCGTCCGATCTCGCACCGGCGGACCTCGAGCGTCTCTACTACTACATGATGCTCCAGCGGCTCGCCGAGGAGCGGGTCGTGAAGCTCTATCAGACGGGCCAGATCGTCGGCGCCTGCTTCACCGGTTGGGGCCACGAGGCGATCGCCGTCGGCGCCGCCGCCGCGCTCGGTCCGGACGACGTCGCGGCGACCCTGCACCGCGACCTCGGCGCGCGGCTCGTGCTGGGGATGCCGCTCGGCTACTACTTCGCGAACTTCCTCGGACGGTCGGGCTCGCCCACCCGCGGCCGTGAAGGTAACCTGCACATCGGCGGCCTCGGGCCGCGCATCCTGCTGCACACCGATTTCATCGGCGGGAACGTCCCGATCGCGGCGGGCGCCGCGCTCGGCTTCAGCGTCCGCCAAGAGCCGCGCGTCGCGCTGGCCAACTTCGGCGAGGGCACGCTCGCGACGGGCGAGTTCCACGAGGCGGTCAACATGGCGGCGGTGCTGCGGCTGCCGCTCGTGCTCGTCTGCTGGAACAACCAGTTCGCGCTCTCCACGCCGCTCGCGCGCGAGATCGTGGGGCCGCTCGACGCGCGGATGGCCGGGTACGGCATCCACGCGTGCTCCGTCGACGGCAACGACGTGCTCGCGGTGTACCGCGCGGCGCGCGAGGCGGTGGACCGCGCCCGGGCCGGCGGCGGGCCGTCGTTCGTCGAGGGCCGCACCATGAGGGTGCGGGGACATTCCGAGGCGGACGACGCCTCCTACGTGCCGCGCGCCATGATCGAAGAGGGCCGCCGCGCGGATCCGGTGGAGCGCTTTGCCCGGGATCTTGTCGACACGGGGGCCGTGACCGCCTTCCGCCTCGACGAGCTGCGCGCGCAGGCGCTCGCGGAAGTGGACGAGGCGCAGGCGTGGGCGGAAGCGACGCCGCCGCCCGACCCGGCGGAGCTCGAGCACGGCGTGTACTGTGAGGCGACGCCGTGGCCGTAATGACCTACATCGAGGCGATCGCGGACGGCCTGCGCCAGGCGATGCGCGCCGACGCATCCGTGATCCTGTTCGGCGAGGACGTGGGCGCGTACGGCGGCGCGTTCAAGCTGAGCAAGGGGTTCATCGAGGAGTTTGGCGCGTCGCGCGTCATCGATACGCCGATCTGCGAGGCGGCGATCGTCGGAACGGCGGTGGGGGCGGCGCTCGTCGGGCTGCGGCCCGTCGTCGAGATGCAATTCGCCGACTTCATCTCGAACGCGTTCACGCAGATGGTCAACGTGGCCGCCACCTCCGCGTACCGGGCGGGCGGCTGCGTGCCGATGGTGGTGCGGGCGCCGTGCGGCGCCGGCACCCACGGCGGGCCGTTCCACTCCCAGTCGATCGAAGGCTACTTCTTCCATACGCCGGGGCTCAAGATCGTGATGCCGTCCACGCCCGCCGACGCGAAGGGCCTCATCCTCGGGGCGATCGCGGACCCGAACCCCGTCCTGTACCTGGAGCACAAGGCGCTGTACCGGTCGCAGCGCGGTCACGTCGAGGACGGCCTCGCCATCGAACCGCTCGGCCGCGCCGCGGTGCGGCGGCCCGGACGCGATCTCACGGTGCTGACCTACGGGATGATGGCGCACCGGAGCCTCGAGGCCGCGGAGCGCGCCGCCGCGGACGGGATCGAGGCCGAGGTGATCGACCTGCGTACGCTCCTGCCGCTTGACCTCGACACGATCACGGAGTCGGCGGCGCGGACGAGCCGCGTCCTCATCGTGCACGAGGACCGGCTGCGGGGCGGGATCGGCGCGGAGATCGCCGCGCATCTCGGCGAGCATCTGTTCACGTCGCTCGACGCGCCGGTCTCGCGGATCGGCGCGCCGGACACGCCGGTCCCGTACGCCCCGCCGCTCGAGACGGCCTATCTCCCGAGCGTGGACCGGATCTGCGAGGGAATCACGCGCCTCGCGCGCTGGTGATTCCTTCCATCCACCGGGTCCGGCGCAGCCGGGGGAGGATCTTGACAGGATAAAACAACTGTATCAAACCCATGTTTGAGATGAAGGGCTCGGTTCCTCGTGCCAAAGCCTCCCGGGCGCCCGCGCCGTCCCGGCCCGGTCCCGACGATACCCGCGACAAACTGCTCAAGGCCGCCGAGGAGATCTTCGCGGAGCGCGGCTTCCAGGCCGCGACCGTGCGCGAGATCTGCCTGCGCGCCGGAGCGAACGTCGCCGCGATCAACTACCACTTCGGGGACAAACTCAGCCTGTATACCGAGGTGCTGAAGAAATTTGCCCGCACCCTCGACGTCGAGGGGAGCGTGGCCGGTCAAACGATGCCGCCCGAGGATCTTCTGCGCGCGATCATCCGCCTGCGGCTTCGCGCCGTCTTTTCCTCGGACCACCCGGACTGGTTGTTTCGGGTGATGGCGCACGAGTGGGCGCAGCCGACCCCCGCGATGGATCGCGTGCTCAACGGAACCATGCGGCCGCTGTACGACCGTTTCCGGCAGATCGTGGGGACGATCATCGGCCGGCCGCCGGACGATGAGAAGACGCGGCTCTGCGTCCACAGCATCATCGGCCAGGCCCTCCACTACGTGCAGGGGCGGCCTGTGCTTGCGCGGCTGTGGCCGGATCTTACGATGACCCCGCAGCAGGTGGACCGGATCGCCGACCATATCGCGGATTTCTCGCTGGCGTACCTGCAGCGGTGCACGCCGGAGCGCCGGCGGACGCGGGCATGAGCACACCGCAGGCGCCGGCGGCAGGCGGCGGAACGCGCGGCACGGCCCGCGGCCGTCCGAAGTTTCTGCCGCTTATCATCGTCCTCGTGCTTGTGGCGGCGGCGGTGTGGGCGTGGCGCACCTTCTTCACCGCGCCTTCGGTGCCGGACGGCATCGTGACCCTCAGCGGCCGGATCGAAGGCGACGATTCCGCAATCGCCCCCAAGG
This sequence comes from bacterium, assembly GCA_035934535.1. Lineage (GTDB taxonomy): Bacteria > Sysuimicrobiota > Sysuimicrobiia > Sysuimicrobiales > Segetimicrobiaceae > DASSJF01. The sequence continues at coordinate 21,740 of DASYXS010000005.1, forward strand.
TCGCCGGAAAGATTCTCGAGATCCGCGTTCGCGAAGGCGACACCGTGGGGACCGGCGACGTGCTGGCCGTCCTCGACGACAGTCAGATCCACGCCCAGGAAGATCAGGCACGGGCGGCGCTCGCGACCGCGAAGGCGCAGGAACAGGCGGCGCGCGACCAGATCGCGGTGTTGGAGCAGCAACTGGAGCAGAACCGGCTGCAGACCGCCCAGGCAAGCACCGACGCGGAGGGGCGGGTCCGGCAGGCGCAGGCCGACTTGGCGGCGGCCGAGGCGAACCTCGCGCAGCAGCAGGCCGCCTACCAGAATGCGGTGTTCAATCGGGACGCCTACACGCGCCTCTCCCAGCAGGGAGCCGTATCCGAGCAGCAGCGCGTCCAGGCGGTGACGGCGGCGGAGCAGCAGGCGGCCGTGGTCACCGCCGCGAGGCGGCAGGTCGACGCGGCGCGGGGCGCGCTTACCGCGGCGGAAGCCAACCTGACCAATCCCGCCATTCGGAGCGCGGCGACGGCACAGGTGCAGCGGCAGATCGTGCAGCAGCAGGCGATGATCGGCAGCGCGAACGCCCAGGTCGCGCAGGCCCTCGGAAAACTCGCCGAGGCGGAAGCCAACCGGCGCGATCTCGTGATCCGGGCGCCGTTCGGCGGAACGGTGATCACCCGCGCGGCGGAACCCGGCGAAGTCGTGACAGCGGGCACGGCGATCGTGACTCTCCTCAATCTGGACCAGGTCTACCTCCGGGGATTCATTCCCGAGGGCTCGATCGGGAACGTCAAGATCGGTCAGCGCGCGCACGTATACCTCGATTCCAATCCCAACCGGCCGATCGACGCGTTCGTCCTGCGGATCGACCCGGAGGCCGCGTTCACGCCTGAGAACACCTATTTCCGCGAGGATCGCGTCAAGCAGGTGGTCGGCGTCAAGCTGCGGCTCACCGGCGCCTTCGGATACGCGAAGCCGGGCATGCCGGCCGACGGCGAGATCCTGGTCCGGGGCACGGAGTGGCCGAAGGGCTGGAAAGGCTGGCACAGTCAGTGACGGCCGCCGGCCCGCCCGCGGCGCCCGACGAGCCCCCGGGGTCCACGCCGGTGGATTCCGCGATCCGCGTTCGGGAGCTCTGGAAGCGGTACGGCCCGCTCGACGCGGTCCGCGGCATCACGCTTGACGTGCGCGAGGGCGAGATCTTCGGTCTGATCGGCCCGGACGGCGCGGGCAAGACCTCGACGTTCCAGATCCTTGCCGGCGTCATGGAGGCGACGAGCGGCACGGCCGAGGTGTTCGGCCGCCCGGCGCGGGCCGCGCGCGCCGCCACAGGCTACCTCACCCAGGCCTTCAGCCTGTATCCCGACCTGACCGTCGACGAGAACATCCGCTACGTCGCGGATCTCCGGCGCGTGCGCGCGGACGCCGCCGCGGAACGCGGCCGCCGGTACCTCCGCAGCTTCGGCATGGACCGGTTCGCGAACCGCCCGGCGGGCCAGTTGAGCGGGGGCATGAAGCAGAAGCTCTCGCTGGCCTGTGCGCTGGTGCCGGAGCCCCGCGTCCTGCTCCTGGACGAGCCGACCACCGGCGTGGATCCGGTGTCGCGGCGAGAATTTTGGGATGCGCTCGCCCACCTCGCCGCCGGCGGCCTGACGATCCTCGTGGCCACGCCGTATCTCGACGAGGCGGAACGCTGCGGCCGGGTCGCGCTGATGCACCAGGGCGAACTGCTGGATATGGGGACCCCGGCGGCACTGCGGGCTCGCCTGCGGGCGCGGCGGCTCGAGGTTCGCACCGCCGACCTCCGCGAGGCGGAACGCGCCCTCTCCGAACTGAGCGGGTCCGGCCGGACGATCCTCGACGTCCAGCGGTTCGGCGACCGCCTCGACGTGCTGACGCCGGAGCCCGGCGAGGCCGAACGCCTGCTCCGCGACGCGCTGCGCGCCGAGGGCCGGGCGGTCCAGGACGTGCGCGCCGATGCGCCGACCCTCGAGAACACCGTTGTCGCGACCCTGCGCCGGCTCGGGCAGGAGCCGCACGCGGCGCCCTTCCCCGCCCGGCGCGACCACCGCGATCTGCGGGGGCAGACGGCGATCGGCGCGGTCCATCTGACGAAGCGGTTCGGCGCCTTCACCGCGGTCGACGGCGTGCATTTCGACATCCGGCACGGAGAAGTGTACGGGCTTCTCGGCGCCAACGGCGCCGGCAAGACGACGACGATCAAGATGCTGTGCGGCCTCCTGGAGCCGACCGCGGGAGAGGTGCGGCTCGCCGGCGAGCGCGGCCCGGTGCGCTCGGCGCGCGTGCGGCGCCGCGTGGGTTACATGTCGCAGAAGTTTTCACTCTACAACGACCTGACGATCGAGCAGAACCTCGACTTCTTCGCCGGCGTCTACGGCGTGCCGCCGGAGGAACGCGAAGAAAAGCGGCGGTGGGTCCTCGCGTTCTCGGGCCTCGAAGGCCGGGAACGGCAGATCACCGGCAGCCTGCCCGGCGGGTGGAAGCAGCGCGTGGCGTTCGGCGCCGCGATCATGCACGAGCCGAGCGTGCTGTTCCTCGACGAGCCGACCTCCGGCGTCGACCCGCTCGCGCGCCGCAGCTTCTGGACCATGATCAACCGGCTTGCCGATGCCGGAGCGGCGGTCCTCGTCACCACTCATTACCTCGAAGAAGCCGAACAGTGCAACCGCGTCGGTTTCATGGCCGCGGGCGAGCTCGTCGCGGAGGGCGCGCCCGGCGAGATCAAGCGCCGGGAGATGGCCGGGCGGCACCTCATTGAAGTCCAGGTGGACCGTCCGCAGGCCGCCGTGGATCTGCTGAAGGGGGAGACCGACGCCTGGCGGATCTCGCTCTTCGGGGATCGGCTGCACGTCATCACGGACGGAGACCCGGACCGCGCGATGCGCAGGCTCACGGATGCGCTGCGCGGCCACGGTGTGGGCGTCGTCTCGGCCCTGGAGGGGCGGTTCTCCCTGGAGGACGTGTTTCTCAGCGTGGTGGAGCGCGCGCGGGAGGAAGGCGCCGTCGTCGCGGACGAGGGGGCGTGAGCAATGGGGCGGACGCTGGCCCAGGCGCGCAAAGAGCTGACGCAGCTCGTCCGCGACCGCCTGTCGCTCGTCCTGGCCCTGGCGCTGCCGGTCGGCCTGCTGCTCCTGCTGGGCCGGGCCTTCTCGCTCTCCGTCGCCGACGTCCCGATCGTCGTCCAGGATCTCGACGCGTCCACGGCTTCGCAGGGTCTCATCGATGCGTTTCGCGCGTCCCGCACGTTTCACGTCGTATCGTGGCCACCCGACCGCCAACCGGATCAGGCGCTCGCCTCGAACGCCGCCCGGGCGGCGCTGATCATCCCGCCGCATTTCGGGCGCGACGTCGCCCGCGGCGTCCCGTCGCCCGTTCAACTCCAGGCAGATGGGACGGACGCCAACACCGCCAAGCTGGTATCCGGGGACGCCGCCGAGGTCGTGGCGGCCTACAACGCACGCACCGCCGGGGCCGGCCATCCTGCCCCGGTCCAGGCGGCGATCCGCCTGTGGTACAACCCCGGTGAGTCGCCCCAGAAGTTTTACGGACCCGGAATCTTTGTCATGGCGGTGTCCATCTTCCCGGCCCTGCTGGCCACGCTCGCCATGGCGAAAGAGGGCGAGCAGCAAACGATCCTCCAGGTATACGTGTCGAGCGTCTCGGCGTCGGAGTTCCTGCTCGGGAAGATTCTCGCGTTCATGGCCGTGGCGCTCGCCGAGACGGTCATCCTGGTCGGGCTGCTGGTGACCACGTTCGGCGTCGGCTTCGCCGGCGATCCGACGCCGTTCCTCGCCGCCACGGTCCTCTACGCGTTCTGCGTAGCCGCGTTCGGCACGATGGTGGGGGCGGCGATCCCCAACCAGGCCGCCGCGATGCAGGCCGTGGCCTTCGGCGGCTTCCTCCTCGTGCTGCTCCTGTCGGGGCTCCTGTTCCCAATCGCGAACATCCCCGCCGGCCTGCGCTGGATCAGCAACGTTGTGTGGGGCCGATACTACATCGAGGTCGTCCGCGACGCGCTCCTGCAGGGCGGCGGGTGGGCCGCGATGTGGGACAAAGTGCTGATCATCGGCGCGATCGGGGCGGTCTTCTACGCGGCGGCGTGGCGGACGATGCGCCGGATGCAGGTCCGCGCGTGACCGCGCCGCTGCGCGCGCTCCGCTCCGGCCGCCTGCGGGCGCTTGCGGGGAAGGAGTTCCGGCAGATCTTCCGGGACCGGCGCCTGGTGCTCTCGCTCACCGTTGCGCCCGTCGTGCAGCTCCTGCTGTTCGGATCGGTGCTGAACGCCAACGTGTCGAACGTGAGCCTGGGCGTCGTAGACGAGAGCCGGACGCCCGAAAGCCGGGAATTGGTAGCCGATCTGACCCAAAGCCAGGCCTTCCGCCTGGGCGGCTATTACGTCTCGGCCGGCCGCCTCGGAGACGCGCTCGGCCGGGGCGCGGTCGACGCCGGCGTCGTGATCCCGTACGACTTTGCCCGGGATCTTGTCCGGGGCCGCCCGGCGACGGTGCAATTTCTGTTGAACGCGACGAACGTGAACACCGCCCAGATCAGCCGAGCGTACGCGCAGGGCGTGATCCAGGCCTACGATGCCGGGCTCGCCGCGCAAGGACTGCACGCGGCCTTCACGCAGATCGCCGCCACGCCGGTGAGCGGCCGGGGGACGATCCAACTGGATCCGGCCTTCCTGTTCAATCCCGCCCTCGAGAGTTCGTGGTTTGTCACGACCGGCATCTTCGGAATGCTGATGATCCTCAACGGCACGATCATTTCATCCACCGTGATGCTGCGGGAGCGCGAGTTCGGCACGATCGAACAGCTCCTGATGTCGCCGGCGAGCACCGCCGAGATCATGCTCGCCAAGTTCGTGCCCGTGAGTCTCCTGCTGTCCGCGATGGCGCTCGGCGCGCTCGGGCTGATGCGCCTCGCGTTCGGCGTCCCCGTCCACGGAAGCCTCGTCGTGGTCCTCGGCGGCGCGGTGCTGTGCCTTCTGGCGGGCGTCGGCCTCGGGACCATGCTCGCGACGTTCACCCAGTCGGCCGCGCAGGCGTTCCTGATGGTGTTGTTCATCAATCCGCCGCTGGTGTCGCTGTCCGGGGCGCTCATGCCGGTGGAGGCGATGCCGAAATGGCTGCAGCCGCTGACCGTGCTGAACCCGATCTATCACTTTGCCCGGATCGCCCGCGGAGCCCTGATCAAAGGCGCCGGCTTTGAGGCCCTCTGGCCCAACTTTCTCGCGTTGCTCGCCTTCACGACGGCGCTCGTCGCGCTGAGCGTCTGGCGATTCCGCCGCCAGTTGGGGTGATCGTGACGTCTATTTGTAGAAGTACGGGTCGAGGACGCTGACCTGGGTGATGTGATCGACGGGGAGACCGTTCGCCTGCGCGGCGCGCCGGATGGCGTCCGGGTTCGGTCCATCGTAGATGCAGTACGTCTTGGTCTTGTCCGTGCTCACGTACGAGTGAACCCAGGTGACGCCTTCGACGCCGTTCTTGCCGACCACGTTCAAGCACGCCTGCGCGCCCTCATCCGTCATAGGGATCTGCAGGCCGCCGGGAAATGTCCGCTCCACCATGTACCGGGGCATTTCTCGTCACCTCCGTTGCCGAAGTACGCGCAGATTCTCGCTTGGATTCGTGCGGCCCTTCCGATCTTTTGAGATCTCTTACAGGAAGATCCGGGCCGGATCGAGGCCGCGCAGCAGCGTCAGTTCGTGCTCGGTCGGGCCCTCGAGCCGCGGGACCTCCGCCGCCGTTTCCAACTTGAAGCCCGTCTGCTCCTGCACCTGATCGCGCTCCACGCCGGGCTGCAGCGCGACGAGCCGCATCCGCCCGGACGCGGGGTCGAAGTCCATCAGCGCGAGGTCGGTCACGACCGCGGTCACGCGCCCGAACGGGAGGCCCGCCCCGCGCCGGCCGCCGTCGCCGTCGATCTGCCCCGGGCTGGTCACGAAATCCAGCCGTTCCACGAACCGCCGTCGTTCGTGCCGCGTGACGATCATGATCTCCCGGCACAGACACGCGATGTCGCAGGCGCCGCCGCTCCCGGGGAGGCGCACTTTCGGGCGCTCCACCGGTCCGATCACGCTCGTGTTGATGTTGCCGTAGGGGTCGATCTGCGCTCCGCCGAGGAAGCCGTAATCGAAGTACCCGCGCTGCGCGTAGAGGAAGATCTGCGTGATCGGCGGCAGCGCGACGGCCCGGCGCGCGCCGCGCATCTCATTCGTCGAGATCGGCAGGCGTCCGGGCTGCACCTCCAGGCCGATCGCGCCGCCTTCAACGACGATGGTCAGGCCGGGGGCGTGGGTCACGCGGGCGAGCGCGGACGCGAGCAGGGGGGTGCCCACTCCGGCAAACACCACTTTCCCGTCGGCCAGCAGCCGGCTTGCCGAGACCGCCAGCAGCTCGGACGGGGTGTAGCTCACGTTCATCCGCCGGTCAACTCCCGCGCTACCCGGCGCCGTTCGAGCATCCGCGCCACGCCGAACTTGTCGAAGTACGCCTCGGCCGTCTCGGGGCCGTACACGTACTCATCGAGATAGGCCCGGGCGCCGGCGACGCCGTCCGTCGCGACGCGCTTGGCGTAGGCGTCGATGTGCTCGAGATCCACGTCGTACACGCCGTACACCTCGTGCGGATACGCGCCGTAGGGGGCTTCCACGACGGCGTCCACGGCGAAGAACGGGATGACCGTCCGGTCCGCGGTGCGCCGGATCTGGTCCGGCTCGACGATCTCCTCGGCGCTGAGCACGACGGTCTGCGCGGCCGCCGCGATGTCCGCGTCCATGTGCGGGTAGCCGTCGATCTGCGCGTTGCCGAAGGGATCGGCACGGTGGACGTGGATCAGCGCGACGTCCGGAAAGAGCGCCGGCACGAGGCACACCTGCTCGCCCGTGAACGGGCACGCCATCGTCCTGGCGCCGGTGGTGCGCAGGAGGTCGGAGCCGAGCATCGAGAGGGTGGGGAGGAAGGGCACCCCCATCGCGCCGGCGTGGTAGCGCAGGCCGATCGCAAGGTGGCTCCATTCGTCGAAGCGGGCCTGCCCGCCTTCGACGAACTCGCGGACGATGCGGGACAGTCCCCACGGCAGCCCGATCCCGACCCAGCTCGTGACGATTTCGCGGCTGGCGCCCGCGGCCAGGAACAGCTCCGCCTCGTAGCACATCAGGCTGCGGGACAGCACGACGTCGCGCCGGCGCTGCCGCAGCACCTCGCGCAGCAAGAGCGTCGGGGTCCGCGAGTAGAGGCAGCCGCCGATCGCGATGTGGTCGCCGTCGCGGACGAGCGCGGCCGCCTCCGCGAGAGACGTCCGCTTGTCGCGCGGCGCCCGTGACTTCGCTTCGAGCCGGCGGCGGGCGTCCACGAACGTCGCGGGAGGCCGGCCGCCCGCCGGGGTGTCCGGGTTAGGCACGCACCCGCCTCGCGCCGGGGCGCAGCCGGGGCAGGACGTCGTGCGCGATCGCCTCGAGCTGCTCCGGGCGGTACTCGTGCGGAATGAGGACGATGTGCTCCTCCCCTGCCGCGAGATGCGCCGCGAGCTGCTCCGCGCACTGCTCGGGCGTCCCCCGGATCGAGCTCTCCGGCGTCGACTCGCTCCACGGCGCGACGTCGAAGTACCGGCCGACGAAGTCCTTGATGCCGCGGTCCGCCTCTTCGTACGAGGCCGCGACGCAGATCGGCAGCTGGCTCACGTTGCGCAGCTCCGCGGGGTTGCGTCCCTGTTCCTCGGCGAAGCCGCGGATCTTCGCCCACGTGGCGCGAAACGTCTCGGCCGTGTAGAAGTAGGTCAGCCAGCCGTCGCCGTACCGCGCAACGCGCCGGAGCACCCGGTCGACGTAGCCGCCGATGAACAGCGGCGGGTACGGCCGCTGGACGGGCTTGGGCAGCATCACCGCCTGGTTAAAGACGTAGTTGTCGACCGAACCATTGACGCCGTCCTCTGTCCACAGCCGCCGCAAGATCTCGAGGTTCTTGACGAAGATCCGCCCCCGCTCCGCGAACGGGATGCCGCAGGCCTGAAACTCACGCTCGTACCAGCCCGCGGCGAGGCCCAGCGTCAGACGTCCTTTCGAGATCTGATCCAGGCTCGCCAGCTCCTTCGCCAGGATGACGGGGTTTCGCAGCGGCAGCACGAGGACCCCGATGCCGAGCCGCAGCCGCTGGGTTCTTGCCGCGATCGCGGTGAGGGTCGCGAGCGACTCGAGAAACGGGAACGCCCGCCGGGTGCCGAGCAGAATGTGGTCCCACGCCCACGCGGAGGCGAAGCCGAGCGATTCCGCCGTCGCCGCGTAGGCGAGGATCTTGTCGATGCTCGGCTCCGCGGTCGCGGGCGTGAAGTTCTCCAGCGCGACCCCGAATAGCGGTTCCCGCATCAGCGTCTCCCTTCGGCCTTCCCGTCCGGGCGGCGGTCCGCCGCAGGTCGGCGGGCATCGAGCGCGCGGACGACCCGCTCCGGCGTCATCGGCAGCTCCGTCAGGCGCACGCCCACGGCGTTGTGGATCGCGCTCGCGATCGCGGCCGGCGGCGGGCCGGTGGGCGGTTCGCCGATCCCGCGCGCCTGAAACGGGCCTTTGCCTTCGCCGGACTGGACGATCACGGCCTGCACGTCCGGCAGATCGAGCGATGTCGGGATCAGGTACCCGGCAAACAACGTGCTGAGGTTGTTGCCGTTCTCGACCACGACCTCCTCCGTGAGTGCCTGGCCGATTCCCATGACGGTGCCGCCCTGGATCTGGCCCTCGACGCTCTGGGGATTGATCGCCTGGCCGACATCGTGGCACGCCGCGTACTGGAGCAGGCGGACCGCGCCGGTGTCCGTGTCCACTTCGACCTCCGCGGCGTGGCAGCCGTACGTGAAGTCCGGGAAGGTGCGTCCCTGGCCGGTCGCCAGGTCCACCGGCGGCGCCTGTTCCGCGTGAAAGGTGGCGAGGAGCGCGGCGAGGACGCCCCGGCGGCCGCACTCGGCGACCATCCGGGCGAGGGAAATGCGCCGTTCCGGGCTGCCGGCGATCCCGACGTGATCGGCGGCAAACTCCAAGTCGCCTTCCGCGGCTTCGAGCAGTGAGGCGGCGACGGGGGCCACCTGCTCGCGCAGTTCGCGCGCGCCGCGGAGGACCGCGTTGCCGGACATGTACAATTGGCGCGTCGCGAACGTGCCGCCTGAGAGCGGCGTGAGGGCGCTGTCGCCGACATGCACGGTGATCCGATCGAGCGATACGCCGAGCACCTCCGACGCGATTTGGGCCAGCGAGGCCGCCTGGCCGCCGCCGAGGTCGGGCACGCCGGAGCGGATCACGAGCGAGCCGTCGGATTCGAAGCCGAGCCACGCGCCGGCGCGGTCTCTAAACCAGACCGTCCGGCCGTAGGGCTGGATGTTGCAGGCAAACCCGCGGCCGACCCTGGCCGACGGGCCCGACGGCCGGCTGCGCTCGCCGAGCGCGGTGGTGGCGCGCCGCACGAGTTCGGGCAGCGCGACATGGGTCTCGACGGACTCGCCGGTCGGGAGGCGGTCGCCCTTCGCGAGGAAGTTGCGCGCCCGGATCTCCTCCGGGGCGAGGCCCAGCCGCTCGGCGAGAGCGTCCATCTGCGACTCGTAGGCGAACGTGACCTGCATCGCGCCGAACCCGCGCATCGCGCTCGACGGGACGTTGTTGGTGAAGACCGCCCGGGCGTCGATGGCGACGTTCGGAATCTTGTACGGGCCGGCGCCGGTGACAAGCGCCGCGAACAGCACCCGCGGGCTGAGCAGCGGGTAGGGGCCGGCGTCGGCGACGAGCGAGATTTCCTGCGCGACGAGGCGGCCGTCGCGGGTGGCCCCCGTTTTGTACCGCATCGTGAACGGATGCCGCTTTGGGCGGGCCAACAGCGAGTCGTAGCGGCTCCACACCATGCGCACCGGCCGTCCCGTCTTCCACGCCAGCAGCGCGAGGTACGGCTCGACGGTCATGTCCTCTTTGCCGCCGAACCCGCCGCCGAGAAACGGCGTGACGACGCGGACGCGATTGTGCGGCACGCCGAGCATCTCCGCGATCTCCCGGAAGTGTTCGATGACCTGCGACGACGCCCGGACGTTGACCACGTCTTGCGCGTCGATCCAGGCGACGCCGGCCTCCGGTTCGAGGTAGGCATGGTCCACGCGCTGGGTGCGGTACGTCTCGTCGACCACGGCGTCCGCGCGCCGGAACCCCTCGGCGACGTCGCCGCGCCGCAGCGTCCAGTGGACGAGCACGTTGTCCCGGCCGTCGTGAACGCGCGGCGCATCGGGAGCCAGGGCGCGCTCGGCGTCGAACAACCCCGGCAGCGGCTCGTACTCGATCTCGATCGCTTCGAGCGCTGCCTGCGCCCGCTCCGCGGAATCCGCCGCCACGAGCGCCATCGGTTCGCCCTGATAGCACACCCGCCCGGCGGCGAGGACCGGCGTGGCGAACCGGATCAGGCCGATGCCGGTCGGGTCTTCCTCGACGGCGTTGTGGGGCACATCGGCGGCGGTCAGCACCGCCGCGACGCCCGGGATCGCCCGGGCCCGGGCGACGTCGAGCCGGCGAATCCGCGCCGACGCGTGGAGGGAGCGAAGGACCGCCCCGGCGAGCATGCCCGGCAGCGCCCAGTCCGCCGCGTAGCGGGTGGTTCCGCGGATCTTATCGACCGCGTCGAAGCGGGGCTGCGGTCTGCCGACGACCCGGTACTCTACGCGCCGGCTATCCACGTCCCGAGCGCCGCGACCTCGACGCCCGCCCCCTCGAGCAAGCCACGGAGGCTCCGCACCGCGGCGCGCGAGGGCGCGTGATCGCCGTGGAGGCAGATCGTGTCCACCTGGACCTCCACGGGCGTGCCGTCCACGGCGGGAATCCGTCCGTCCCGCACCGCGCCGACGGCCCGGCGGCACATCTCGTCCGGATCCATCAGCATCGCGTCGGGCCGGCGCCGGCTGGCCAGCGTGCCGTCCGGCATATAGGCCCGGTCCAGGAAGAACTCCCGCGCCACCCGAAGGCCGGCGGCCCGGACCTGGGCGGCGAGCCGCGAATGCGGCGTCGCGACGACGGCGAGGTGCGGATCGATGCGTTTGACCGCGGCGGCGATTGCGCCCGCGGTCCCCTCGTCCACCTCGGCCACGTTGTAGAGGGCGCCGTGCGGCTTCACGTGCTGGAGCCGCCCCCCGAGGGCTTCGACCATGCCGCGCACCGCCGCCACCTGGTAGAGCACGAGATCATCGACTTCCTGCGGCGCGAGATCCATCTTGTGCCGGCCGAACCCGATGAGGTCCTGATAGCCGGGATGCGCGCCGATCGCCACGTGGTGGCGCCGCAGCAGCTCGACCGTCTTGCGGATCGTCGCCGGATCGCTGGCGTGAAAGCCGCACGCGATGTGCGCCGAGGTGAGGTACGGCGCGATCTCCTCGTCCTGCCCCATGGGCCACCGGCCCAGGGATTCCCCCATGTCCGCGGAGATGTCCACGCGCCGCGACGCCGCTGCCATCGACGGGCCTCCTTCTCCTGGCGAAGATCTGCCGATGTAGGACCAGAGCCGACGGGCCCACTAATTCGGTTCCGCGATCGATGAGCCCTCTCCGGGCGTCCCGGCAGGGCGCGTGCGCGCGCGGTCAGAACCCTAGGAGCATGGATTGGGAACGGCGTCGGCGTCCGGTGGACAGCGTGCTCGATACCGCGGGGCTCACCCCGCTCGTCAGGCTGCAGCGGGTCACCGGCCCGGCGTCTGCGGCGGTGTTGGCCAAGCTGGAGTTTTTCGGGCCGAGCGGGAGCGTCAAGGATCGCATCCTCCCGTACCTCGTCGCGGAGGCGGAGCGGCGGGGTGAGCTGCGAGCGGGCATGATCGTGATCGAGGGGACGACCGGTAATACGGGGATCGCCACCGCGATGGTCGGCGCGGCGAAGGGCTACCGGGTCATCATCGTGATGCCGGCGGGCATGAGCCGGGAGCGGCAGGACGTGATTCGCGCCTACGGCGCCGAGCTGGTACTGACACCCGGCGGGGAGAGCGACGTCGACCTCGTCCTCGACAAGGTCCGCGCGCTCAAGGCCGAGCACGGGGCGAACATCTGGGAGGTCGGACAGTTCACCAACGTCGACAACGTGCGCGCGCATATGCAGACGACGGGCCCGGAGATCTGGGAGCAGACGGAGGGACGGGTCGACGCCTTCGTCGCGGCGCAGGGGACCGGCGGCACGCTGACCGGCGTGAGCGCGTACCTCAAAGCCAAACGCCCCGATGTGCTGTGCTTTGCGGTCGAGCCGGCCGAATGCGCGATCCTCGCGGGGCGCGGGTGGGGGCCGCATCGGATCGAGGGGATCGGGGACGGGTTCATCCCGGAGGTGCTCGACTTGAAGTGGGTGGACGGCGTCGTGACCGTGTCCTCGGACGACGCGATCGCGATGGCCCGCCGGCTGGCGCGTGAGGAGGGCATCTTCTGCGGCATCTCCTCGGGATGCAACGTCGCGGCGTGCCTGAAGCTCAGCCGGCGCTACCCGCGCCTTGGGACGATTGTGACGATGATCAACGACAACGGGCTGCGCTACCTGACGACGGAACTGTGCGGCGCGGCGCCCGATCTCACGGTGCCGGACCGCGACCACGCGCCGCGGCCGGACGACGCGCGCCGGCTCGCCGGCAAGCCGCTCACGGTCGTCGAATAGCCGTCGGGCGCGGCGGATGCAGGCGGAGGCGGGCGCTACCGGTTCCGCTCGGCTTCGCGCACGGTGTTGAGCGCCGCCTGCGCTTCCCCCTCGACGATCGCCCAGTCACCGGCCGAGGCGATATCGTGGTTCGCGTGCTGCGTCACCTCGTAGATTCGCGCAAGCGCGGACTTGACGCGTTCGACTTCCTCCGCCGCCAGCCGCAGCGCCGAGGCGCCGCCGTCCTCGGACCGGATCGCGCTGAGCGCCCGGAGGGCGTCCCGATAGGCGCGTCGCGCCGCGAGCTCGGCGCCGGCTGCGGGTCGGCTCCGCCGTCGCGTCCCGCGCCGTGGCTTCGCCACCGCCTTTTTCCGCGCGGCCGCAATTCGCGCGCTGGATCGATCGATCCGCTTCTGGAGATAGAGCCGCACCGCGTCCACCCCGCCGGGTATCCTCTTCATCGCACCCTCCTGTGATGTCGCGTTGATCCCGGCGCGGGACCGCGCCGCGGTTTCAGGTCAGGCCCGTACATGCTCCACCAGCCCGGCGAGATCGCGCACGATCACGTCCGGCGCAGGTCCTAATCGCTCCCGCGGCGCGCCGGCCCGGTTGACCCAGGCAGCCCGTAGGCCGAAGGCCTTTGCTCCCGCGGCGTCCCAGGCGTTTGACGAGACGAACAGGATCGCCGAGCGGGCGAGCCCGAGCCGGCGCTCGGCGAGCGCGTACACGGCGGGGACCGGCTTGTAGGTCCGTACCTCGTCGACGCTGAGAACGTGCGCAAACGATTGGCGGAGCTCCGCCGACCGCAGCGCGCGCTCCAGCATGGACGGGCTGCCGTTGGACAGCACGGCGAGCGTCTTCGGCGCCAGGCGCGCGAGCGCGGCGGGCACCTCGGGATACGCGCGCAGCGTCAGCCAGCCCTCCAGCATCCGCCGGCGCGCGTCGGGTTCGACGGCGAGGCCCAGCCGCTCGAGCGTGTAATCGAGGGAGGCGGCCGTGACGGCCCAAAAGTCGTCGTACCGGTCCATCGCGGCGCGCAGCCAGGTGTACTCGAGCTGCTTCTGCCGCCACGCCGTCACGACGGCCTCTGAGCCGGCGGTCTCGGCGGCGCCCCCTTCGGGGACTGGCCCACCGGATGCGCGGGCGTCGCAGAGGCGGTCGAGGGAGCGCACGTCGAGGAGCGTGCCGTAGAGGTCGAAGACCAACGCCTCGACGGTCATTCCGGCACGGTCACGCCGCGCACGCGATGCGCCTCGATGAGGCGGGCGACGAGGCCCGACGCTTTCGCGCCTTCTACGAACTCACGCAGGAACGCGGCGCCCGCGCCGGCCGATCCCCGGCCGGCAACCATGAAATTAGAACCGCCGCGTCCGCGCGGGGTGCCGATCGACTGCTGCACGCCCGTCACCCGGCCGTCCAGCACGCGCGACCCCGGCAGCGCGTCGGCCGCGGCGACGAGGCGCGGCTTGAGGCAGGCCAGCGCGTCGAGCTTCGCCTCCACGAACAGTGTGACCGACGCCTCGATGCCTTCGGCGCGCACGAGCGCCGCGTGCTCGAGGGTGCGGCTGAGGAAGAGATCGTACGCGCTCTTGGCGGAGACCGCGATGCGCACGCCGTCCCGGTCCACGTCCGCGAGCGTCCGGATCGGCGAGCCCGCCGGCACGAGGTACGTGACGGGAATCTCGAGATAGGCGGGGCTGAACGCGATTTCCGCGGCGCGTTGCGGTTCGTTGCCGAGGAACGCGATGTCCCAGCGGTTGTCGCCGGCGCCGTCCGCCAGGGGACCGGCCTGGGGATACCGCACGAATTCCAAGGGCACGCCGAGGCGGCGTCCGATCTCGCGCGCGAGATCGGGTGCGACGCCGCGCGGCTCGCCGGTCGGGCCGTCGGGCAGCACGAGTAAAGAATTTCCGTAGTTCAGGCCGGCGCGCAGGACGCCCGACGGCGCAAGCGCCGCCCGGACCTCACGGATGCCCAATGTAGTCCATCCGGCCGCCGTCGACGGTGAGGATCTGCGCCGTCACGAATCCCGACTCGGGGGCGGCAAGAAACGCGACCGCGTGCGCGACGTCGTCGGGCGCGCCAACGCGGCCGACCATCGCGCGGTCGCTGAGCCGCTTGACGGTGTCGCGTAGCTCCTGCTCGCTGCGCTCGGCCTTCACCATGTCGGTGATGATGAAGCCGGGGGCCACGGCGTTGACGGTGATCCCGTGCGGCCCGAGCTCCATCGCGAACCGCCGCGTCAGCAGCGACACCGCGGCTTTCGTGGCCGCGTAGAACGAGGCGCCGGGCAGGGTCGTGCCGTTGGCCGCCGCCGAACTGATGTTGACGATGCGGCCGTAGCGCCGTTCCTTCATCGCCGGGACCACCGCGCGCGTGACGTGGATGAGCCCGTCGACGTTGGTGCGCCGCATCTGCTCGAACCGCGCCGGATCGAAGTCCTCGAGCGTCGCGCGGGCGGACATGCCGGCGTTGTTCACCAGCACCGACACCGGT
Organism: bacterium; assembly: GCA_035934535.1. Lineage (GTDB taxonomy): Bacteria > Sysuimicrobiota > Sysuimicrobiia > Sysuimicrobiales > Segetimicrobiaceae > DASSJF01. The sequence continues at coordinate 36,863 of DASYXS010000005.1, forward strand.
CCGAGCTCCGCGACGGTCCGGCCCACCATCGCCGCGACCTCCCCGGCATCGCCGACGTCCGCGCGGACGGCGATCGCGCGCCCGCCGGCGCCGCGGATCTCCTCCACGACGGTCCGCGCCGCATCGGCGCGGTCGCGGTAGTTGACGCAGACCGACGCGCCGTGGCGCGCCAGCCGGACCGCGATCGCTCTGCCGAGACCGCGGGAGGCTCCGGTGACAAGCGCGACCTGCCCGCTCCAACTCATGGGACTCAGGATATTCGGCCGCGCGCCGGGATCGCCTGCCGGCGCCGCGCGGATCAACGTGCCGCGAGCCGGTCGAGCCGCGTTCGAACGCGCGCCTTCCAGCCGTCCGGGAGCGCCGGCACCTGCGCCGCGCGGACGAGCAGGTCCCCCTCGACCGCCGCGTCTCCGCACAACCGGGTCATGTCCGCGACCGTGACACCGTGCCGGTCGCGCTCGATCAGATGTTGACCGCGTCCTCCCGCGTCCACTCCGCGGTGAGGTTCTCGCCGAACATGCCCCGCGGCAGCGTCAGCTCCGGAAACTCGCCGCGCCAGAACGCGTCGTGGTCCACGGGGTACACGTACACGGCCTTGTTCGGCCCTCCGTGGACGGTCAGGTCGGCCTGCCGGTGTCCGTCCAGGGTGAGGGCGCGCAGCCGCACCGGCCCGTCGACGGCCTGCTTGAAGATCCCGGTCGAAACGCGCCGGCCCCCGCGTTACGCCTGTAACAAAATCGGCACTCGCGAGACTCATCCTGTAGACAGAATGAAGATGGTTACATCGAGAATGGAGGAGAGACAATGAACTCGTTCGGCAAGGCGTTTGGAGCGTTCGTACTGGCAGGGGCGTTGGTGGCGACGGGTACCTGGGCGTTCGCGTCCGCGGCCGGGCGGCCGCCCGATCCGGACGCGCAGGCCGTCGGGCGGCTGCGCGACGGGGACGAGGCGGCGTTTCATACCTGGGTCGGCGTGCTGCAGGGCATCGGCCGGTTCGAGCAGCGCAGCTCGCTCAAGACCTGGATCTTTACGATCCTCATGAACCGAGTGCGGACCCAGGCGCAGCGCGAGGGCCGCAGCCTTCCTTTCTCCGCCCTCGAGGACCCGGCGGGCGGCGCCGAATCCTCGCTGCCGGCGGACAGATTTCTCCCGGCCGATCACGCGAAATGGCCGCATCACTGGGCCGCGCCGCCGAAGGAGTGAGGCGGCTCTCCCGAGGACCGGCTGTTCTCGGCGGAGGCCCGGGCGGAGATTCAGCGCGCCATCGATGCGCTGCCGCCGGGCCAGCGCGAAGTGATTACGCTCTGCGACGTCGAGGGTTGGTCGGCGGAAGAGGCATGCGCGCTGCTGCGGATCACGCCCGGCAATCAGCGGGTGCTGCTCCACCGCGCCAGGTCGAAAGTCCGGCTCGCGCTGGAGCGCTATTTCGAGGAGGTCGACTGATGGCGGCCCCAAACGAGATGAGCTGGCGGGAACTGGTGGAGGTGGTCACCGACTATCTGGAGGCCACGCTGCCGGCGGGGGACCGCCGACGATTCGAGGAGCATCTCGCGGAATGCCCGCCCTGCCGGGTGTATCTTGCGCAGATGCGCCACACGATCGGCGCGCTCGGCAGACTGCCGCGTGAATCGATCTCCGACGACGCCAAACGCGGTCTCCTCGACGTATTTCGCGACTGGAAGAAGCGCCCGCCGACGTAACCGCGCTCTCCTGGAGGACCGCGCCCGCGCGGCTGCGAACACCCGATCCTGCCCATGCCCGAGCCGCGCATCTATCTCACCCAGCCGATTCCCGACGGGGCGCTGGCGCGCCTGCGCGGCCTTGGGCCGGTCGAGATGTACGACGACCCGCTCACGATCGCGCCCCGCGACCGGCTGCTGGCCGGCGTGCGCGAGGCCGACATCCTCTTCTGTCTCCTCCACGACCGCATCGACGCGGACGTGTTGGCCGCGGGAGAGCGGCTGCGGCTCGTCGCCTGCATGGCGATCATTCCCGCGAACATCGATCTGGCCGCGGCGACCGGGCGCGGGATTCCTGTCACGGTCATCCCCCCGCTCGTCACCGAAGCCACCGCCGACGTGAACATGGCGCTGCTGCTCGCCGTGGCGCGGCGGATCGTCGAGGGCGACCGGCTGCTGCGCGCCGGCGTCTTTCCCGGCTCGCAATCGATGCATCTCGTCGGCGGCACGGTGCACGGCAAGACGCTCGGCATCGTCGGGCTCGGCGCGATCGGCCGGGAGGTGGCGAAGCGCGGGCGGGGCTTCGGGATGCGCGTGCTGTACGTGAAGCGCCGGCGCCTGCCGGACGCGGAGGAGGGCGCGCTCGGCGTGGAGTGGGCGCCGCTCGACGCCCTGCTGCGGGAGGCGGATTTCGTGTCGGTGAACGCGCTCTTCACTCCCGAGACGCGGCACCTCATCGGCGAGCGCGAACTCGGCCTCATGAAGCCGACGGCGTACATCGTCAATACCTCGCGCGGCCCGCTCATCGATGAAGCGGCGCTGGCGCGGGCCCTGCGGGAGCGCCGGATCGCCGGCGCCGGCCTCGACGTGTACGAGGACGAGCCGCGGGTCACCCCGGAGTTGATCGGTTTGCCGAACGTGGTGCTGACGCCGCACGTCGGCAGCGCCGACCGCGAGACCCGCGAGCGGATCGCCGGGGTCGTCGTCGACAACATCGAGGCGTGGCTGCGCGGAGACCGCCCGCCGAACGTCGCCAACCCCGAGGTCTACGCGCGGTGAGCGCGCGCCGGCGCCGGCGGCCGGGCGAGGTGGGCGCATGCTGACGGTCAAAGAGGCGCTGGAGCTCGACGTGCTGCGCGACGTGAAGATCGTGGCCGGCAGTGAGGGGCTCGACCGGCAGATTCGCTGGTGCCACATCATCGACAACCCCGAGATCGTCCGCTGGATCCAGGGAGGCGAGCTGCTGCTCACGACCGGCTACGGCTGGCCGGAGATGGAGCAGACGAGCCGCCGCACGATCCGGGCGCTCAACGGCAAGCGGTTGGCCGCGATTCTCTTCGATCCCGGGCCGTTCCTCGGCGAGATTCCGGCCAACGTCGTCGACGAGGCGGGGCGCCTCGAGCTGCCGGTGCTCGTCGCGCCGCGGAAGCTGCGGTTCGCCGACGTGACCGAGGCGGTCGGACGCGAGCTGATCCGGCGGCAGTACGCGATCATCGAGCGCGCCGACCGGTATCACCGTCAGATCACCGCCGCGGCGGTGGAGGCACGCGACCTCAACGACATCGCGCGCACCGTCTGCGGCCTGACGCGCCGGTCCGTCGCCATCGAAGACGCGGAGTTCCGGCCGCTCGCGCGGGCGGACTCGCCCGCAACGATGAAATTGCAGCGGGCCGAACACGGCGACGGCGCGGGAACCCCGTCGGCGGCGGCCGGCCCGGCCGCGGGCGTTCCGCCGTTCCCGCACGACGGCCCGGAGTGGCGGGCGCTGCGCGAACGGCTGCGGGGCGCCGACGGCGCCGTGCGGCAGGACGGCCGCGTGGCGTGCGCGATCAGGGCCGGCAGCGAGCTGCTCGGCTACCTGTGGATCCTCGAGGGCCAGGCGCCGCTCGGCGATCTCGAGCTGCGGGTGGCCGAGCACGGCTCGATGGTCGCGGCGCTGCACATCCTGCGCCAGCGCTCGCAGGCCGCCGTTGAGGCGAGAATCGGCCACACCGTCGTCGACGCGCTGATCCGCGGCGACGTGCCGGCGGAAGATCTGATCGAGCGGTCGCGGCTCCTCGGCTTCGACCCGGACGGCGATTATGTCGTCATGATGGTCTCGCTCATGGACCGCGCCGCCCGAGGCCGCAAGTGGCCGCTGACCAGCCGCGACGAGTATGATCGGCGCGAGCACGCCGCGCAGGTGCTGCGGCGCCTCTTGGGACAGGACCGGCTGCCGATCCTGTGCACGTACTCGCTCAACCGGATCATCTGTCTTCTGTCGGTGAATCGCATGCCGGATGCGCCCGAGTGGCCGCGCCGGTTCGCGCGCCGGCTGCACGAGCATCTGGCCGGTGCGGACGGTGTGCCGCCCGTGCTGGTGACGTTTGGGACGGCACACGCCGGGCTGGCCGGCGTGTCCAAGGGCTACTGGGAAGCCGACCGGGCGCTCGCCCTGGCCAAGGATGCCGACCGCATCTTGTTCTTCGAGGATCTCACACTCGCCCATCTCCTGGCGCAGATCTCGGACACGACCTCGCTGCAGGCGATGTACGCGCGGACGCTCGGACCGGTGCTCGCCGGCCCGAGGGGCCGCGTGCTGAGAGAAACCCTCTGGGCGCTCGTCGACGCCGGGTTCAACAGGGAGACGGCGGCCGCGGCGCTCGGCATCCACCGCAACACGATGCGCGGACGGCTGGAGCGGGTGCAGGCGCTGCTCTGCCGGCCGCTCGGCGACCCCACCGTTCGCCGCGACCTCGCAGTGATCAAGGAGATCGAGCAGTTGTTGGTCCCCGAATCACGCCCGACGATCTGAGTCCCGTCGGCGCCCGGCGCTGTGCTCGACGCACAGATCGGACACGGCCGATAGTGCGCCCAGCACCTTGAATCGACGATCCAGCCCGTGGCATGCTGCAAGGAACAGATCCTGTCCTCGGTCGGTGACATTGTGCGAAACGCCCGGCAGCTCGCCGCGAGGTTCGAGCCGGTGGGACATCTCGCGTTGCCCGGTGGGGGGCAGATTGTCGTCGACGGCGCCTACGCGTACGTGGGGCACATGGCGCCGCCGCACGGCACCTCCATCCTCGACGTGGCCGATCCGGCCAAACCCCGGGTGCTCGCGCAGTTGACGGTCCCGGATGATATTCACTCGCATAAGGTGCGGGTGGCGGGCGACGTCATGTTCGTGAACTACGAGCGGTACCCCGAGGGCGATCTCAGCCGCGCGCCCGACGTAGGCCTCAAGATTTTCGATATCGCGGACCGCCGCCGGCCGTGGGAGATCGCGTTCTTCCGCACCGCCGGCCGCGGCGTCCACCGCTTCGACCTCCAGGGCACGCACGCGTTCCTGTCCACGGAATGGCCGGGATTCCGGTCCAACATTCTCCTGATCGTGAATTTCGGGGATCCCGCGCGTCCCGCGGTCACAGGACAGTGGTCGTTCGCGGGGCAGGAGGCCGCGGCGTCCCCGGAGCCGCTGCCGGTCGATCATTGGATGCATCTCGCGCTCGCGCGCGGGAACCGCGTGTACGCCGCGTGCGGCCACGCCGGCGTCATGATCGTCGACATCTCTGACCTCAGCCGGCCGCGCACCGTAAGTGCCATCGCCTGGGATCCGCCGTACACCAACCCGACGCATACCTTTCTGCCCGTGCCGCACCTCATCCGCAACCGCCGCTTCGCCATCGTGACGGACGAGGACGTCGCCGACGACGTGCTGGAAGACCCGCCCGCGTTCATGTGGATGCTCGACATCACGGAGGAGACGCGGCCCGTGCCGGTGGCGACATACCAGGTCGAGCCCGACGGGCTCGTGGTGCCCGGGCAGCGGTTCGGCGCGCATCAGCCCTGGGAGCACATCCGCGAGGACAACGTCGTGTTCCTCGCCTGGTTCAGCGGCGGCGTCCGCGCGGTCGACATCTCCGATCCGTACCGCCCGCGCGAGGTGGCGGCGTACGTGCCGCCGGCGGGCCGCGGCCGGCCGGCCGCGCAGACCAACGACATCTTCGTCGACCGGCGGGGGTTCGTGTACGCCATCGACCGGTACGAAGGCCTGAGCGTGCTCGAGTTTCGACGCAGCGATTAAGAGAGGCGACCGGCAAGGGCCTTGCATTCAACGCGTGATGAGGAGGGGAGCCGATGATGCGGTGCGGCCGTCTTGTGGTTGGAGTCATCGCGGTCTTGGCGATCTGTCTAGGAACGGGACTGCCCCGCGGGGCCGGTGTGCCCGCGGCCACGGCCGCGGCCGGCTGGATGCTGCCGGCCGGTCCGATCACGATCGGTGAATGGGACGGCGGTGACGGCACCAAGTCGCATCTGCTGATGGACCTGATCGCCCAGTACGAGAAGATGCATCCGAACATCAAGATCCAGTTCGAGACGGACGTGAAATCGCTGACCGTCGCCGCGGCCGTCGCGGCCGGCACGGCGCCCGTGATTTTCGAAGCCCCGGACTCCGTCCTGCCAAAGTATATCGCCGCCGGGGCGCTCGAGCCGCTGCCGCCCGCGGCCTGGGGAAAGCCGAACGTGGACGGCGTGCTCACGCTCTACCTGCCGCACGTCCTCGACGGCTTCATGGCCGGCCACACACTGTACGCGGTGCCGGACCAGATGAACGCGCACAGCCTTTGGATCAACAACCGGCTCTTCCGCGAAGCGGGCCTGGACCCGGTGAAGGACGCGCCCAAGACGTGGGCCGACGTCGCCCGGCTGAATGCGAAGCTCACAAAGAAGCAGGGGGACAGGATCACGCAGAAGGGCTTTGAGTTTCGCTACATCTGCGACGACGGGCACTGGGAAGCGCAGCTGTTCCAGGCCCTGGTGTACCAGGCCGGTGGGCAGGTCCTTCAGGACGGCAGGCCGGTGTTTAACGGTCCCGCGGGCATCGAGGCGCTCAACACGTGGAAGAGCCTCGTCACAGCACCCCAGGTGACGCAAAACACCTGCTCTTCGCCGTACCAGGACTTTGCCGTGGAGCAGGATGCGATGACCTTCGCCGGGCCCAACGGCGGACCCGTGTTCGAACAGGTCAATCCTAAAATGAAGGGCAACATGACCGTCGTCCCGCTTCCGCAGATCCGGCCGGACCACCCCGTGACTCTCATCTACTCGTTCAACTGGACCGTGAACGCGCGGGCGTCGGCGGCGCAGAAGCGCGTGGCCTGGGATCTCATTCACTTCTTCAGCACGCAGCCGACGCTGTGGTGGACGAGAATCGGGTTCCTGCAGGGCGCCGAGGGATGGTACAAGACCCCGGAAGCGCAGCGGACGCCGTTCTTGAACGTATTCAACCACGATCTGTCGGTGGGCCGGCCGGTGCCGCGAACCACCCACTATCCCGAACTGCAGGCCACGCTGAAGCGAATGATGGATCGGGTGATCTTGAACAACGCCGATCCGAAGCAGGCCCTGGATCAGGCCGCCGACGAGTACACGCGGGCGGCCCGGTGACCCACAGAGGATGACGCCCCGAACGATCGACGTCCATTTCCACGTCGTGCCGCCGGAGTTCTACGAGGCGGTGCGGCGCGGCCAATTCCGCGAGTTCGTGGAGATCGAGCGGCGCGGGGGCGTGGAGCGTATGGTGTACCATGCGCCTCCCGGCGTGGTGCTGGAACCCGACAACGAGATCGACACGCGGTGCTCCGACGCCCGCCTGATGCTCGAAGGCCTCGACCGGCGGGAGCTGGACGCCGCGGCGATCGGCCCGTCGCCGGGCCAGTTCTACTACTGGGCCGATCCCGAGCTCGCCGAGCAGATCGCCCGCGTGATCAACGACGGCATCGCCGCGCTGGCCAGGGCGCACCCGGACCGGATGTTCCCCATGGGCTCGCTGCCGATGCAGGATGGTGAACGGGCCGCGCGCGAGCTCGAGCGCGCCGTCACGCGGCTCGGCCTGTGCGCGTTCGAGATCTGCACGCACATCAACGGGACGGACCTCGACGATCCGCGGTTCGCGCCGGTGTTCGCGGCGGCGGCGCGGCACGGGACGCCGATCTTCCTGCACCCGCAGAACTGGGGCGAGATGCGGCGCCTCAAGGACTACCACCTCTGGAACCTGGCAGGCTTTCCGTTTGAGACCGGCCTCGCGGCGGCGCGCCTGATCGCCGGCGGCGTCTTCGAGCGCAACCCGGAGCTCAAGATCGTCCTCGCGCACGGCGGCGGCTACTTTCCGTATCAGATCGGCCGCCTCGACCACGGCTACAAGGTGCGCGCGGAGCTGCACGACCGGCTGCCGAAGCCGCCGAGCGCCTACCTCGGCGGCATCTACTGCGACACCCTCACCCACAACACGACGGCGCTCCGGTTTCTGGTAGAGCGCATGGGCGACGACCACGTCGTGATCGGCACGGACTACCCGTTCGACATGGGAGACGAGACGCCGGTCGAGAGCGTGCGCGCGTGCCGGCTCGGACCGGAGCGGGAAGCCAACGTGCTGGGACGCAATCTGGCGCGCCTGCTGCGGGCGGGGCCGGCGGCGCGGTGATCGACGCGGGGACGTCTCCGCCCGTGGGGGGCCGGTCGGCCGGCCTGCCGGCTCGGGCCGGGCGCGGCGCCCGCCGGTCGTGGCTGCGGTCCGCGGAAGCGCGGCACCAGGCGTGGGGGTATCTGTTCCTCGCGCCGATGTTCCTGCTGCTCGTCGTCTTCAAGTTCATTCCGATGATTCAGGCCTTCTACCTGAGCTTCACGAACTACGATCTCCTGAGTCCGCCGAAGTTCGTGGGCCTACGGAACTACGTGGCGCTGCTCGGCGACCCGCTCTTCCATCAATCGGTCGACGTCACCCTCTACTACGTCTTCGGCACCTGCGTGTTCATCTGGTTTCTGTCGCTCGCGATGGCGCTCGTGTTCAACGCCCCGCTGCCCGGCCGGAACATCCTGCGGACGGTGTACTTTCTGCCGGCGATCGTGCCCGTCGTCGTCTACGCGGTGATCTGGCTGTTCTTGTTCCATCCGTACGGCCTGCTGAACGTCGCGCTCCAAACGATCGGCCTCCGGCCGGTGCAGTGGCTCTCGGATACCCGCGCGGTGATGCCCGGGTTCATCCTCGCGGCGCTGTGGCGCTTCGTCCCATACTTCATGATCATCTACCTCGCCGGGCTGCAGAACATCCCGAACGAGTACTACGAGGCGGCGGCGATCGACGGGGCGGCGGGCGCGCAGGCCTTCCGGTATGTGACGCTGCCGCTGCTGCGGCCGACGATCCTGCTCGTGGTCGTCATCTCGCTCATCTTGATGTCCAAGGTCTTCACGAACGTGCTGATCATCACCGGCGGCGGGCCGGACGGCGCGACGCGCGTGCTGTCGCTGTTCATCTACCAGACCGGGTTCCAATTTTTCAAGATGGGCCTCGCCAGCGCCGCGTCGATATTCCTCCTGCTCGGCACGATGACGTTTACGCTCCTGCAGCTGCGCTTCTTCCGGGACGATGCCCGTGGATAGGCGCCAGAGCGCGCTCTACTGGGCCGGCGTCCTGCTGGTCGCGGCCTGGGGCTTCGTCCAGCTGCTGCCGATTCTCTGGATGGTCTCGACGTCGCTCAAGCCGCTCCGAACGGTCTTCGCCCTTCCGATTCAGTGGATCCCGCGGCCGCCGGAATGGGCGAACTATCCTGAGGCCTGGGGCCAGTTCCCGTTCGCGCGGTACTTTGCCAACAGCTTCATCGTCTCGCTGTCGGTCACGGTGCTGAACGTCGTGCTCGCCGGCATGGCGGGGTACAGTCTCGCGAAGTACCGCTACTTCGGCCAGCGGGCGCTCTTTATCGCCGTGTTGAGCACCTTGATGCTGCCGCTCGAGGTGCTGATGGTGCCGACGTTCATCATCGTCAAGAACTTCGGCTGGCTCAACACCTACCAGGGGCTCATCGTCCCGGTGGTCGCGGATGCGTTTGGGATCTTCCTCATGCGGCAGTACATGCTGAGCCTGCCGGACTCGCTGGTCGAGGCCGCCCGCATCGACGGCGCGGGCGAGCTCGGCACCTACTTCCGGATCGTGGTGCCGCTCACGTGGCCGGCGGTCCTGACCCTCGCGATCTTCACCTGGCGCGAGACCTGGGACGCGTTCGTGTGGCCGTTCATCATCATCACCGACGACCGGCTCCGGACGATCCCGATCGGCCTGCAGCGCTTTCAGGAGGAGTACGTCACGACCTACAACTCGGTCATGGCCATTTCGACGATTGCCATGATCCCGATGGTGCTGCTGTTTTTCTTCTTCCAGCGCGCGTTCATTCGCGGTATTGCGCTGTCCGGCCTCAAGGAATGACGTCTCGCGAGGCCCAGGAGGCCGCCGTGGCGGCGGAAGTCCCGCGCAAGACGAGAGAGGTGCCGGCGATGCGACCCAGCGATCTTCCGAGCGCGACCCAGAGCCCGCGCTTCTCGGGCATCCGGACGTTCATGCGGCTGCCCTGGGCCGCGGACCTGCGGGAGGCCGGCGTGCAGGTCGCCATCATGGGCATCCCGTTCGACACCGCGGCGAGCTTCCGGACGGGGGCGCGCTTCGGGCCGTCGGCGATCCGCGACATCTCCGTGCTGCTGCGCCCGTCCAACCAGTTCCACCGGATCAACGCGCTCGACGCGCTGCGCGTCGTCGACCGCGGCGACGTCGCGGTCGTGCCCGGCGACATCGCGCGGACCTACGCGAACATCGAAGAGGAGTGGGCGCGGTGCGCCGCCGCGGGGGTCGTGCCGATCGGCCTCGGCGGTGACCACTCCGTCACGCTCGGGGAACTGCGCGCGCTGGCCCGGCGGGACGGGCCGCTCGCGCTCGTCCAGTTCGACTCGCACACCGACACCTGGGACAACTACTGGGGGGTGCGCTATACGCACGGGACCGGGTTCCGGCGGGCGTGCGAAGAGGGCCTCATCGAGACGGCCCGCTCGATCCAGGTCGGGCTGCGGGGCAGCGAGTACGCCCCGGGCGACCTCGACGAGAACCGGCGGCTGGGCTTCGAGGTGCTGCTGGCGCCGGATCTGCTGACGATGTCGCCGATCGAGGTGGCGGCGGCGATCCGGCGGCGTGTGGGCGCGGGGCCCGCGTTTCTCAGCTTCGATATCGACTTTTTCGACCCGGCGTTCGCGCCCGGCACCGGCACGCCGGAAGCCGGGGGGCCCACCAGCGCCTTCGGGCTGCAGGTCGTGCGCCATCTCGCCGGCATTCCGTTTGTCGGGTACGACGTCGTGGAGGTGCTGCCGGCGCACGATTCCGCCGCGATCACGGCGCTGCTGGCGGCCACGGTCGTCTTCGAGTTTCTCGCGTTGATCGCGCTGTCGAGATCGGGCGCGCGGACAGAAGCGGCGGTACAGGCGCCCATAGCCACCGCGGGAGGTGACGGACATGAGTAATCGATTCGGACGCCGCGAACTGCTTCGGGCCGGCGGCGCGGCGGCGGCGATGGCGGTGGGCGGACTGCTGCCCGCCGGCGCCGGTGCCGCGGATTGGGTGCTGCCGCGGCATCCGGTTACCATCACTTACTGGGACTCCGTCGAAAACGTCAAGAACGAATTGATGGTGAAGACCCTGATCCCTGAGTACACGCGCCTGCACCGGAACGTCACGATCAAGTACGAGCCGGTCCCGGATCTGCAGTCCAAGCTCCTCGTCGCCCTCAGCACCGGGACCGCGGCGGACGTCTTCTCGACCTCGGACTGGTTTCTCCCGAAGTTCTTCGAAGCCCGGGTGCTGGATCCGCTGCCGCCCGCGGCGTGGGGCCAGAGCAGCGTCTCCGGCGTGCTCCGCACGTATCTGCCGCACATGCTGGACGCGCAGACGGACGGCGGCCGGCTCTACGCGGTGCCGGCACAGGAGAATGCGCACAGCCTGTTCATCAACAACCGGCTGTTCCGCGAGGCGGGGCTGGATCCGGTGAACGATGCGCCCAAGACCTGGATCGACGTGGCCCGCCTGAACAAGATCCTGACCAAGCGGCAGGGGGACCAGCTCGTCCAAAAAGGCTGGGAGATGCGCTACATCAACGACGACGGCCATTGGCAGGCGCAGATGTTTCAGATCCTGCTGTACCAGGCCGGCGGCGAGATGACCCGCGACGGGCGGCCGGTGTTCAACAGCGACGCGGGCGTGCGGGCGCTCACGGTGTGGAAGAGCGTGACGATCGATCCGCGGATCACGCACAACACGGGCGGATCGCCGTACCAGGACTTCGCGGTCGAACAGGACGCCATGACGTTCGCCGGGCCCAACGCCGGCGCATCGATCGAGAAGATCAACCCCAAGATGGCGGGCAACTACACGGTCGCGCCGCTGCCCCAGATCCGCGCCGGCAGCCCGGCGACGATCGTGTACTCGTTCAATTGGGCCGTGAACGCCAAAGCCCCGGAGGAGCAGCGCCGCGTGGCGTGGGACTTCGTGCACTTCGTCAGCACCCGGCCGGCGCTCTTCATGGCGACGGCCCGGTATCTGCAGCCGGTGAAGGGCTGGTACGATACGCCGGCGGCCCGGCAGGTGCCGTTCCTCGGCGTGTTCGTTCACGATTTGTCGATCGGCCGGCCGCTGGCGCGGTCGACGCACTATCCTGAGCTGCAGTCCTCGATCGTCCGGATGATCGAGCGTGTGATCCTCAACAACGCGGACGCCAAGCAGGCACTCGATCAGGCGGCCGCAGAGTACGCGGCGGCGTCACGGTAGGAGGACATGGCATGCCGCGCGGGAGCCGCAACTATCCGTCCGGGCCGGTGGGAGGGGACGACATCCGCGGACCGATCGCCAGGGCCGCGGCGCCGAGGGGCAGCGCCAGGAGGAACGGCGCTGTGAGGCTGAAGCGCGCCACCGAAGCGCCCAGGAGCGGGCCGGCGAACAGCCCGATGTCGATCGCGCTGTTGTACACGCTCATGGCAGCCGTATAGTGATCCGGAGGGACGCGATGGGTCATGAGCATCGCGAACGTGACGGGCATGATGCCCCAGGCCGTGCCGTAGACGGCTCCCGCGGCGAGCAGCGGTGCCGCGCCGTGAAGCAGGGGAAGGGCGAGTTCCGTGCCGGCCATCCCGACGATGGCGCCGAGCATCAACCACCGGCCGTGCTCTCGGGCGACGAGCCGGCCGGTGGGGATCTGCATCACCGCGTACATGCCGCCTTGAATCGCGAAGATCCACCCGATGAACAGGACGGAGACGCCCTGCCGCGACACGTAGAGCGGCATGAAGGTCGTCCAGATTCCCGCCAGGCTGTAGCACAGTAGAATGGCAACGCCGAGGCGTGCCACCGATGCCGTCGAGAGAAAGGCCGTGAAGTCGCGGAAGGACGCCCGGCCCGGGGTGGGGCGGGGCATGGGCCAGCCGGCCATCATGGGAATCGCCGCGAGGCTGAAGAGCGCCCCCAGCGCGAAGGGCGCGCCCTCGCCGGAATGCGCCGCTGCGAATCCGCCGATTGCGGGACCGAGCAGGGCGGCGAACGACGTGCACAGCCAGAAGACGCCAAAGGCCCGTCCGCGTCCCTCGGGCGTTGTGGAGTCGGCGACGGTCGCGTGGAGTGGCGGTACGAGCACGCCTCTCGCGGCGCCGACCGCCGCGAGGGCGGCCGCTACGAGCGGGCGGGCGTGGCCGATCGCGGCGACGCCGAGGCACAGCGCGTTCGCGCCGAAGGCGCCGAGCAACTGCCAGCGTCTCCCGATCGCCGCGGCGATCACGCCTGCCTGGAGCTCCACGAGCCCCATGGTGAGGCTGAAGACCCCCACCACCAGCCCGATTTCGGCCAGACTGAACCCGAGATGGGCGAGATGCAGCGAAAGAATGGGCACGACCACTTGCCAGGACGCGCTTGCGCAGAATCCGGCGCCGCCCAGCACGAGGCTCGGCGCGCGACGCCGAGATGCCGTCTTCATGCTGACGTGTCGATTTCACCCGGCGCCTGACCGTTTCCTAGGTTGCGGCGGGGCGTGTACCGCGAATGCCAAATCAGCCGTGGAGGTGGGTGGGTGAGACCGACCGTGTTCGTCAGCCAGCCGATTCCCGAGCCGGGTCTCGAGATTCTGCGCGAGGTCGCGGAGGTCACGGTGTTTCCGCGCACCGACCGCAACATGACCGAGGAGGAATGGATCGTCGCCGCCGGCCGCTCCGACTACCTCTTCGTCATGGGCGGAAACATCATCACCGGCAACGTGATCAAGGCCAACCCCAAGCTGAAGGGCATTTTCATCGTGCACCGCCGGCTGCCCCAGAACCCCGCGATCGACCTCGAGACGGCGCGCGCGCTCGGCGTGCCGGTCGTTTTTCAAGCCCCGTGGGAGCCGATCTACGACCACATCGCGGATGCCACCGCCGACCTCACCGTGGCGATGCTGCTCGGCCTCGCCTACCGGATGGTCGACGCCGACCGCTATACCCGCTCCGGCCGCCCGCTGCAGGAGCACACGATGGCACTCATGGGGCCGGGCGTCGTCGGAAAGACCGTCGGCTTGTTCGGCCTCGGCATCGTGGCGAAGAAGATGGTCCCGCGCCTCCGGCCGTTCAAGGTCGACCTGCTCTATACGAAGCGTACCCGCCTCAAGCCCGAGGAGGAGCGCGCGATGGGCCTCGCCTGGGTCGCGGACAAGGACGAGCTGCTCCGGCGCAGCGATTTCTTCTGCCTCGAAGTCGACTACAACCCGCACAACCACAAGATCATCGGGGAACGGGAATTCGCGCTGATGAAGCCGACGGCGTACTTCATCAATACGGCGCGCGGCCGCCTCGTCGACGAGCCGGCGCTGGTGCGGGCGCTGCAGAACCACACGATCGCCGGCGCCGGATTGGACGTCTTCTGGCACGAGCCGCCGGGGTCGCCGGAGATGGCGCCGAGTCCGGAGTTCTTCACGATGGAGAACGTCATCCTCGCGCCTCACAACGGCGGGGCCACCTGGCTCGCCCGCGGCGAGCTGGCGAAAGGGACGGCGCGGCAGATCGTCGCGCTGATCGAGGGCAGGCGTCCGGACGGCTTGGTGCTGGACTAGCGCTGTGCGTGCTCAGATGACGCCGCGATCAATCGACGTCCATTTCCACGTGGTGCCGCCCGGCTTTGTCGACGCGGTCCGGCGCGGGGCGTTCGTGGAGACCGTCGAGTTCGAACGCGGCGGCGGCGCGGACCGGATGGTGTACCATGCCCCGCCGGACGTCGTGCTCGAGCCGGGCACGACGCTGCCGCCGCACCTGTACGACGAGCGGCTGATCTTGGACGCGCTCGACCGGCGCGGGCTGGACGCGGCCGCGCTCGGCCCGTCGCCCGAGGAGTTCTACTACTGGGCGCCGCCGGCGGTCGGCGCCCGCATCGCGGCGATCCAAAACGACGGCATGGCCGAGCTGGTGCGCGCGCACCCGGACCGGTTCGTCGGCCTCGCCACGCTGCCGATGCAGGATCCCGACCGGGCCGCCGCCGAGCTGGACCGCGCGGTCACGGAGCTGGGGCTGCGGGGCGCGGAAATCTGCACCCACATCAACGGCCGCGATCTCGATCATCCGAGCCTCCGGCCGGTGTACGCGGCGGCGGAGCGGCTCGGCGTGCCGCTGTTTCTGCATCCGCAGAACTGGGGCGACATGCGGCGGTTTCACGACTACGCGCTGTGGAACCTCGCCGGCTTTCCGTTGGAGACGGCGCTCGCGGCGTCCCACCTGATTATGGGCGGCGTCTTCGAGCAGTTTCCGAATCTCCGCGTCATCCTGGCGCACGGCGGCGGGTACCTGCCGTACCAGGTCGGCCGGCTCGACCACGGCTACGCCGCGCGGCGCGAGGTACACGAACGGCTGCCCCGCCGTCCCAGCGATTACCTCGCAAACTTCTATTTCGACAGCCTGACGCACAGCGCGCTGTCCCTGCGGTTTCTGCTGGACCGCATGGGCGACGGCCACGTCGTGCTCGGCAGCGACTATCCGTTCAACATGGGAGACGAGCGGCCGGTGGACACCGTGCGGGCGCTCGGGCTCCCGCCGGACGTCGAAGCCAAAGTACTGGCGAAAAACCTCACGGGATTGCTCGGCCTATGATCACGGCAACGGGGGTGTCGGCATGCTGAGATCCATGCGCGTCCGGTTGGCCGTTCTGGTGGTCCTCGCGCTTCCCGCCTCGCTCGCGGCGGGCGGCGGGATCGCCGCGAATTCCGCTCCGTCGGGCTTCCCGACGGGGTCGCTCACGCTCACGATGTTCGGCAGCGATGAAGCGCCGGGGTTCCACATCGAAGAAGGTCTGATCGCCGAGTGGCAGAAGCTGCATCCGAACGTGACCGTGCAGGCGGCGCAAACGCCGCTCGGCCCGGGGTTCCAGAAGCTGTCGACGCAGCTGCCGACCGGCGGCGGGCCGACCGTGTTCGCCGTCTTCGAGCCCTGGATCGAAGGGTTCGTGCCGTACATGAGCCCGGCGATCCCGGCGGCATTCGGCAAGGAGAGCATGCGGCAGATCTACGATCTCTACCTGCCGAATACGCTCCAGGCCCAGAGCCGCGGCGGGGCGATCTTCTGCCTCCCGAACTCCGCCCCGTCCTGGAGCCTGCTCATCAACCGGCCGAAGTTCCTGGCCGCCGGGCTCAAGCTCCCGCAGGACGTCCCCCACACGTGGGCTCAGGTCGCGGCCCTGCAGAAGAAGCTGACCAAGTATGAGGCCAACGGCCAGCTCGCGCAGCGCGGCTTCGGCGTCCGCTACACCGCCGGCCCGCAGTGGTACGCGATGCTGTTCGTGGCGTCGGTCGAGTCGCAGGGCGCCCGCGTGCTGGACCGGGACGGCAGCCCGCTCTTGACCTCGCCGGCGGCCGCGAAGGCGATGCAGATCTTCCAGGAGACCGCCGTCGCCCCGACGATCACGAAGGACGTGCAGACGTCGCCTTATCAGGACTTCGCCGACGGGCTCGACGTGATGTCGTACGGCGGGGCGAACGCCGTAAGCTTCGCGATCCGGCTCAATCCGGACCTGAAGGGGAACGTCTACATCGCCCAGCTGCCGAGCATCTCGGGTCAGCCCGGCGGTTCGCCGAAGTACTCGTTCGACTACTGCGTCAACAAGAACGCGTCCGCCGCCGAGCAGTTCGCGGCGTGGAGCCTGATCGACTACATCACAGCTCACGGCGTCACCCGCTTCGTCAACACCGGAAGCTTCACACCGCGCAAGATCGTCTTCGAGGCGCCCGAGGTCAAGGCCACGCCCTTCATCGACGTGTTCATGAACGAGCTGATCCACGCCCAGCCGCTGCCGCAGACCACGCACTGGGGCCAGCTGCAGGGCGCAATTCAAAACGGCGTGCAGAAGGTCGTGTTCAAGAACGTGGCCGTTCCGCAGGCGCTCCAGGAAATGCAGCAAGAATACCTGCAGGCGATCGGCAAGTAACCCGCGGAGGTGGAACAGATGCCTAGATCGTCGCTGGTGCGGTTCGCGGCCCTGCTGGCGCTCGTCCCGGCCGCCCTGCTCGCGGTGGGCGGCATCGCCGCGAATTCGGCGCCGCCGGCATTTCCGTCCGGCAGCATTACGATCACGATGTTCGGCAGCGACGAAGAGCCGCAGTTCAAGGTCGAAGAAGACTTGATCGCCGGCTGGCAGAAGCTGCATCCGAACGTCACCGTGCAGGCGCAGCAGGCCCCGCTTGGGCCGGCGTTCCAGAAACTGTCGACGCAGCTGCCCACCGGCGGCGGGCCGACGATTTTCTCGGTCTTCGAACCGTGGATCGAGGGATTCTCCCCCTACATGGCGTCGGCGAATCCGGCCGCGTTCGGCAAGGAGAGCATGCGGCAGATCTACGATCTCTACCTGCCGCACTCGCTCGATGCGCAGAGCCGGGGCGGGGCGATCTACTGCCTGCCGAGCGCCGCGCCGTCGTGGAGCCTGCTCATCAACCGGCCGAAGTTCACCGCGGCCGGCCTCCGGATACCCCAGGATCTCCCGCACACCTGGGCGCAGGTCGCGGCCCTGCAGAAGAAGCTCACGAAGTATGACGCGAACGGCCAGCTCGTGCAGCGCGGCTTCGGCGTCCGGTATACCGCGGGGCCGCAGTGGTACGCGATGCTGTTCGTCGCGTCGATCGAGTCGCAGGGGGCGTCGGTGCTCGACCGAGACGGCAATCCGCTCCTCACCTCACCCGCCGCCGCCAACGCGATGCGGATCTTCCAGGAAACCGCGGTCGCGCCGACGATCACGAAGGACGTGCAGACGTCGCCGTACCAAGATTTCGCCGACGGCCTCGACGTGATGTCCTACGGCGGCGTGAACGCGATGAGCTTCGCCATCCGCCTCAACCCCGATCTCAAAGGCAATATCTACGTGGCGCAGCTGCCGAGCCTCTCCGGTCAGGTCGGCGGGTCGCCGAAGTACTCGTTCGACTACTGCGTCAACAAGAACGCGTCCGCCGACGAGCAGTTCGCGGCGTGGAGCCTCGTCGACTACTTGACGAATCATGGCAACCTCTTGTTTACGAAGACCGGCGCCGTGCAGCCGCGCAAGAACTTCTTCGATTCTGCCGAGGTCAAGGCCACGCCCTTCATCAACGTGTTCAGGAACGAGCTCACCCGCGCCCAGGCGCTGCCGCAGACGAAGCACTGGGGCCAGCTGCAGGGCGCGATCCAGAATGGCGTGCAGAAAGTGGTCTTCAAGCAGGAGGCCATTCCGCAGGCGCTCCAGGAGATGCAACAAGAGTACCTGCAGGCGATCGGCAAGTAGGCGGATCGGCCCCCGCCGTTCATGAGCAGCGGAGAAAGCGCGCGCGACGCCGTCGCATCTCGACGGCTAGTCCCGCGCCGGCGGGGCCCCGCCGTTGACGCGGCGTGGCCGGAGGAGCGCCTTCTGACCAGAGTGCGCCGGCGGTGGTTTGGTCCCACCCAGCCGTGGTGGGGTTTCGTCTTCACCCTGCCCATCCTCGTCCTGCTTGTGGGCTTCAAGTTCTGGCCGATGGCCTATGCCGCGGGGCTGAGCCTCACCAACGCGAGCCTCACGGAACGGGCCTGGCGCTTCGTCGGCGTCCACAACTACGCGCGGCTGGCCCGGGACACCACGTTCGTCGGGGCGCTCGCGACGACCGGCCGTTATGTCGGCGCGACCATCGCGCTGTCGATGATCATCGGCCTCGGCCTCGCGGTGCTGCTGAACCAGAAGATCCCGGCGCGGGGCCTCTTTCGCACGCTGATCTTCCTTCCGGCCGTCGTGCCGATCGTCGTCGCGCCGATCCTGTGGCAGTTTCTCTTCAACCCGTACGGCCTGGTCAACGACGCGCTCAAGGCGCTCGGACTGCACCCGGTGAACTGGCTGCTCTCGTCCCAGGGCGCGGTGGAAGCCCTCGTGGTGGCGACGGCCTGGCGGCTGACCCCGCTGTGCATGGTCATCTACCTGGCCGGACTGCAGTCGATCCCGGCGGAGTTGTACGAGGCCGCGAAGGTCGACGGCGCCGGCGCCCCGCGGCGATTCCGGTCGATCACGCTGCCCATGCTCAAGCCGACGTTTCTGGTCGTGCTCGTGTTCGCGATCACGTTGACGGTCCAAAACTTCGTGCTCGCCCTCGTCATGACGGGCGGAGGTCCCGACAACGCCAGCACCACGCTGTCGTTATTCGTCTACCAGACTGGCTTCCTGGGCTTCCAAATGGGCTATGCGTCCGCGGCCGCCATTGTGATGCTGCTGATCATTGTCGCCTTTACGATGCTGAGCCTCCGCGCGCTCAGGACCGAGGAGGGATGAGCCGATGAGCCTCGCGACCGCGGCCGTCCGCCATTCGCGGCGGGGGGCCGTCCGGGTACGGGAGCACGCCGTGACGATCGCGCTGCTGCTGCTGCTCACCGGCGTGACCGTCGTCTTTCTCATGCCGATCTTTTGGATGGTCTCGACGTCGCTGAAAACCAACCGGCACGTGTTTGACCTGCCGATCCAATGGTTTCCGCACCCGGCGCTGTGGAGCAACTACCCGGCCGCATACACGACCGTCCGCTTCACCCGCTACTTCGTGAACAGCGCCATCGTCACGGGCAGCGTCACCGTCCTGAACGTGCTGCTCTCGGCGCTCGCGGGGTACGGTCTCGCGAAGTACCGCTTCCTCGGCCGGCACGTCCTGCTGGTCCTCATCCTCGCCACCCTGATGCTGCCGCTCGAGGTGGTCATGGTGCCGCTCTACCTGACGGTGCAGCGCCTGGGGTGGCTCAACAGCTACCAGGGCATGATCGTCCCCGTCGCCGCGAACGCCCTCGGCGTGCTGATGATGCGGCAGTACTTCCTGTCGCTGCCCGACGACCTGATCGCCGCGGCGCGCATCGACGGCGCGGGCCACGTCAGCACCTTCCTCCGTATCGCCGTCCCGCTGGCCTGGCCGGCGCTGCTCACGGTCGCGATCCTGATCTTCCAGTCGACCTGGGACGACTTCGTCTGGCCGTTTCTCATCATCAGCAACACGTCGAAGGCGACCGTTCCGCTCGCCGTGCAGACGTTTCAGTCCGCCGAGACGTCGAACTTCCCCATGCTGATGGCCGTGTCGTCGATCGCCTCGGTGCCGCTCACGCTGCTCTTCTTCGTGTTCCAACGTCAGATCATCGCCGGCGTCGCGACGACGGGGATGCGCCACTGATGCTCCCGCACCCATGCTGAGGCACACGGCGCTCTTTCTCCACCGGGACACGATCAGCGAGGACCAGAAGCTCGCGATGCTGCGGGGTCTTGCCTTTCTGCGGATGGAGTGCGCGGGAGTGCGCGCCGGCGACTACGGCGAGGACCTGTTCGGCGGCTCGCGCCCGCTGCTCGCGGTGCCGCCGTGGAAGCGCACGCCGCGCTGGCGCGCGCGCCGGGAGGGCCCGCCGTGCAACTACGACGTCGCGCTCCACCTCGACTTCGACGACGAGGCGGCGCTCGCGCGGTATCGCGACGACGAACACCACCGGGCCGTCGCGCGCCGGAACGCCGCGGTCAACGTCCCGGACCTCACCGCGCGCATCGACTGGCGGTACGACGGGAACCCGCTGATCCGCCGCGGCCTCGTCCGCCATACGGCGATGTTCGTCTGGACCGCCGAGGCGGACGCCGCCGCGCGCTCGCGGGCCCTCGCCGCGGCCCGGACACTGGCCGACGCTCCGGGCGTCGTGTCGGCCGTCAGGGGTCAGATCGCGGGCGGCCCCGCGGCCAACGTCGATTGGATCCTGGACGTGCAGACGCAGGACCCGCCGGCGGCGCGCGGCCTGGTGGAGGGCCCGCGGTACGCCGAAGCGATGGGCATTATCGCGCCGGCGACAAAACACGAATGGACCGCGCGGGTCACGCACGTGATGCGGGGGTATTAGGCCGATGACGATCTCACCCCACTTGCGTGGGACTAGCCTGCGGGATGCGCAGGCGTCGCCGGTCCTGCGGCGCGTCGTCCTCTGGCGCTGGAACGAGCGCGCGACGCCGGAGCAGCGGCTCCGGGCAAAGGAGGGCCTCGCCTACGTCAGTTACGCGAGTCCCGTGCATGGCATCGACTTCGGCGAAGATATCGGCTTGACAGACGGCAACTACGATCTCGTGCTTCTCCGGGATCACGGGAACAGAGCGTCCTGGGACGAGTACACTGTCGACCCGCACCACTACCGCGTCGGCGGCTTCATCGACACGATCACGCACGAAGAGGTCACGGCCAGGGCCGACTACCTTTACAAGGGCCAGGCGTCGGTCCGGGGCCGGGTGCGCCATCTCGGGCTCTACGTCTGGCGCGAGGGAATCGACGAACCGAGGAAGCGGGACGCGCGGCGCGCGCTCGCCGCCTTGCGCGCCGAATGCGACGCCATTTATGCGCTGGAGGTCGCCGACGATTTGGGGTGGGCGAAGATGGGCCGGGCCGATCTCGTGCTCGAGGCGCACTTCGCGGACGAAAGCGGCGCCGCGGCGTTTCTGGCGCACCCCGCGTACCGCGAGGCCGCGGAACTGCTGGCCGGGTTTACACGCGTCGACCGAACCGCCCTAATCCAGCACCGGATGAAGACCGGGTGAGCCGGCTACGGCCCCCGCATGATGTGCGAGAGGCGTGCCGTCCACTCGTACTTCGTCGCGGCGGCGACCGCGTCCATCGCCTGGGCGTAGTGCGGGCCCGCCAGCAGCCGCTCCGCCGCGGCGCGATCCGGCACCTGCACGTCCATGATCCAGTCGTAGTCGCTGACCAGCTGGCCGGCGTTGTGGCCCAGCGCGACCGCCTCCACGCCCGGCGCGCCGCCGAGGGCGCGGACGGCCTCGAGCGCCCGCTGCTTCCCCTGCTCCGGCACGCCGTCGGCCCAGACGAACATCGCCACGTGCGTGACGTGTCCGCGCCGGGTCGGCGTCTCGCCGTCGAAGTACCAATCCACCCGCGCCGTGAGTTCGTCCCAGGACACCGCCCCGTTGAAGACCGAGCCGGCCTTGTGGGCGGGGTGGGGGCTGTACTGCCGGTACGCGTCCCAGTCGTCGAAGTCGAGGTGGAGCGCCACGTCGTAGTCGGCCGGGGGACCGTCGGTGCCGCGCCGCCAGACGGGCGCCGCCTCGAACGGCGGCGGGTCATCGAACCGCCGGGAGCCCCCGAAGAGATCGTCGCCGTAGTCGCCCGACCGCACCATCGGGCACTCCATGCGGAGGTAGGCCAGGCCTTCCAGCATCTCCATCTGCAACGCCGGTGTGGTGGTATCGCGCAGCCGCCAGATCACGGAGTGACGCAGCATGACCGTGTTATTTCTCGCCGACGGGCGGCGCGGCCTGCGTGCATGCTGAGTTGCCCGGCGTGAAGTCGGCGGGCGGGTAGGGGACCGGTAGTTATCGAAGGGAAAGTTCGCACGATACGGGGAGGGGAGCCACGTGTCACTCGGATGGGGCATCATCGGAACCGGCGGCTTCGCCGGCAGCGCCACCGCACCGGCGATCAAGGCGCTGGGCGCACAGGGCTCGCTGGTCGCCGCGGTCAGCCGCGACCGCGGCCGCGCCGACGCGTTCGCGGCGCAGCACGGGGCCCGGCGGGCGTATACGGACTACGCGGACCTGCTGCGTGACCGCGACGTCGACATCGTCTACATCTCCACCCCGAACGCGCAGCACGCGGAGCAGGCCCTCGCGGCCGCGCGCGCCGGCAAGCACGTCCTCTGCGAGAAGCCGCTCGCGCTGTCGGCCGGCGACGCGCGGCGCATGGTCGACGCGTTCGAGGCGGCGGGTCTGAAGCTCGGGACGCACTTCCAGACCCGCCATCACACCGCGTTCGTCGAGACGAAGCGCCTGCTGGATCAGCGCGCGATCGGGGATGTGATCCTCGTGCAGATCGAGGTCAGCTCCGGCGCGAATCCCTTCCGCTCGTGGCGCGCCGACCCGCAGCTCGCCGGATTGGGCTCGATCAACAACATCGCGGTGCACCCCTTCGACCTGCTGCGCTACCTGCTCGGCTCGGAGGTCCGCGAGGTGACGGCCGTGACCGACGTGGGCCCTTCGACGGAGCTTGAACACATGGTCCTCGCGCTGCTGCGGTTTCAGAACGGCACCCTGGCCTACGTCAACGCGAACCAGAAGGTCCCGAATTTTCAGCCCGACATCGACATCTACGGCACCGCGGGACGCATCGTCGGCATCGACTGCACCCGGCCGTTCCGCCTCGGAGAGCTGCGCGTCCTGACCGCGTCCGGCGAGCAGGTCGCCAAATATTCCAGCAATGACGCGGTCGTGCGGTCGATCGCGGCCTTCAACGACGCGGTCGCGCACAATCGCGAGCCGAACGCGTCCGGGCTGGACGGCCTGCGCAGCGTGCAGCTGACCGACGCCGTGATCCGATCGGCGCGCGAGGGACGCCTGGTCGAGGTCGCGTATTGACCTGGTCGCGCGGCGCGGGGGCCGCGGACTACGAGGCGCGCGTCGATATGGCGCGCCTCCGCGCCGGGCGGATCGAGCGCGCGCGGCAGGCGATCGCCGCGGCGGACCTCGACGCCGTGCTCGTCTGGAAGGAAGAGAACGTCCGCTACCTCACGAGCCTGCGGCCGCAGATCATCGCCGGCAAGAACGGCGTGCTGAACGGCGCGCTCTGCACCCGCGACGGGACGACCGCGCTCCTCGTTTCCGGCGGAGACCGCGATCGCGCCGAGGCCACGATGCCGTGGGTGGGCGACTGGGAGACGATTCCGATCCTCGAAGAGCCCGGTCTCATCCGCCACGCCGCCTCGGAGATCATCCCGGGCCTGCTGCGCCGCCGAGGGCTCCGCGGCGCGCGCGTCGGCATCGACCTGGCGAGCAAGCTGCTGATGGACGCGTTGGCGGAGACGTGCCCCGACATCCGCTGGATAGACGGCGACGCGGCGATGCAGGCGGCCCGGCGCATCAAGACGGCGGAGGAGCTGGCGGTGATCGAGGAGGCGACGGCGATCGCCGAGGCCGTTACGGCGACCGCGGCCGCCGCCGTCCGCGAAGGGGTGCGGGAGTGCGAGGTCGCCGGCGAGGCGCTGCGCACGCTCCACCGGCTCGGCGGCGAATACCCGCACGTGACGACGCCGTTCGTGGCGAGCGGCGAGCGGATGTCGCCGCCGACGCGGCTCGCGACCGACAAGCTGATCCGCGAGGGCGACCTCGTCTTCATCGACATCGGCGCGATGTGGAACGGCTATTTCGGCGACATCGGCCGGACGGTGGTCTGCGGGGAGCCGTCGCCCGACCAGCGGCGGATCTACCGCGCGGTATGGGACGGCCTGCAGGCGGGTATTGCGGCGATGCGTCCCGGCGCGACGAACGCCGAGGTGACCATGGTGATCCGCGACCGCGCGGCGTCGCACGGCCTCGGCGGGCGCTTCCTCAGCCTGTTCATCGGCCACGGGATCGGGTGCGGCTCGAACGAGCCGCCCTACATCGGCGAAGCGTTTCCCGGCGCCGAGACCGTCACCCTCGAGGCCGGGATGGTGTTCGCCGTCGAGCCGCTGATCTGGCTTCCGGACGTGCCGGGAGGCGGAGGCGTCCGGCTGGAAGACATGGTGGCCGTGACGCCGGCCGGGGCGCGCCGGATCTCGCGAAGTCCGTACTGCGCCGCGCTGCTCGCCTAGCGGCCGCGGAGTTCCCGCCCGGCACGGACGGCCTCGGTGCACAGAGTCGCAGACGCCATGCAGCAGATGCGCCGGGGTGACCGGCGCGAACGCGAAGGGGGGCCATATCGATGACGTACCACCCGTTTATCGCCGGGCAGCACGAGCTCCAGCCCCGGCGGGTCTTCAGCACGTCCGGCACGGACTGGCAGGGCCGCGTCAACTTCGACCGGCTGCGCGGCGAGCGGCTGGCGCGCGCGCGCGCGATGATGGACAAGCACGACCTCGGCGCGCTCATCCTGTTCGTCGGGGAAAACGTCCGCTACGTGACCGGCGTGTACCAGGGCAACTGGAAGAACAACATCTTCATCCGCTACGCGGTGCTCCCGCGCGGCAAGGACCCGGTGCTGTTCGAGACGGTCGGCAGCGACCTGGTCTGCGCGCAGATGGACGCGCCGTGGCTCACTGAGGTCCGGCCCGCGATCACGTGGAAGTGGTCCGAGGGCGCGGAGGGCGAGATGGCCGCGCGGATGGCCGGGTCGATCGCGGACGTGCTGCGCGAGTCCGGCGTGCACAAGGAGAAGATCGGCATCGACATCATGGACATGGTCGCCTACCAGTCGCTGACGAAAGAGGGGCTCAACATCACGAACGGCTGGCCGGCGATGTCGCAGGCGCGGGTGATCAAGACCCAGGACGAGCTGGAGTGCCACAAGATCGCCGCGGCCCACGGCGACGCCGCGATGTACATGGCGAAGCACGACTGGGCCAAGCCCGGCGTGCGCGAGGCCGAGGTCTGCGCGAAGGTCAACGAATACCTGTACCGCAGCGGCTTCGACTTCGTCTACGATATCATCGTCGCCTCGGGCGGCAACACCAGCCCCTACCGCCGCTGGCACACCGACAAGATCATCCGCCAGGGCGACCTCATGATCATCGACATCAACGCGGTCGGCCCGGGCGGGTACTTCATCGACTTCGTCCGGTGCTGGAAAGTCGCATCGAAGCCGACCCAGAAGGAGAAGGACCTCTACAAGGAATGCTACGATTCGCTCTACGCGGCGATCGGCGCGGTCCGCGCCGGGGCCACCTCCGCGGACGTCGCGAAGCACTTCCCCGTCTACGACGACGACAAGTACGGCAGCGTCTCGCTGCAGCAGTTCGCGCACAGCATCGGGCTCAGCCTGTACGAGGGGATGTGGATCTCCCGCGCGTACTCGCTCAAGTATC
The DNA here is from genome assembly GCA_035934535.1 of bacterium. Taxonomy (GTDB): domain Bacteria; phylum Sysuimicrobiota; class Sysuimicrobiia; order Sysuimicrobiales; family Segetimicrobiaceae; genus DASSJF01. Next base: position 62,671 of record DASYXS010000005.1, read on the forward strand.
CCGCGGAGCTCAAGAAGAACATGTACTTCGCGATCGAGACGTTTGCGGGACATCCCGGCCTCGAGCAGACCGTCCGTCTCGAGGAGAACATCGTCGTGACCGACACCGGCCACGAGCGCTTCACCCTCTGCGAGCACGCCGACGACATGATGGCCTAGGGGACCGGGCCGGCGCCGCATGATCGTCGACGTTCACAGCCACGTCTTTCCGGAGCGGTTCCTGGCCGCCCTCGACCGGGCGGGCGCCCGGTTCGGCGCCAAGGTGGAGACGCGCGGCGGCGAGCGAATCGTCTGGAGCAGCCCGCGCCAGCGCTCCGCGATCGGGCCGGTGTTCTGGGACGTCGCGGAGCGCCTCGCCGCGCTCGACCGCTGGGGCATCGCGGTGCAGGCACTGTCGCTCTCTCCGCCGATGCTGTACTGGGCGCCGCCGGACGTCGGAGGCGAGCTGGCCGCGGTGTTCAACGACGAGATCGCCGCGATCAGCCGCGCGCACCCCCGGCGGTTCCTTGCCTTCGCGACGCTGCCGCTCCAAGACGTCGGCGCGGCGGTCGCGGAGGCGGAGCGGGCCGCCCGCGCCGGCTGCCGGGCGCTGTACGTCGGCACGAACGTCAACGGCCGCTACCTCGACGACCCGTCGTTTGAGCCGCTGTGGGAATGCGCGGTGCGGCACGGCCTGCCGGTGTTCACCCATCCGCTCAACAACGCCGGGGAGGAGCGCATGGGGGAGTGGCACCTCGGCAACTCCGTCGGCAATCCGAACGAGACCACGCTCGCCGCCGCGCGCCTGATCATGGCCGGCGTGCTCGACCGGCACCCCGATCTCGAGATCGTCCTCGCGCACGGCGCAGGCTCGCTGCCGTTTCTCCTGGGACGGCTCGACCACACCTACGCGGTGCGCCCGGAGGTCCAGGGTGCGCTCCGCCGGCCGCCGTCGGCGTATCTTCCGCGGTTCTACGCCGACACGATCACGCACGGCGACCGCGCCCTCGCGTTCCTGATCGGGGCGGCCGGGGCGGACCGGGTGCTGCTCGGCACCGATCTGCCGTACGACATGGCGGACGTCGATCCGGCGGGGCGCCTCAGGCGGCTCGATCTGCCGCCGGCGGAGACCGCGGCGATCGAAGCCGGGAACGCGGCCCGGCTCCTCGGGCTCGAGCTCTAAAGGCCGCGGCCGTGGGCGCGTCGTTCTACCTGCAGCAGGCTCTCAACGGTCTCTCATTCGGCGCGCTCTTGTTCCTGCTCGCGAGCGGGCTCACGCTCATCTTCGGGCTGATGCGCGTGGCCAACATCGCGCACGGCTCCTACTACCTGCTCGGCGCGTACGTCGGGCTGTCGGTGATGCGCTGGACGTCGGTGTTTCCGCTGGCGATTCTCGCCGGCGGGGCCGCGGTCGCCCTCATCGGCATCGTGATGCAGCGGTGGTTCCTGGCGCGGTTCCATCAGCAAACGCTTCCTCAAGTCCTGCTCACGATGGGTTTCGCGTTCTTCTTTTCCGACCAGGCGCTGCTGCTGTGGGGCGGCGACCCGCAGAGCATCCCGGTCCCGAGGGTGCTCGCCGGCACCCTGGTCATCGGGCCCGTGTACTTTCCGGCCTACCGCCTGTTCGTGATCGCGGTGGGGCTTTGCGTCTTTGTGGGATTGTGGCTCCTGCTCGAGCGCACGCGTCTCGGCGCGACCGTACGGGCGGCCGTCGACGACGCCGAGATGGCGCGCGGCCTCGGCATCAACGTCGGGCGGGTGATGACCGGCGTGTTCGCGCTCGGCGCGTTTCTCGCCGCCGCGGGCGGGGTGATGGGCGGCGCGTTCCTCTCGATCTACCCGGGCGCCGATTTCGATGTGCTGCCGCTGACCTTCGTCGTCGTGATCATGGGCGGGCTCGGGAGTCTCAAGGGCGCGCTGGTCGGCAGCCTCCTTGTCGGACTGCTCGACAATTTCGGCAAAGCGATGTTCCCTGAGCTGTCCTACTTCACGCTCTTCGCGCCGATGGCGTTGATCCTGGCCGTGCGGCCGACGGGCCTCTTCGGCAGGGCGTAGGCGTGCGCCGCGGGACCTTCAGCGGTCTCGCCGCCGTCTCGGTCATCGTCGCGGCTCTGTGCGCGCTGCCGGTGGTCGCGCCGACCTACTATCTGCACCTGCTCACGCTCACGTTCTGCTACGGGATCATGGCGATGAGTCTCGATCTTCTCGTCGGCTACACGGGACTCGGGTCGCTCGGTCATGCGGCGTATTTCGGCGTCGCCGGCTACGTGGTCGGGGTGCTGGCCACGACGCTCGGCTGGGGGTTCTGGCCGGCCGCGGCGGCGGACGTGCTCGCCGCCGCGGGCACCGCGGCGCTGTTCGGCCTGCTGGCGATCCGCGCGACCGGCCCGTATTTCTTGATCATCACACTCGCGTTGGGCCAGATCATCTGGGGACTGGCCTACCGGTGGGTGTCGGTAACCGGGGGCGACAACGGACTTCGCGGGATCGCGCGGCCGGTGCTGGCCGCCGGACTCAGCCTCGTCCGGATCCAGTCCTTTTACTATTTCGCGATGGCGGTGACGCTGTTCGCCGCCGCCTCGATGTACCTCGTCGTGACGTCGCCGTTCGGCCTCACGCTGCGCGGGATCCGCGAGAGCGAGTCCCGCATGCGGGTCCTCGGCTACAACGTGTTCTTGCACAAGTACCTCGTCTTCATCCTCGCCGGCGCGTTCTGCGGTGTGGCCGGCGTGCTGTACGCCTACTACAACGGCTTCGTCTCGCCCGCGGACGTGCACCTCATCGCGTCTGCGAACGCGCTGCTCATGGTGATCCTTGGAGGGAGCGGGACCCTCTTTGGTGCCCTCGTCGGCTCCGCGCTGCTCGTTTTTCTCCAAAACCTGCTGAGCGGCATCACGCAGCGCTGGCTGACGATCCTCGGCGCGATCCTCGTTCTGGCCGTGATGTACGCGCCGCAAGGGGTGGTCGGCGCCGCGCGGACGCTGCTCCTTCGCCGTCCGGCAGGAGGCCGCGGACGCGGGACCCAGGTCCCGGCCGTCGAACACTCGGAAACCACCTAGAGTCGCTGCACGGAGGTGAGCGGATTGGCCCAACACCGGATCACGCGGCGGACCCTGGTCAAGGGCGGCCTCGCGCTCGGCGGCGTCACGGCTGCCCGGGCGCTCGCCCGTCTGCGCCCGGTCGTCTACGCGCAGCCGTCGCCCGCGTTCGGCATCGGCTTCATCGCCGACATTACGGGGACGGTCGCGCCGAGCGGCCGCGACATGCTCGACGGCTTCCAGATGTACCTGTCTGAGAAGAACTCGATGCTCGGCGGGAAGCAGGTTCAGCTGATCGTGGAGGACGCGGGCGGCGTGCCGGCCAACGCGCTCACGAAGGCGCGCAAACTGATCGAGCAGGACCGCGTCCAGCTGCTCACCGCGCCGCTGCTGGCCTCCGAGGCGTACGCCGTCCGCGACTACGTCGCCGAGCGGGGGACGCCCATGATCTTCATGGTCGCCTCCGCGGACGACCTCACGCAGCGGAAGGGCGCGCCCAATTTCGTGCGCACCGGGTGGTCGAGCAGCCAGCCCTCGCATCCTTTCGGCGAGTACGCGGCGACAGAGCTCAAATACAAGAGGATCGCGACGATCGGCAGCGACTACGCGTTCGGCTACGAGGTCGTCGGCGGATTCCAGAAGACGTTCGAACTGCAGGGCGGGCAGATCGTGCAGAAGATCTGGGCGCCGCTCGGCACCCCGGACTACAGCCCGTACGTCACGCAGCTCCGCCGCGACGTCGACGCGGTGTACGCCATTCCCGTCGGCGTCGACGTGATCCGCTTCGCCAAGGCGTACCGGCAGTACGGCCTGAAGGACAAGATCCCCCTCATCGGCGGCGCGCTTCTCGCCGATGAGAGCCTGCTCCGCGGCATGGGAGCGCCGGAAGACGCGACCGGCATCATCACCTGCCTGCACTGGGCCGCGGGCCTGACCACGCTCGCCGCGAGGAAGTTCGTCGACGCGTACAACGCCAAGTACAAGAAGGACCCCTCGTACTACGCGGAGACGAACTACACCGGCGGCATGTGGATCGACACGGCCGTGCAGCGCATCGACGGGAAGGTGGACGATCGCGCCGCGTTCCTGCGTTCGATGCTCGCGGTGCAGCTGCCGAACGCGCCGCGCGGCCCGATCCGGCTCGACAGTTATCATAATCCCATCGAGAACGAGTACGTGCGGAAGGTCGAGTATCGGAACGGACGCCTCGTCAACACCGTGATCCACACCTTCCACAACGTCTCGCAGTTCTGGACGTTCGCGCCCGCCGAGTTCCTGAAGCAGCCGGTGTACGACCGCAACTATCCGCCCTGCCGGTACTGCGGCTAGGCGGAGCCGTCGGCCGGCCGGTGGTGGGTCACGCCGTCCTGGAGCTCGAGCGGATCTGCCGCCGCTTCGGCGGCCTCGAGGCGATCCGGGACGTCACCATGTCCGTGCCGGAAGGATCGCGGCGGGCGATCATCGGCCCGAACGGCGCCGGCAAGACGACGCTGTTCAACATCATCACCGGCGAGCTCGCCGCCTCGTCGGGGCGCCTGCGGTTCTTCGGCCGGGACGTGACGGGTCTGCCCGCCCACGCGCGGGCCGCGCTGGGACTCGGCCGCACGTTCCAGATCACCAACCTCTTCGGTCCGCTCACCGTGGAGGACAATATGCTCCTCGCGGTGCAGGCGCTGTCGCCCTCCAAGTACGCGATGCTGCGGCCGCTGCGGCGGGACCGGGCGGTGCTCGACCGCGCCCGGGCGCTGCTCGAGCCGGCGGGCCTCTGGCAGAAGCGCGACGCCGAGGTCCACGTGCTCTCCTACGGCGAGCAGCGGCAATTGGAGGTCCTGCTGGCGCTGGCCGGACGTCCGCGCCTGCTGCTGCTGGACGAGCCGGCGGCCGGGCTCTCGCCGGGCGAGCGCCGGGAGATGGCGCAGTTCATCAAAGGCCTGGACCCGGGGCTGACCCTGCTGCTCATCGAGCACGACATGGACGTCGCGTTCGAGATCGTCGACGCGATTACGGTGCTGCACTTCGGCTGCGTCGTGGCGGAGGGCACGAAGGAAGCGGTCCGCGCCGACCGGTCCGTGCAGGAGATCTATCTCGGCACCGAAGCGGCCGGGCAGGAGACCCACTAGATGGCCGTGCTCGCGGTCGACGACATCCACACCTACTACGGCGATTCGCACGTGCTGCAGGGGGTGAGCCTCGAGGTGCGGCCGGGCGCCGTGACGGCGCTCCTCGGCCGCAACGGCATGGGCAAGACGACGCTCATCCGGTCGGTCGTCGGGTTTGCGCGGCCGCGGCGGGGCCGCGTGGTGTTCGACGGGCGGGACATCACCCGGGTACCGAGCCACGAGATCGCGCGGGCCGGGATCGGCCTTGTCCCGCAGGGCCGCCGCATCTTTCCGTCGCTCACCGTGCACGAGAACCTGACCGTGGCGGCGCGCAGTGGGAACGGTCCCGGCCGGCCTGCGACCGGCCACCGTGAAATCAACGCCGCCGGCGGCACGCCGTGGTCGATCGAGCGGGTCCTCGGGCTGTTTCCGCGCCTCGGCGATCGCGCCGCGCACCGCGGCAACATGCTCTCCGGCGGAGAGCAGCAGATGCTCGCGATCGGCCGCGCACTCATGACGAATCCGCGCCTGCTGCTGATGGACGAGCCGTCCGAAGGCCTCGCGCCGCTGCTGGTCCGGAATCTCGGCGACGCGATCGTCCGCCTCCGCGAGGAAGGGTTGAGCATCCTGCTCGTGGAGCAGAACCTGCCGATGGCCCTCCGGGTCGCCGGCGACGTGTACGTGCTCAGCAAAGGCCACGTGGTCTATCACGGCGCGCCGGCGGACCTCGCCGCCGATACGGCCGTCACGCACCGGTACCTGGGGGTCTAGCGATGGCCGAGATTGTTGACCGCCGTCCGTTCGTCGACGCGATCCGCGCGCAGCTACGCCTCGATCCCGCGAAAATCGCCGTGCTCGCGGTGGACGTGCACCGCGGGCACCTCGATCCCGAGGTGGCCACGATGCCGGTGTCGGCCGGCGACGCGCGGCGGGTGCGCGCCGCGGTGGCGCGCCTGCTCGGCGGCGCGCGGGAGGCCGCCGTGCCGGTCGTCTACGTGCTGCTGACGTACCGCCGTACCACCCCGCCGGGGCTCGAGAGCATGGTCAACCCGTTCTGGAAGGCGGTCGAGGCCGCGCGCGAGTCGATGACGCCGGGACGGCGCAGCACGATCGTCCACCACAACCAGGAAGGCTCGGTGCAGACGGAGCTGCCGCCCGAGCTCGCGGCCCAGCCCGGCGACTACGTGATCCGCAGTAAGAAGCGGCTCAGCGCGTTCTACGGCACCGATCTGGAGACCCTGCTGCGGGCGCTCGGGACGGAGACCGTGGTGATCTGCGGCATCAACACCAACACCTGCGTGCTCTGCACGGCGTTCGACGCCTTCAACCGCGATCTGCGCGTCGTCGTCGCCGCGGACGGGGTCGCGAGCATGTACGGCGACGACCTGCACGTGCTCGGCCTGGAAAACGTCCGGCGCTGCCTCGGCTGGGTGCTGCCGGTCGAGGAGATCCTGGCGCAGTTCGGCGGCGCGGCCGCTTCGCCCGCGCGTGCGTCGCCCCGCTTGCGCGGGACTAGGCGGCGGCATGCGCCGCCGTCGCAGCGCGCCCGGTGAAAGCGCAGCTCCTCGACGCCTGGGGGGGACCGCTCCGGTACGGCGAGCACCGGGATCCGGCCGCCGGGCCGGGCGAGGTGTTGATCGCGGTCCGCGCCTGCGGTGTGGGGTTGACCGTCGTGAACTACATGGGCGGGCGGCTCGGCCGCCCCGAGTCCCTTCCGCGGGTGCCGGGACACGAATTTACCGGCGTGGTCGTCGAGACGGGGCCGGGCGTGACCGGCCTGCGGCCGGGGGACCGCGTGATGAGCTACTTCTACCTTACGTGCGGCCGCTGCGACTGGTGCCGGTCGGGGCGGGAATCGCTCTGCCGGAACCACGGCGGCTACGTGGGCGTGCACCGGGACGGCGGCTACGCCGAACTCGTCGCGCTGCCCGAGGCCAACGTGCTGCCGCTCCCGGACGGCGTCCCGTTCGTCGGCGGCACGGTGATCCCGGACGCGGTCGCGACTCCGTACCACGTGTGCGCGTCGCGCGCGGGCGTCCGGGTCGGGGATCGTGTGCTCGTGATCGGCGCCGCGGGCGGCGTCGGCATCCATATGGTGCAGACGGCGCGTTTGTTCGGCGGGCGCGTCGTGGCGGTGGATCTCGACGACGCGAAATTGGAGCACTGCCGGCGCTTCGGCGCGGACACGGCGGTGAACATCACGGCGCCGGACGCGCACGACCAGGCGCGCGCGGCGTTGGACGGCGGCGCCACGGTGGCGATCGATCTCGTCGGCAGCCGCGAGACCCTCGCGTGGGCCTTTCGACTGCTCGGCCCGGGCGCCCGGATGGTCATGCTGACGACGTTCGAAGGAGCCGGCCTCGACGTGGTGTCGCGCGAGATGGTGATGGGCGAATTGACCCTGCTCGGATCGCGCTACTGCTCCCGGGCGGAGGTGCTCGCCGCGGCCCGGCTGGTCCGCGACGGACACATCACGCCGGTCGTCTCCGAGGTGCGGCCGCTCGCGGAGGTCGAAGATCTTCACGGCCGGCTGCGCGCCCGTTCGCTGCTCGGGCGCGGCGCGGTGGAAATCAAAGCGTAGGCGGGAGAGCGCGCATGCGGGCGATGGCGGTCACACAATACGGCGCGCCGCTGCGGCCGCTGGATCTGCCGCGGCCGGCGCCCGGGCCGGGACAGGTGCTGGTGCGGGTCCTCGGCTGCGGCGTCTGCCGGTCGGACCTCAAGATCGCCGACGGCGCGATGCCGTTCTCGGCCGTGCTTCCGCTGCCGCATGTCCCCGGGCATGAGATCGCCGGCGAGATCGTCGAGTTTGGGCCCTCCGAAGACGGTGGAACGCCCGGGGCCGGAAGCGCCGTACCGGGCCGCACCGCCCTCCGGGCCGGCGATCGCGTCGTCGTCTACAACTACTGGGGCTGCCGGACCTGCGCGCACTGCCAGGCCGGCGAAGAAAATCTCTGTGAGCACCTCCGCGGATGGACGGGGTTCACGTCGCCCGGCGGCTTTCAGGAGTACCTCGTCGTGCCGGAGGACTGCGTCCTTCTGCTGCCGCCGAACGTGCCGCCCGAGCACGGCGGACCGCTGTCCTGCGCGCTCGGGACGGCCTACCACGCGGTGGTCACGCAGGGTGCGGTGCGGGCCGGGGACAGCGTGGCGATTCTCGGCGCCGGCGGGGTGGGGCTGCACGCCGTCCAGGTCGTGCGCGCCGCCGGCGGGCGCGCGCTCGCGGTCGATCTGCAGCGGCACCGGTTGGACGCGGCGCGGGTGGCCGGGGCGGCGGGCGCCTTCCCCGCGGGG
>DASYXS010000050.1:0-46233 GCA_035934535.1 bacterium
CGCCGACGGCGGGATCTCGGTCGGCGGCGAGAGCGCCAAGTCGATCGCGTGCGGCGCGGACGCGGTCAGGCTCGGCTCCCTGTTCGCGCGCGCCGAGGAGGCGCCCGGGCGCGGCTTCCACTGGGGGATGGCGACGCCGCACGCGGCGCTCCCGCGGGGCACGCGAATCGCCGTCGGCAGCACCGGTACCTTGCGCGATATCCTGTTCGGACCGGCCCGGGTCGACGACGGCTCGCAAAACTTGATCGAGGCGCTCCGCACCGCGATGGGCATGTGCGGCGCGCGCTCCGTGCGGCAGATGCAGCAGGCCGAGGTGATCATCGCTCCCGCGCTCGTCACGGAGGGCAAGACGATGCAGATCGCGCAGCGGGTGGGGCAGGGCCGGTGACGGCCGCTTCAATTTCACGGTTGCCCGGCGCCGGTTTCACGGTGGCCGGCGCGGACGCGGCGGTCCGGGGGCGCGAGACCCGCGAGCGCCTGCCGTCCACGGACGATCTGGTCGTCGTCCTCGACTTCGGCGCCCAGTACAGCCAGTTGATCGCCCGTCGCGTCCGCGAGCTGCGCGTTTACAGCGTGATCCTTCCGTACGACACACCGCTCGCCGATCTGCTCGCGCTCCGCCCGAAGGGCCTGATTCTCTCCGGCGGTCCCAACAGCGTCTACGATACCGGGGCGCCGCACTGCGACCCCGGTCTCTTTACGACGGGAATCCCGATTCTCGGCATCTGCTACGGTATGCAGCTGATGGCGCACGTACTGGGCGGCCGCACCGGGCCCGCCGCGCGCCGCGAGTACGGCCGGACGCGCCTCTTCGTCGACGAGTCGCCGGACGCGCTGTTCGGCGGCCTCGAGCGCCGGCTGATCGGCTGGATGAGCCACGGCGATACGGTCTCGCGCCTGCCCGAGGGCTTCGAGACGCTCGCGCACTCCGACCACACGCCCTACGCCGCGATCGCGCACCGGCCCCACCGGTTGTACGGCCTGCAGTTCCACCCGGAGGTCTCGCACACGCCGTGGGGCACGGACGTGCTGCGCAACTTCCTCTACACCGTGTGCAACTGCTCGCCGTCGTGGGAGATGGCGTCGTTCATCGACCGCTCCGTCGACGAGATCCGCGCGCAGGTGGGCGCGGGCCGCGCGATCTGCGCGCTGAGCGGCGGCGTCGACTCCTCCGCGGCGGCCGCGCTGGTGCACCGGGCGATCGGCGACCGGCTGACGTGCGTGTTCGTGGACCACGGGCTGCTCCGCCAGGGCGAGTCGGAGGGCGTCGTCGCGGTGTTCCGCGACCACTTCGGGATGCCGCTCGTGCACGTGGACGCGCGGCGCCGCTTCCTCGCGCGTCTCGAGGGCGTGACCGATCCGGAGCGGAAGCGGATCCTGATCGGCCGCGAGTTCATCACGGTGTTCGCGGAAGAGGCGGCGCGCTTCGACCAGCCGGAGTACCTCGTGCAGGGCACGCTCTATCCCGACGTCATCGAAAGCGGCACGCGCACGGCGGCGCGCATCAAAACGCACCACAACGTCGGCGGCCTGCCGGACGTGATGCCGTTCCGTTTGATCGAGCCGTTCCGGACGCTGTTCAAGGACGAGGTCCGCGTGGTCGCCCGGACGCTCGGCCTGCCCGACGAGATGGTCGGCCGGCATCCGTTCCCGGGGCCGGGACTCGCGATCCGGGTGCTCGGGGAAGTGACCGACGAGCGTCTCGAGACGCTGCGCGCCGCCGACGCGATCGTTCGCGAAGAGCTCCGCCGCGCCGGTGTGACCCGCGAGGTCTGGCAGGCGTTCGCGGTGCTTCTGCCGGTGCACACGGTCGGCGTCGCCGGCGACGCGCGCACGTACGGCCACGTCGTGGCGATCCGCGTCGTGACGAGCGAAGACGGCATGACCGCCGACTGGGCGCGGCTGCCCGCGGATCTGCTCGAGGCGATGAGCAACCGGATCACCGGCGAGGTCCCCGGGATCAGCCGCGTGGTCTACGACGTGACGAGCAAGCCGCCGGCCACGATCGAGTGGGAGTAGCGCACTGCGATCGGTGATTCAGGTGTAGGATAGAGAAAGAATTGACGTCGCCTCGCACGATGCGAGCGTCCAGGAGTACCGTGCCCGAAACAACGTCCACACTCGAAACGCTGCTCAACGACCGCCAGCTCGAGGCGGTGCGCCACGGCGACGGCCCGCTGCTCGTGCTCGCCGGCGCGGGATCGGGCAAGACCCGCGTGCTCGCGTACCGCATCGCCTCGCTGATCCAGGACCGCGGCGTGCCGGCGCCCGCGATCCTCGCGGTGACGTTTACGAACAAGGCCGCGGGCGAGATGCGCGAGCGTCTCAGGGCACTGCTCGGTCCGCAGGTCGCGCGCGCGCTGTGGATCGGGACGTTTCACGCGACGTGCAGCCGGATCTTGCGGATCTCCGGGGCGCCGGCCGGCGTTGATCCGCGCTTCGTCATCTACGACGGCGACGACCAGCGCACGCTGATGCGCGAAACGCTCCGGGCGCTGGACCTCGACGACCGCCGGTTTCCTCCGGCGGCGGTGCTCGCGGAGATCAGCCGCGCGAAGAACGAATTGGTGGATCACGTCGCGTTCGCCGCCCGCGCGGAGACGGCGCGGGAGTCGATGCTCGCCCGGATCTACGCGGCCTACCAGCGGCGGCTCGACGACGCGCGGGCGCTCGACTTCGACGACCTGCTGCTGCGGACGGTGCAGCTCTTTCAAGCCTCGCCGGAAGTGCTCGCACGCTATCAGGACCGGTTCCGGCACATCCTCGTCGACGAGTATCAGGACACGAACCACGCGCAGTACGCGCTGGTCGGGCTCCTGGCGCGGCGCCACCGCAATCTCTGCGTCGTCGGGGACGACGATCAGGCGATCTATCGGTGGCGCGGGGCCGACGTCCGCAACATCCTCGAGTTCGAGCGCGACTACCCGGAAGCTCGGATCGTCGCGCTCGAGCAGAACTACCGCTCGACGCGGCGCATCCTCGCGGTCGCGGGCGGCGTGATCCACAACAATCCGCACCGGCACCCCAAGACGCTGTGGACGGCCAATCCCGACGGCGCGCCGGTCACCCTGTACGAGGCGTTCGACGGCTACGAGGAGGCCCGGTACGCCGGCGATCAAATTCGCGCGCACCAGGCGGCGGGCGGCCGGTTCGGCGAGGTCGCGGTACTGTACCGCACGCATGCGCAGTCCCGGCAGTTCGAGGAGATGTTCCTGCGGCTGGGGATCCCGTACCAGATCGTGGGCGGCCTCCGCTTCTACGAGCGGGCGGAGGTCAAGGACCTGCTGGCTTACCTGCGGCTCGCCTACAATCCCGCGGACGAGGCGGGGCTGCGCCGCGTCGTCAACGTCCCCCGCCGCGGCATCGGCGACACCACCCTCCGCCGGCTGGACGCCCACGCCCGCGAGTCCGGCACCACGTTGTGGGAGGCGGGGCGCGGGGTTGCTCGGGGAGGCGCCGCGGGCGCCGGTCCGGCCGGGGTCCCGGGGATCGGCGGCGCGATCCGCGCCGGCCTGACCGAGTTCGTCGATCTGGTCGAAGACCTCGGCGCGTTCGCCGCGGACCATTCCGCGCGCGACGTGCTGCTGCGGGCGCTCGATCGGACCGGGTACCGCCGGATGCTCGAAGCCGAAGGGACCGACGAGGCCTACGCGCGCCTGGAGAACCTCGAGGAGCTCGCCGCGGTCGCTCAGGAAGTCGAGGCGACGAGCGGGGAAGGGACGCTCGAGGCCTTTCTCCAGCACCTCGCGCTGCAGACGGACGTCGACTCCTTCGAGGAGCGTCCCGACCGGGTCACCCTCATGACGCTGCACAGCGCGAAGGGCCTCGAGTTTCCGGTGGTCGTCCTGGCCGGCCTGGAGGAAGGGCTGTTTCCGCACATGCGCGCGCTGGAAGAGGAGGTCGATCTGGCCGAGGAGCGCCGGCTGTGCTACGTCGGCATGACCCGCGCGCGGCACCGCCTCCTGCTCACCTACGCCCGCCAGCGCACGTCCTACGGCACGTCGCGGCCGAGCCTGCCGTCGCGGTTCCTCGCGGAGATCCCGCCCGACGCCATCGAGCGCGCGGCCACGCCGCGCACGGACACGGGCGATTGGCCTGAGGAAGACCGGCGTCCCATTCCCGAGGTGGCGGTCGGCGACGCCGTCCGGCACAAGACGTTCGGCGCGGGGCGGGTGCTCGAGGTGGACGGGGAGGGGCCGCGCGCGATCATCACCGTCCGGTTCGACGGCCCCGCCGGGACCAAGCGCCTCGCGCTCGGCTACGCGCCGCTCCAGCGGGTGACGGCGGCCGGGGAGCAGGGGTCGCCTGCCGCTCCGCGCGAATAACTTACCGGCAGCCTCCGAGCCCCGCCGGATCGCCGTTCTTTCCGCCCGAAAACAGGAAATGTATCCTAGGGAGCCGTTCGCGAAGGAACGCCCGTTGAAGTGGAGCTGATCGTGGAGGGTCATATGCCGGGAGGTCCCACCGTGCGATTTGCTGTCATATCCACGCTGCTCGCCGCAACGTTGTTGATGCCGCCCGCCGAGGGCGCCTCCGCGCCGTCCCATCATCCGGCCCTCCCGGGCCTGCCGAATCCGAAGGTCATGACCGGCGATGCCGGACGATTCGGCGGCGAGTTCCTCGACTCGCAGGTCAGCGATCCGCGGACGTTCAATCCGATCCTGGCGCAGGAGACCTCGTCGACAGGGCCGCTCGGCACGCTCTTCGACGGGCTGGTCGAGGACAACGGCGAGACGACGCAGACGGAGCCGGCGCTCGCGGAGTCGTGGAAGACGAGTCCGGACGGCAAGACCTGGACCTTCGTGCTGCGGCAGGGCCTGCAGTGGGACGACGGCCAGCCGCTCACCGCGGACGACGTCGTCTTCACCTTCGGCGTCATCTTCGACAAGAACATTCCGAACAGCCTCGCCGACGTGCTGAGCGTCGCCGGGAAGCCGGTCCAGGCCTCCAAAGTCGACGCGCGGACCGTGGCGTTCCACACCGCCGAGCCGTTCGGCCCGTTCCTCCGCACGATCGGGGTGTCGATCCTGCCGCGCCACAAACTCGAGGCGTCCTACAAAGCGGGGAAGTTCCGGCAGACCTGGGGGGTCAACACGCCGCCGAGTGAGCTGGTCGGCTCCGGCCCGTACATCATGACGGAATACCGGCCGGCGGAGCGCGTCCGCTACGTCCGCAACCCGCATTACTGGAAGGTTGACGCGCAGGGCCACCGGCTGCCCTACATCGACCGCGTCGTCCTGCGCATCGTGCCCAGCCAGGAGGCCCTGCGGCTGCTCTTCCAAGGCAAGCAGACGGACAGCTACGGCCTGCGCCCGAAGGAATACGCCGCCTTCAAGCGGGACGAGAAGACCGGGAACTACACCGTCTTCGACGGCGGCCCGACATTCGGCACCGAGTTCCTCGTCTTCAACCAGAACTCGCGCAGCGGGCTGCCCGACTACAAGCTCAAGTGGTTCGCGAACCAGAAGTTCCGCCAGGCCGTGTCCTACGCCACCGACCGGCAGGCGATCATCAACCAGGTGTACGCCGGCCACGCCGTCGTCCAGTACGGCCCGGAGAGCCCGGCGGACAAGTTCTTCTTCAACCCGCACGTCATGCAGTATCCGTACGATCTGACGAAGGCGGCGCAGGTCCTGGCCGAGGGCGGTTTCAAGAAGGGCTCGGACGGCATGCTGCGGGACGCCGACGGCCACCCGGTGGAGTTCGTGATCAGCACGAACTCGGACAACCAGGACCGGGTGGCGATCGCGAACATCATGCGGCAGGACCTGTCGCAGCTCGGGATGCGGGTCACCCTGGTGCCGGAAGCGTTCAACACGCTGGTCAACAAGCTGGTCGAGTCGTTCAAGTGGGAGACGATGGTGCTCGGCCTCACCGGCGGCATCGAGCCGCACAACGGACAGAACGTCTGGCGCTCCGACGGCAGCCTGCACATGTGGAACCCGAAGGAGGCGAAGCCCGCCACGCCGTGGGAGGCGCAGATCGACCGCTACTTCAACCTGGGCGCGACCACCGTGGATCAGAACCGCCGCCGCGAATATTACTACCAGTACCAGGCGATCGTGGCCGAGCAGGTTCCGGTCGTGTACACGGCGATTCCCAACGCGTACGTCGCCGTCCGGAACAAGTTCGGCAACATTCACTTCACCGCGTTCGGCGGTCCGTTCTGGAACTTCCCGGTGATCTTCTTCAAGCCGTAGAGCGGCCGGGCGCGGAGCCGCCGCACGTGCCGATGCCCCGGGCTGCCGGCTGATGGTCCGCTACATTCTGCGCCGCCTGCTGCTGCTCGGCCCGCTGCTGTTCGGCATTACGTTGGTGAGCTGGGCCGCCATTCAGCTCGTGCCGGGGTCCGGCAATTACTTTCAGGCGCTCGTGCTGCAGTACCCGCAGATCAGTCCGCAGACGATCGCGGCGCTCAAGGCGCAGTTCGGGATGGACCAGCCGCCCTGGATCCAGTACTTCCGGTGGCTGTGGAGCATCCTTCATCTCGACTTCGGCCTGTCGTTCGCCTACAACGTGCCGGTCACGTGGCTGATCGGCAGCCGCGCGCTCAACACCCTGCTGCTGTCGCTGACCTCGCTGGTCGTGGCGTGGTCGGTCGCGCTGCCGCTCGGGATCTATTCGGCGGTGCACCAGTACTCGGCGATGGACGGCGTCCTCAACACCGCCGCGTTCGTGGCGATCTCGATCCCCTCGTTCTTCAGCGCGCTGCTGCTGCTGTACGCCGCCTACTGGACCCACCTGCTGCCGCTGCAGGGCCTCACCAGCGTCGACTTCGACACGTACCCGTGGTGGGGCCAGGTCCTCGACATCGCGCGGCACCTCGTCCTGCCGACGATCGCGCTCGGGCTCTTCTCGGTCGGCGGGCTGATGCGCTACATGCGCAACAACCTGCTCGAAGTGCTGCGGTCGGACTACGTGAAGACCGCCCGGGCGAAGGGGCTCGCGGAGCGGCGGGTGATCTACCGCCACGCCGTGCGCAACGCGATCAATCCGCTCATCACGTTCTTCGGCTTCGAGCTCGGCGGCCTCTTGAGCGGCGCCGCGTTCGTCGAGAACATCATGGGGTACCCGGGCCTCGGCCGGCTGATTCTCGAGGCGCTGCTCAAGAAGGACGTCTTCGTGGTGATGGCGAGCCTGCTGCTCGGCAGCGTGATGCTGATCCTCGGCAACCTGACCGCCGACATCATGCTGGCCTACGTCGACCCGCGCATCCGCTATGACTAGTTTGTGCGGGCCCCAAGGCGCGCGGCCGTGAGCACGGCGCAGGAAGTCGCCGCCTCGCAGCTCGCCGCGCAGCGGCGGGCCGAAGCCGCGCGGGTCCGCAGCCCGTGGCAGCTCGCGTGGCGGCAGCTCCGCCGGTACCGTCTCGCCGTGGCCGGCGGCGCCGCGCTGCTCGTGCTCTACGCCGCGATGATTCTCGCCGAGTTTCTCGCGCCGTACGGGCTGGACCAGAGCGACCGCACGCTGTTCTACGCGCCTCCGACGGGGATCCACTGGATCGACGCGCGCGGGCACCTCCACCTGCGCCCGTTCGTCTACGCGTACCGCGTCGTGGACGTGTCCATTCCACAATACGCGCCCGACACCTCGCGCACGTACGACGTGAGGTTTCTGGTCCGCGGCGCGCCGTACCGCTGGCTCGGGCTCGTGCCCGGCGACCTTCATCTCATCGGCGTCGACCCGCCGGCGCGCCTGTTCCTGCTCGGCACGGACCAGTTCGGGCGCGACATGCTGTCCCGGCTGCTCTACGGCAGCCGCGTGTCGCTCATGCTCGGCGTTCTCGTGGTGGTGATCAGCTTCCCGATCGGCATGGTGCTCGGCGGCGTCGCGGGGTACTACGGCGGCCTCGTCGACAACGCGATGATGCGGGCCGTCGAAGTGCTCGCCTCGTTTCCGCAGTTCTATCTGATCCTGGCCCTGACGTCGGTGCTGCCGCCGACGCTCACCAGTCCGCAGCGCATTGTGCTGCTCTCGGGCGTGTTCAGCCTGACCGGATGGGGCGGACTCGCGCGCGTCATCCGCGGCATCGTCCTCGGGCTGCGCGAGCTCGAGTTCGTGCTGGCCGCGCGGGCGGCCGGCCTCAAGGATTTTCGGGTGATCGTGCGGCACGTGCTGCCGAACACCGCCTCGTACATCATCGTGGCGGCGACCCTTACCATCCCGGGCGTCATCCTCGGCGAGAGCGGGCTGTCGTACCTCGGGATCGGGGTGCAGGAGCCCAGCACCAGTTGGGGTCTGCAGCTCGCCCAGGCGCAGAGCATCGAAGTGTTCACACAGTTCCCCTGGCTGCTCGTGCCCGGCGCGGCGATCGTGCTGGCGATTCTCGCCTTCAACTTCCTGGGCGACGGCATCCGCGACGCTCTGGACCCCCGCCAGCGCTCGACGTAGAATGGGGGGCATGACGAACGCCCCGCAGGCACGCGACACCTCGCGGCACGCGCCGGTCCCCCGGGGGACGCGGCGCGCCGGGGAGCGCGACGCGGGCCGCCGGCCCGGCCGGGGTTCCGGTCGTTCCCGGCCGCCGTCCCGGCTCCCGCGGGCGATCTCGATCGGGGTGGCCGCGGCGGCCGTGATCGCAGGCGGGGTCCTCTTGTATGGAAGAATCGCCCAGGTGCAGCGGGGGGCGGTGCTGCCCGATATTCCGCAGGGGGTGCAGCGGGACCCCGCCACGCGGGCCCGGGGCGCCGTGATCAGTATTTCCGGCGACGCGAGCCGTCCGGTGGCCACCTACGATCCGGCGTCGGGCACGGTCACGGTCCGTTTCCAATCCCGGTACTACGATCCCACGCACACCGCGGCGCTCAACCGCCAGTACCTCGCCACCGAAGGCCGGCTGATCGTGCAGCTGGCGCTCTATCACGACTCGTCCACCGCGCAGGTGGTCGCCGAGCTGTACCGCGGCCGGCAGCGCCTCGCGACCGTGACCGGATCACCGGGCCAAGACTACTCCGCCTATACCGTCGAGTACGCCCCCGGCCTGCCCAAATAAACCGGCCGGTCTGCCGGAGGGAACCGCGCCGGCGCCGGATGAGTAAAGGAATTAGATACACGTTGTGGAATCCCGAGACCACCGCGCCGGCGCGTGTCGTGCCGGTCTGCGAGTCCGCGGGCGGGCGGCCGGGTGTGAACGGCGGCATGTCCAGGGGGGCGACGCGTGGCTGACGCACTGCTGTCGGTGCGCAACCTGAAGACCTACTTCTATACCGACGAGGGCGTCGTGCGCGCCGTGGACGGCCTCTCGTACGATCTCCAGCGTGGCGAGGTGCTGGGGATCGTGGGCGAGTCGGGCTGCGGCAAGAGCGTCCACGCGCTCTCCCTCATGCGGCTCATCCCGATGCCGCCCGGCAAGATCGTCGACGGCGAGATCCGGTTCGAGGGCCGCGACCTCCTCAAACTGTCCGACGAAGAGATGCGGAAGATCCGCGGCAATCGCATGGCGATGATCTTCCAGGAGCCGATGACGTCCCTCAATCCCGTCCTCACGATCGGCGAGCAGATCGCCGAGGCCATCATCCTCCACCAGCGGCTCGACAAGAGAGCGGCGTGGGACCGGGCGGCCGAGATGCTGGACCGCGTCAAGATCCCGCTGGCCAAGCAGCGGGTCAAGGACTACCCCCACCAGTTCTCGGGTGGCATGCGGCAGCGCGTGATGATCGCGATGGCGCTCTCGTGCAACCCGTCGATCCTGATCGCCGACGAGCCGACCACCGCGCTCGACGTCACGATCCAGGCGCAAATCCTCGACCTGATGCGGGGACTGCAGCGCGAGTTCGGCATGTCCATCATCTTCATCACCCACAACCTCGGCGTTGTCGCGGAGATGTGCGACAACGTCGTCGTGATGTACGCCGGCCGGCCGATCGAGCACACCGACGTGCGCAGCACCTTCCGCGAGCCCAAGCACCCGTACACCTGGGGCCTGCTGCACTCGGTGCCGAAACTCTACCTCCGGCAGGAGCGGCTGATCCCGATCGAAGGCCAGCCGCCGAGCCTCATCGACCTGCCGCCGGGCTGTGCGTTCGCGCCGCGGTGCCCGTTCGTGATGGACGTGTGCGTCCAGGCCGACCCGCCGGACTACAACGTCGGTCCCGGCCACACCGCCAAGTGCTACCTGTATTCGGATAAGGCCACGGACAAAGACCGGCAGGCGGCGGAGAAGGCCGGCCTGGCAGCGTCGACTCGCACCGGAACGGTGTAGGAGGAACCATGGCGACGAGCGGGGCGAAGACCGGCGAGATTCTCCTCGAGGTGAAGAACCTCGTCAAGCACTATCCCGTCACCAAGGGCTTCATCTTCCAGCGGCAGGTCGGTGCGGTCAAGGCCGTCGACGGCCTGGACTTCTTCATCCGCAGGGGCGAGACCCTCGGGCTCGTGGGCGAGTCGGGCTGCGGCAAGACGACGACCGGCCGCGTGATCCTCCGGCTGCAGGAGCCGACCTCGGGCGAAGCGCTGTTCGAGGGGCGGGACATCTTCAAGCTGCACAAGGAAGAGCTGCGGCGGATGCGCCGCGACATGCAGATCATTTTTCAGGACCCGTACTCGTCGCTCAACCCGCGCATGACCGTCGGGGACATCATCGGCGAGCCGCTCGAGATCCACAACCTCGCCCGCGGCCGCGACAAGGTCCGCCGGGTCCAGGAACTCCTCGAGGTTGTCGGCCTGTCGCCCTATCACGCGAACCGCTACCCGCATGAGTTCAGCGGCGGTCAGCGCCAGCGCATCGGCATCGCGCGGGCCCTCGCGGTCAACCCCAAGCTCATCATCGCCGACGAGCCGGTCTCGGCGCTCGACGTCAGCATCCAGGCCCAGGTGCTCAACCTGCTGGAGTCCCTGCAGAGGGAGTTCGGGCTCACGTACCTGTTCATCGGGCACGACCTCTCGGTCGTGAAGCACATCAGCGACCGCATCGCGGTCATGTACCTCGGCAAGATCGTGGAGATGGCCCCGGCGGACGAACTGTTCGCAAATCCCCAGCACCCATACACCGAGGCGCTGCTCTCGGCGGTGCCCATTCCCAATCCGGAGATGCGCCGCGAGCGAATCATCCTTCCGGGCGACGTGCCGAGCCCGATCAATCCGCCGGCCGGCTGCCGGTTTCACACCCGGTGCCTCTACGCGCAGCCGAGCTGCCGGGTCGATCCGCCGGCGTTCGAAGACATCGGCGGCGGGCGCGATCACTTCGTCGCCTGTCCGCCGCGGCCGTTCAAGACCCAGCGGAGTAAGGTGGCCGTGGTCGCTGCGCCGGCCCCGGCCGTGAGCCCGGTGGCGACGGGCCCCGCGCAGCAGGCCAACCCGTAACCCCGGTCGGCCGCGCGCGCGGCGGCCGCCGCGTGCGCCTATGCGGAACAACCGTAGGGCAGGTACATGGTTAGTCCGAAATCCGAAGGAGGCGGTGTGTCTGTGAAGGTCCGTGGAATCGCGCTCGTGCTCGCGCTCGCGGTCGGCGTGCTTGCGCTTGGGACGGGCGCCCGAGGCGCGGGAGCGCCGGTCAAGAACCCCGACACATTTGTCACGCTCAGGGCGGGTGACCCTGAGAGCCTCGATCCCGACTACCAGTACGATACCACGAGCTACGAGATCGTGTACCCCAACGTCTATGAGACGTTGATCGAGTACGACGGCAGCGTGCTCTCGCGGTACCAACCGATTCTGGCCACCACGGTGCCGAGCGTCGCGAACGGCCTGATCAGCAAGGACGGCCTCACGTACACCTTCCCGATCAGGAAGGGTGTCAAGTTCCACGACGGCTCCACGATGACGCCCGACGACGTGCGCTACTCGATGCTTCGGTTCATGCTTCAGGACCGGGACGGCGGGCCCTCGTGGCTGCTGCTGACGCCGCTGCTTGGGACGGACAGCACGCGCGCCAAAGACAAGATCGTCGTCAACTTCGCGGACACCGCGAAGGCGGTCACAGTGCAGGGCGACAACGTCGTGTTCCATCTGGCGCATCCCTACGGCGCGTTCCTCAGCATCGTCGCGGCGTGGTCGTTCGTGATGCCCAAGGCTTGGGCCGCGGCGCACGGCGACTGGGACGGCCAGGCCGGTACCTGGCAGAAGTTTAATAACCCGAAGTTACAAGATCGCTACGCATTCGACCATATGAACGGGACCGGTCCGTTCAAGCTTCAGCAGTGGGACCGGCAGGCCAAGCAGGTCATCCTTGTCCGCAACGATCAGTACTGGCGGAAGCCGGCTCGTCTGGCGCGGGTAATTATCAAGACCGTCACGGAGTTCACCACCCGGCGCCTGCAGCTTCAGCAGGGCGACGCGGATATGGTCGACGTACTGCGGCCCGATCAGAGTAAGGTCGAAGGGATGGCCGGTGTCACGATCCGTGACGGGTTCCCGCAGCTGATCGTCCAAGTGCTGCACTTCAACTTCAAGATCGACGCGACCGGCAACCCGGACATCGGCAGCGGCAAGCTCGACGGCAACGGGATCCCGCCGGACTTCTTCACCGACGTCCATATCCGCCGTGCGTTCGCCTACGCCTTCGACTACGCGGCCTTTATCCGCGACGGCTACAAGGGCAAGGCGGAGCAGCCGAACGGACCGATCATCAACGGCCTGCTCGGCTATGATCCGACCGCGCCGAAGTACACGCACGACCCCGCCAAGGCGATCGCCGAGTTCAAGGAAGCGTGGGGCGGGAAGGTGTGGGACACCGGGTTCAAGTTCACGACCACCTACAACACCGGGAACGTCGTCCGGCAGGTCGGCGCGCAGATCGTCAAGGACTCGATCGAGTCGCTGAACCCGAAGTTCAGGGTCGACGTCCGGAACCTGCAGTGGTCGTCGTTCCTCCAAAATACGAACGCGCACAAGGGCACGTTCTACGCCCTCGGCTGGGCGGTGGACTACCCCGATCCGGACGACTTCGCGCAGCCATTCCTCGGGAGCAACGGCGACTACCCGAAGCGCAACTCGTACAGCAACCCGCAGGCGGACGCGCTCATCAAGCAGGCCGCCGAGACGACGGACCCGGCGAAGCGCGCGGCGATGTACCGGCAGTTGACGAAGATCGCGTACAACGACGTGCCGGGGTTGTACGTGGCGCAGCCGGTGGGATTTGTCGTGATGCGGTCGTGGGTGCGCGGCTGGTACTACAACGCGGTGCTCGGCGGAGTCGACTATTATCCGATCTCCAAGGAGTAGCCGCGGGGGAGAGGAGTTTCCGGGGCCGGCCCGCCCGCGGGGGGCCGGCCCCGGGATGACGTGACCGCGTTCGTCGCCCGCCGCCTGCTGCTGCTGCCGCTGGTCGGCCTCGGCGTTTCGGCGCTGATCTTCCTTCTGCTGCAGTTCCTTACGCCCGCGATGCGGGCGAGCCTGTACATTCACGATCCGAAGCAGCTCAACGCGCTGCCCGACCTGATCCGGAAGTACCACCTCGACCAGCCGGTGTACGTGCAGTACTGGGCTTGGGTGGTCCAGGTCGCGCACGGCGACCTGGGCTGGAGCGAGACCGCCCGCGAG
This sequence comes from bacterium, assembly GCA_035934535.1. Taxonomy (GTDB): domain Bacteria; phylum Sysuimicrobiota; class Sysuimicrobiia; order Sysuimicrobiales; family Segetimicrobiaceae; genus DASSJF01. Next base: position 13,480 of record DASYXS010000050.1, read on the forward strand.
CCGGTTGCGGACGCGATCCGCGGCTACTTCCCGGCCACACTTGAGCTGGCGCTGTACGCATTCGGCTTCATCCTGGCCTTCGGCGTCTGGCTCGGCACGCAGTCGGCGGTCCACAAAGATCAGGTTCTCGATCAGGTCAGCCGGTTCACGTCGATCAGCGGGGCGTCGCTGCCCACCTTCGTGTGGGGGCTCTTGCTGTTGATGATCTTCTACGGACACTTCGGGTGGTTTCCGCCGGGACGGCTGTCGCTGAACGCCGATCTGTACGTGCGCAGCGGCGCCTTCCATCCCTACACCGGCCTCATGACGGTCGACGCGCTGCTGAACGGCCGGTTGTGGCTGTTCTGGGACGCGGTGAAGCATCTCGTCCTGCCCGTCGCCACGCTCACGTACTATCTGACCGCGGTGCTCGTGCGCATCACCCGTTCGTCGATGCTGGAGACGCTGCGCACCGACTACGTCCGCACCGCGCGGGCGAAAGGCCTGGCGGAGCGGGTCGTCGTCGACAAGCACGCGCGGCGGAACGCGCTGATCCCGGTGATCACGCTCGGCAGCCTCCTGTTCGTCGGCCTGCTGAGCGGCGTCGTCATTACGGAGACGGTGTTCAACTATCCCGGCATCGGACAGTGGGGCGTCAACGCGAGCCAGCAGCTCGACATTCCCGCCGTGACGGGCTTCGCGTTGATCTTCGCCGGACTGCTCGTCATCGGCAACCTCTGCGCGGACGTCATGTACGCGATCGTGGACCCGCGCATTCGCCTCTCGTGAGCGCCGTCCACGCGCGTCCCGCCGTGCTGCCGGCGGCGCTCCGGCCCAAGGTCGGCGAGACCGGCTGGCAGCGCACGCTCCGGCGGTTCCGGAGCAATCCGCTGTCGGTCCTCGGCGCCGGGCTGGTGGCGTTTTTCGTCGTGGTGGCGCTGCTCGCGCCGTTCCTCGCACACCCGACGGAGCGGAATCCGTACATGATCCCGCACTCGGGGTACGCGAGCGACCCGCGGCCGCCGAGCCCCGGGCATCCGTTGGGCACGACGGAGGAGCAGTTCGATCTCTTCTACGGCGTGGTGTGGGGCGCCCGGACCGCGTTTATGGTCGCGCTGAGCGTGGTCGCTACGGCCGTCGCCATCGCCCTCACCCTTGGGAGCCTCAGCGGGTTCTACGGCGGGCGCGTCGACGAGGCCGTCATGCGCGTCACCGACGTCTTCCTCGCGTTCCCGGGGCTCATCCTGACGGTCGTGATCGTGGCGGTGCTGGGGCAGAGCGTGCGGAACGCCGTGATCGCGATCGCGGTCGTGGAGTGGCCGACCTACACGCGCCTGCTGCGCGGCGAGTTCCTCCGCGTGCGAGACATGGAGTACGTGCAGGCGGCGCGCGCGCTCGGCAGCGGCGACCTCCGCGTGATCGCGCGCCACATGATCCCGAACGCCATCTATCCGCTGCTCATTCTCGCCTCGCTCAACATGGGCGGCATCGTGATCACGTTCGCGGCGCTCGGGTTCCTCGGGCTCGGCGCGCCGCCCGGGTACGCGGACTGGGGGCAGCTGGTCAGCCTCTCCCACAACTGGATCGCCGGGACGGCGGGGGATCCGTTCACGTACTGGTACACGCTCATCGTCCCGGGAACCGCGATCTTCCTGTTCGTCCTGGGCTGGAATCTGCTCGGCGACGCCTTCCGCGACATCTTCGACCCGCGGCTGCAGGGCAGCCGCTAGGCCCGCGCGAACGACTTCCTGACGAAGGGCAGACCGTGCCGGCCCGCCAGCACGGGACGGCACCGGGAGGTACGCGCATGGGTCGCACGGGGTGGAGCTCTCGTTTCACGGCCGTGATCCTGGCCGCCGCCGCCGCCGTCGCGGTCTCGCTCGTCACCGTCGCCCGCGGCGCCGGGGTGCCGGCGAAGAACCCCGATACGTTCGTCGAGCTGCAGGTCACCGATATCACGAGCCTCGACCCCGCGCTTGCCTACGACATCTATTCGTACGAGCCGATCTGGCCGAACGTCTACGAAACGCTGATCATGTATGCCGGCTCGTCGCTGGACCGCTTCGAGCCGATGCTGTCCACCCGCGTGCCAACGCTCCAGAACGGCGGCATCAGTCAAGACGGTCTGACGTACACGTTTCCAATCCGTCAGGGCGTCAGGTTCCACGATGGGTCGACGATGACGGCGGACGACGTCGTGTACTCTGTCCGGCGGTTCCTCCTGCAAGACCAGGCCGGCGGCCCGGCGTGGCTGATGCTCTCGCCGCTGCTCGGCGTGGACAGTACCCGCGACAGCAACGGAAAGATTCAGGTGGCGTGGGCGGACGTGCAGCGGGCCGTCAGCGCAAGCGGCAGTAACGTCGTTTTCCGGCTCAAGAAACCGTTCGCGCCGTTCCTGACGATCGTCGCGGCCTGGACGTCGATCATGCCCCGCGCCTGGGCGGCCGCCCACGGCGACTGGGACGGCCAGCCGGGCACATGGCAGAAATACAACAATCCGAAGACCGAGGATCGCTACGAATTTGATCATATGAACGGCACGGGGCCGTTCATGCTGGAGTCCTGGGACCGACAGGCCAAGCAGATCACCCTGCTGCGCAACGACCATTACTGGCGCAAACCGGCCGCGCTCCGGCGTGTCGTGATTCGCTCGGTGTCCGAACTGACCACCCGGCGGCTGCAGCTGCAGCAGGGCGACGCGGACCTGATCTGGGCCGCCCTAAACCAAGAGTCTCAACTGCGCGGCATTCCCGCCACCGTGATACAGGACAATCTGCCGCAGATTGCGCTGCAGCAGTTTGCCTTCAACTTTCGGATCAACACCGAGGCCAATCCGGATGTGGGCAGCGCCAAACTTGACGGCGCGGGTGTCCCATCCGACTTCTTTGCCGATATCCACGTGCGTCGCGGCTTCGCCTACGCGTTCAATTACGCGGCCAACCTGAGCGGGGCGTACGCGGGCAAAGGCGTGCTCCCGCGCGGTCCTATCCCGCAGGGGTTGCTCGGATACGATCCAACCGCGCCGGTGCTCCAGACGAACACCGAGCGGGCGATTGCCGAATTCAAGGAAGCATCGGGGGGACGCGTGTGGTCTGCGGGCTTCAGATTCACCGTACCGTACATCGCCGGGCGTACTGAACGTCAGACGGGTCTGCAGATTCTGCGGGACAACCTGGCGGCCGTCAACCCGAAGTTCCAGATCGACGTGCGCCCCGTGCCGGCGAGTACGTTCAACGCGCTCGTCTACGCGCATAAGGCCCCGATCGGCGTTTCGGGTTGGTTCGCCGATTATCCGGATCCCCACGATTTCGCTCAACCGTACCTGGCCGCGGATGGTTACTATCCGACGCGCTACGGCTATCGGAATCCCGAGGTGGATAAGCTGATCGACCAGGCCGTGAGTACTCCTGATCCGGCGAAGCGCAGCGCGATCTATAAACAGATCTCGACCATCTACAACAACGATCTGCCGTATCTGTTCCTCGTGCAGCCCGTCACGTACTACCCGATGCGGTCGTGGGTGCACGGCTGGTACTATAACGCGATCTTCCCGGGGCAGTACTTCTATCCGATTTACAAACAGTGACCCCCGCATCGAATCGACGCCGGTGCAGGGGGAGGCCGCGCGGCGCGGTCTCCCCCTCGCCGTTGGGGGCGTCCGCGAGGGGCTCGTCGCCGGTCTGATCACGGCCTGCGCGCTCGCGCTGCGCCTGCTCGGCGTCGGGCGGGGCCTGCCGTATCTCCACGAATGGGACGAGGTGTTCGTCCTCCCGCACGTCATCACGATGGTGCGCGACCACACGTTGAACCCGGGGATCTTTTTCTACGGCACCTTGTACTACTATCTGCTGTGCCCCGTCGTCTACGCCCACGCGCTCTACCTGCATGCGCGCGGCATCCTGCCGTCGATTCAGGACGTGGTGCTCGCCCATCCGTTGGTCCCCGGGTACCTGTGGTACCTCAGCGTCCCGTCCTTTTATTTCTGGGCCAGGGCCTTCACCGCGATGCTCGGCGCGGCCACCGTCTACCTGGTCTACCGCCTCGGGGACGCGGCGTTCGGCCGTCCGGTCGGCCTCCTGGCCGCGGCGCTGCTCGCCGCCGCTCCGGGCGCGGTCTATTACGCCGATACGGTGCGGGTGGACGTGCCGGAGGCATTTTTTACGACCGCGGCGCTGCTCGCCGGACTCGGCGTGCTGCGGCGGGGACGGCGCCGGGACTATCTTGCCGCGGGTCTCTTGACCGGGCTCGCAATCTCGACCAAACAGACGGCGATCTGGCTCCTCGCGCCCCTTGTGACCGCGCACGTCTTCAACGAGCGGCGGACGGTGTTCGTCGACGCGGCTCTTGCCTGCATGGCCCTGGGCGTCATCGCCGGGGGAGTCCTCGGGACGCCGTATGCCCTGTTCCATCCGGGAGAAGTGTGGGCCGGTTTCACGTGGCACACCGAGTCGTACGGTCTGCTCGCGCTGCCGTGGCCCGCCGAGTACCTGTCCAAACTCGGCCTCAACCTCGCCTACCTCGTCTGGCCGATCCAAGGCGGGGACTGGTACATCGTGCCACACGCCGGCATCGGCCTGCTGCCCGGGATCGCCGCGCTCGCCGGGGTGGTGGTCGGATTCCGGCGGCAGCGCAGTGTCCAGCGGTATCTTGTGGCGTTTCCGCTGGTCCAGTTGCTGTTTCTCGCCCGCGCAAATGTCTTCTACACCCGGAACCTTATGCCCGTGCTCCCGCTGGTCTCGATCTGGGCGGCGCTGGGGGCGGTGTGGGCATGGGAGCGCGCGGCGCGTCGCACCCCGCCTTGGTGGCGCGGTTCGCCGCGATCGTGGCGCTCGGCTGCCGCGGCGGTGGGCATCGCCATCCTCTTGATCGGTCCGGCGTGGGAGTCGGCCGCGCTCGGCTGGTGGCTGTACAGCCATCGCGATACGCGCACGCAGGCGGTCGAGTGGCTGCGCCGCCACGTGCCGCGGGGCGCCGCCGTTGCGTTCGAGCTGGAACTGGCGTGGTATCTTCCGGATCTCGACGGCCTGCCGTTTCGCATGGAATGGACGGACCGTCGCACGCCGCTGTCCTGGTATTCGGAGAAGCGCATCGCGTATGCCGCCGTCAGCGAATGGAATCCCGTGAACGTATGTCCGGCGGCCAAGTTCTTTCCGCGTCCTCCCTACCTGCCCTCTGTCGCGCAAGAAGCCAAGTTCGTACCAGACTCTTATCCAATTATCGACCCCGCCGTGGCCATCGTCCGGCCCCGAGCACGATGCCCGTCGACCGCGCCGGCCCAGTCCGGACCGGGCCGGCTCCCCGTCGTGCGATTCCGGCGCTAAGACCGTCGCTTGAGCGCGTTGCGGGCGCCGTGCTACCATGGCGCCAACCCCAGAGCAGGAGGCGTTCGCCATGATCGACGATCGGATCGTCGCGCACGTGGCGCGTCTGAGCCGGCTCGAGTTGACCGATGACGAGCGGGAGCGCTTCCGCGCGCAGCTCGGCAGCATCCTCGAGCATTTCCAGAGCCTGCTCGCGCTCGATCTCGCGGCCGAGACGCCCGCGGAGCACGCCAGTGCGATCACGAACGTCCTGCGCGATGACACCGTCCGGCCTTGCCTGACGCTCGACGAGGCGCTCGCCAACGCCCCCGTAGCGGAGGACGGATTGTTCGTCGTCCCGCCGGTGATCGAGGGCGAATAGGTGGCGGTCCCTCGGTCGCTCGCGGACTGCACCGCGGCGGAGCTGCGCCGTCTGTACGCGTCAGGCGAAGCGTCTCCGTCGGAGGCGGTGCGCGCCGTGCTGGACCGTATCGCCGCGCTCGACCCGACGCTGCACGCCTACCTGTACGTCGACCGCGACGCCGCGCTGCGCGAGGCCAGGTCCTGGGACGGGCGGGCCGGCAGGGAGGGCGCGCCGCCGCTCGCCGGGATCCCGATCGCGCTCAAGGACAACATCTGTACGCGGGGCTGGCCGACGACGGCCGGCTCGCGGATGCTCGACGGTTTCCGGCCGCCCTACGACGCGACGGTGACGGTGCGCCTCCGCGAGGCGGGGACGATCCTGCTCGGCAAGACCAACTGCGACGAGTTCGCGTTCGGCAGCAGCACCGAAAACTCGGGGTACGGTCCGACCCGCAACCCCTGGGATCCGATGCGCGTCCCCGGCGGCTCGAGCGGCGGCTCCGCCGCCGCGGTGGCCGCCGGCGAAGCGACGCTTGCCCTCGGCAGCGATACCGGCGGCAGCATCCGGGAGCCGGGGGCCTTTTGCGGGGTCGTCGCGCTCAAGCCGACGTACGGGCGCGTCTCCCGATACGGCCTGATCGCGTTCGCCTCGTCGCTCGACCAGATCGGCCCATTCGCCCGCGACGTGCGCGACGCCGCGCTGCTTCTCGGCGCCATCGCGGGAGGCGACCCGGCGGACTCGACGTCGGGGCCGCAGCCGGTGCCCGCGTATGCCGACTCGCTGACCGGCGAGGTGCGGGGCCTGCGGATCGGTATCGTGAAAGAGTTCTTCGGGGAGGGGCTCGCGCCGGGGGTGGCGGAGTCGGTCCGGGCCGCGGCCGGCGTGCTGGCCGGGCTCGGCGCCGTGTGCGACGAGGTGTCGCTGCCGCACGCGGTCTATGCGCTCCCCGCGTACTACATCATCGCGCCGGCGGAGGCCAGCAGCAACCTCGCGCGGTACGCGGGCGTGCAGTACGGTCACCGCACCGCCCACGCGGACGACCTGTACACGCTGTACGCGCGGTCGCGCCGCGAGGGCTTCGGCGCCGAGGTCAAGCGCCGGATCATGCTCGGGACCTTCGCGCTGTCGTCCGGCTACTACGACGCGTACTATCTTCGGGCGCAGCGGGTGCGCTCCGTCATCCGGCGGGAGTTCACCCAGGCGCTCGAGCGCTTCGATCTGTTGTTGGGTCCCGTTGCCCCCACGCCGGCGTTCCTGCTCGGCGAGAAGATCGAAGATCCTCTGCAGATGTATCTGTCGGACATCTACACGATCCCCGTCAACCTCGCGGGACTGCCGGGGATCTCCGTGCCATGCGGATTTGTGAACGGTCTGCCGGTCGGGCTGCAGCTGATCGGCCGGGCCTTTGGCGAAGCGACGGTGCTCGACGCGGCGTTCGCGTACGAGCAAGCGACGCCGCATCACACGGCGCGGCCGTCTTTGCTGACGCGGGCATGACCCTCGAGACGGTCATCGGCCTCGAGGTCCATGTCCAGCTCGAGACCGCGAGCAAGATGTTCTGCGGCTGCGCGGTCGAGTTCGGGGCGGCGCCCAATACCCGGACGTGCCCGGTGTGCCTCGGGCTGCCGGGGTCGCTGCCGGTCCTCAACCGGCGCGCGGTCGAGCTCGGCCTGCGGACGGCGGTGGTGCTAGCGTGCCGGATCCACCCCGAGAGCGAGTTCCACCGCAAGAACTACTACTATCCGGATCTACCGAAGAACTACCAGATCTCACAGTACCAGTACGCCGGCCACCCGCCGCTCGCCACCGGCGGCCGCCTCCAAATCGAGGGCGTCCCGGCCGGCGGCGAGACGGCCCGCGCGATCGGCATCCGCCGCGTGCACCTCGAGGAGGACACCGGCAAGCTGCTGCACGCCGAGGGCCGGAGCCTGGTCGACTACAATCGCTCCGGCACACCGCTCATGGAGGTCGTGACGGAGCCCGATCTGCGCTCGCCCGAGGAGGCGCGGCTCTTCCTCACGCAGCTGCGCGCGGTGCTTCAATACGCCGGAGTCACCAGCGGCCGGATGGAGGAAGGGACGCTCCGCTGCGACGCCAACCTGTCGCTGCGCGCGCCCGGGGGGCCCCACGGCACGCGGGCCGAGGTCAAGAACATGAACTCGCTGCGCTCGGTCGAGCGCGCACTGCGGTTCGAGGAGGCTCGCCAGCGCGAGCAACTGGCGCGCGGCGAGGCCGTCGTGCAGGAGACCCGCCACTGGGACGAACAGCGGGGCGTGACATTCTCGTCCCGCGAGAAGGAAGAGGCGCAGGACTACCGCTACTTCCCCGAGCCCGACCTCGTGCCGCTCGTCGTGGATGATGCGTGGCTCGTCCAGGTCCGCACGGGGCTCCCGGAGCTGCCGGATGCCAAACGGCGGCGGTACGCGGAGGCCTTCGCGCTGCCGGAGCACGAGGCGCGCCTGCTCACAGCCACGCGCCCGATGGCGGAGTTCTTCGAGGCGACCCTGCGCGGCTTCAACCAGCCCAAGATCGTCGCCAACTGGCTTGTCGGCGACGTCGCCGCCTATCTGAACAGCGCCGGGCAGGAGATAGAAGACGCCCGGATCACCCCCGCGGCGCTCGCGGAGATGCTCGGGCTGCTCGACCGGGGGACGCTAAGCGGCCGTCTCGCCAAAGAAGTCCTCGAGGAGATGCTTCGCACGGGCCGGACCGCGGCCGAGATCGTCAAGGAACGCGGTCTCGTTCAGATCAGCGACGAAGCCGCGCTCACCGCGATGGTGGACGGCGTGATCGCCGAGCATCCCGGTCCGGTCGGGGACGTCCGGGCCGGCAAGGACAAAGCGGTCGCGTTTCTCGTCGGCCAGGTGATGAAGCGCAGCCGCGGACGGGCAAATCCCGAGGTGGTGAACCGGCTGCTGCGGGAGCGACTGGCCCCGCGGTGACGGTCGGCCCGGCGCCGTTACGCCGGCGGCGTGGCGCCCGCGAGCGGCTGGTTTCGCCAGTTCGGCCGCGCGTAGTCGGCGTCGCCCGTGACCGGCGCGCCTTCCGCGAAGCGCGTCGGGCGGAAGGGATGGAGGTCCTCCGACGCCCCGCGCGTGAGCAGATCTGCCATGCCCATGCCGACGGCCGGCGAGATCTTGAACCCCGTGCCGCCCGCCGCGACGGCGAGGTAGAGCCCGTCGATGCCGGGGGCGGCGCCGAGCACGGGAGCGCCGTCCGGACTGTATCCGTCGACGGCGCCCCAGCCGCGCATCAGGCCGGCCTGCTCGAACGCGGGAACGCGCTTGACGAGGTGACCGGCCGCCTCCGCGACCAGATCCAGGGAGGCCGGCACAGGATCGTACGAGGGCGCCACATCCCATTCATAGCGAAGGCCGAACTCCGTCCGGTTGGCCCGGTCCGGGCGGAAGTATGTTCCGGTGCTGTCGTCGATCACCGCCATATAGGGCCCCTCGGCGGCCATGCCGGCGGGGTGGACGAGGAGACCGGCCCGGACCAGCTTGGTGCGAAGCGGAAGATCCATCCCGGCCTCCCGGAGCAGGGGAAACGACCAGGCGCCGGCCGCCACGACGACGCGTTCGGACGCGATGAACGCATCGGCCGTCTCCACGCCGGCGCTGCGGTGGCCGTCGATGCGCAGCCGGCGGACCGCGATCCCCTGGCGGACGGTGACGCCCCGCTCCGCGGCCGCGGCGGCAAAGCCTCGGGCGGTATCGGTCCCGCTGCCGTACCCGCCGTCCGGCTCATAGGCGGCACCGGCGATGCCGTCGACCGACACGTACGGCTGCAGCCGGCGGACCTCGTCGGGCTCGAGAAACGACACGTCGGTCCCGAGGGCCCGCAGCATCTGGACGTTTCGCAGGAGGTTGGCCCGGTCGGCCGCGCCGGCGATCCGCAGGAAGCCGGTCCGGTGAAAGCCGCACTCGCCCCCGACCCGGTCGCGCCACTCACGGAAGACCGGCGTGCCGGTCGCGGCGAGACGGGCCTCGTGGCGGTTGGTGTAGTGGACGCGCACGATGCCGGACGACCATCCCGTCGCCCCGGCGGCGATCGTGCGGCCCTCCAGGAGCAGGATCGATCCCGCGCGGCGCTCGGCGAGGTAGAAGGCGATCGCCGTGCCGAACACCCCGCCGCCGACGACGATGACGTCGAAGGTCTGCGCGCTCATCCCACGGTCGCGGTTCGCCCCGTTCGCGACGCGGACCTCCGGGCCGGCCGTCCGGTTCGGCTGGCAGCGGTGGGGCGGCTCTGTTAGAATGAGGCCAACGCCGTAGTCGCCGATGGAGATGCCGCATGCCTGGTGAGTTCGTCCACTGCCACCTGCATACGGAGTACTCCCTCCTCGACGGCGAGAGCCGGATCGATCCCTTGATGCAGCGGGCGGCGTCGCTTGGGATGCGGGCGATCTCGCTCACCGACCACGGCGCGATGTACGGGGCGATCGAGTTCTACGAGGGCGCGCGCGCCCACGGCATCAAGCCGATCGTCGGCGTCGAAGCGTACGTGGCCGCGCGCGGCATGACGGACCGCGATCCGAAGCTCGACGCGTCCGCCTTTCATCTCGTCCTCCTCGCGCGGAACGATGAAGGCTACCGCAACCTTCTCAAGCTCACGACCGCCGCGCACCTCGACGGCTTCTACTACAAGCCGCGGATCGACCGCGCGCTGCTGGCACGCCACAGCGCCGGCCTGATCGGGTTGTCGGCCTGCCTGCAGGGCGAGATTCCGCGGGCGATTCTGCGGGAGGACCCGGCCGCCGCGCGGGAAATCGCCGGCGCCTACCGCGACATCTTCGGCCCGGGGCACTTCTATCTGGAGCTGCAAAACCACGGCATCGCCGAGCAGCAGACGCTGACGCGCGGGCTCGCCGTGCTCGCCAAAGACGCCGGGCTGCCGCTCGTCGCGACGAACGACGTGCACTACGTCACACGCGACGAGGCCGACGCCCAGGATGCCCTGATGTGCATCCAGATGGGCATCGACCTGGCCCAGAAGGACAAGCCGCGGATGGGCGACGTGCCGGAGTTTTACCTGAAGAGCGCGGACGAGATGGCGGCGCGCTTTGCGGAGTTCCCGGAGGCGCTGCGCAGTACGCTGGCGATCGCGGAGATGTGCGATCTCGAGATCGAGACCGGGACAACCCGGCTGCCGCACTTTCCGCTGCCGGAGGGCGAAACCGCCGACACGTACCTCCGCAAGCTGTGCGAGGCCGGACTCCGGCGCATCTACGGCGACCTGACGCCGGCGCTCGCGGAGCGCCTTGCCTACGAGCTGGGCGTCATCGCCAAGACGGGCTACGCGGCGTACTTCCTGATCGTCCAGGACTTCGTCAACTTCGCGCGCGGCCGCGGCATCTACACCACCGTGCGCGGCTCCGCGGCCGGCAGCCTCGTGCTGTACGCCTGCGGCGTCACCGACGTCGACCCGATCGCGTACCGGCTGCCGTTCGACCGCTTCCTGAACCTCGAGCGCTACACGATGCCGGACATCGACGTCGACTTCATGGACAGCCGTCGGGACGAGGTCATCAAGTACGTCGTCGACAAGTACGGCGCCGACCGGGTGGCGCAGATCATCACCTTCGGCACGCTCGGCGCGCGCGCCGCGATCCGCGACCTCGGCCGCGTGATGGGCCTGCCCTACGGCGACGTGGACCGCATCGCGAAGCTCGTGCCCGGCGCGAACGTCACGCTCCAGGACGCGCTCGCCGCCGAGCCGGAGCTGCGCGCCGCCGCCGACGGCAGCTCCCAGATCCGGCAGCTCATGGACATGGCCCAGAAGCTCGAGGGCGTCGCGCGCCACGCGAGCACGCACGCGGCGGGCGTCATCATCTCGCGCGATCCGCTGACGGACCACGTGCCGCTGCAGCGGGCGACCAAAGGCGACCTGCTCATGACCCAGTACGACATGAACAGCGTCGCGCGGCTCGGCCTGCTGAAGATCGACTTCCTCGGCTTGACCAACCTCACGATTCTCGACGCGGCGATTCGCCTCATCCGCGGGACGCGCGGCGTGGAGATCGACCTGCAGCGGCTGCCGCTCGACGACAAGCCGACGTATGCGCTGCTGGCGTCGGGCGAGACGACCGGCATCTTCCAGCTGGAGGGCCGCGGGATGACGCGCTACCTCCGTGAGCTCCGGCCGGACCGCATCGAGGACGTGATGGCGATGGTCGCGCTGTTCCGGCCGGGGCCGATGGCCAACATCCCCGCGTACATCCGGCGCAAGCACGGCCAGGAGAAGGTCACCTACCTGCATCCGCGGCTCGAGCCGGTGCTCAAAGAGACCTACGGCGTGATGGTCTACCAGGAAGACATCATGACGGTCGCGCAGGCGATCGCGGGCTACACGCTGGCCGAGGCCGACGTGCTCTGCTACGCGATCCGGAAGAAGATCAAAGACCGCCTCCTGGCGCAGCGCGAGAAGTTCGTCGCCGGCGCGCGGGCCAACGGGGTGGACGCCCGAACCGTCGAGCAGATCTTCGAGCAGTTCGAGCCGTTCGCGCGCTACGGGTTCAACCGCGCCCACGCCGCGTGCTACGGCCTGATCGCGTACTACACCGCGTATTTGAAATCGCACTACGCCGCCGAGTACATGACGGCGCTGCTCTCGAGCGACGTCGGGAACATGGACAAGGTGGCCCAGGCCGTCGCGGAGTGCGCGCGGATGGACCTGCAGGTGCTGCCGCCCGACGTCAACGAGAGCGCCGCCTCGTTCACCACGGACGGCAAGGTGATCCGGTTCGGCCTCACCGCCGTGCGCAATGTCGGGGTCGGCGCGATCGACGTCGTGATCGCCGCGCGGGAGGCCGGCGTTGATGTCAAGGTGGCCGGCGAGTCCGCCGCGAGGCGGTCCGCCGGCGGGCCGTTTGCGAGTCTCGCGGACTTCTGCGGCCGGGTGGATACCCGCCTCGTCAACCAGCGCGTGATCGCGAGCCTGATCAAGGCCGGCGCGTTCGACCGGCTGGGCTCGCGCGCGGAAATGCTGCAGACGCTCGACGCGGTGCTGGAGCGGGCCCAGCGGAGCCAGCGCGCCCGCAACGAGGCGCAGACCGGATTGTTCGGCGATCTCGCCCCCGAGCAGCCCGCGGCCGGCCCGAGCGACGGAGAGACCGCGGTCCAGGAGTTTACGAAGGAAGAGCTGCTGACGATGGAACGGGAGATGCTCGGCCTCTACATCTCGGACCATCCGCTCCGGCGCTGGGCGCCGGTGCTGGCGGCGCGCGCCACCGCGACGATCGCGCAGCTGGCGGACCTGCCCGACCGCCGGGAGGTCACGATCGGCGGCCTCATCGGGACGGTGAAGCGCAGCATGACCCGCTCCGGCTCGACGATGGCCTTCGTGACTCTCGAGGATCTCAGCGGCAGCATCGAGGTGCTGGTGTTCCCGCGGGCCTACGAGCAGCACGGGCTGTCCCTCAAGCGCGACGCCGTCGTGCTGCTGCGCGGCAGGCTCGATGTGGAAGAACAGTCCGTCAAGCTGCTGTGCGACGAGGTGATCGCGCTTCCACCGACCCCCGACGGCCTCTTCCCCCTCGCGGGGGAGGGCGCGGTCGCGGACGGCGTGATCGCCGGGGCGGCCGCCGCGGGCGCGGTGAACGGCGGCGCGGCGGGCAACGGACACGGGGCGAACGGGGACCGCCGGCCGGCCGCCGGCGGCAACGGTCGGGCCGGCGCGCGTCCGGCCCTGCGCGTGCGGGTCAGCACGATCGAGGAGATCGAGCAGCTGGAGCGTTACTTGAACGAGCACCCGGGGCCCCGGCGCGTGTGCGCGCACGTCGTCAGCGGCGACGGCGAGCACGTCGTCCCCGTGCGGTCCGGGGCGCACGACATCGAGGAGCTGCTCCAGTCGCTCGAGCAGCTGTTCGGCGAAGGGAATGTCTGGGAAGAATAGCGCCGGCCGACCCGCGGCCGGCAACCATGAAACTAGAGCGGCCTCGGTGCGGGTCGTCCTGACCGTGCTGCTCATGGCGCTGGGATTCCTGGTCGTCGTGCAGGTCCGGGCGAGCCGCGGCCTCTCGGGCCAGGAAGACGTGCCGACCCGCAACGTCTACGCGCTGGCCACCATGCTGCGCCAGGAGCGCGCCGCGCGTCACGCGCTGGAAGCGCAGGTCGCCGATCTGACGCGCCGCCTGTCCGATTTCGAGCGGGCGACCGCGGAGCGCCGCAGCACGACCGAGGCGATGGTGCGCGAGCTCGAGACGCTCCGCATCGCGGCGGGCCTCGTCCCGCTGACGGGACCGGGCGTGAGCGTGATCGTCGACGCCTCCCAGGCGCCGGTGGTCGGCCACGCGCCTCCCGCCGTGCAATACGTGGACCTCGCCAGCATCGTCAACGAGCTGTGGGCCGCCGGGGCCGAGGCGATCGCGGTGAGCGGCGTCCGGATCACCGCCACGACCGGATATAGCGAGGTCGGCGGGACGATCCTCGCCGACCGCCGGCGGCTGGCCCCGCCGTACACCATCGAGGCGATCGGAGATCCCGCGACGCTGCGGGGTGCCCTGCAGATCCGCGGCGGCGTGATTGAAGGACTGCGGACGCTCGGCCTGCAGATCACGATCGCGCCGAAAACGAGTCTGACGCTTCCCGCCGTGCAGGCCGTTCCGGTGCTGCGCCTGGCCCGTCCCGCGTCGCACTAAGCCGCCGGTGGACCGCGACCCTCACGTCGTGATCGCCGGCGCGTCCTTCGCCGGCCTGGCCGCGGCGCGCGTGCTGGGGAGCCGCGCGCTGCTGGTGGACCCGGAGGCGGTCGGCGACGGCCAGACCTCCGCGTGCGGCGCGCCGGTGCGGGTGATCGCCTCGCTCGGCGCGGCGGCGTCCATCCAGGAGGTCCATCACGATCTCGTCATCCATACGCAGGGCCGCGAGGTCCGCTGGCGGGTTCCCGAGCCGTTCTGCACGTTCGATTACCGTGCGTGCTGCCGGGCCGCGTTCGAGACCTCGGGCGCCGGGTTCATTCGCGCGTCCGCGCACGGGCATCGCGGGACGGTGGCGCTGACGTCGGCGGGCGAGATCCCGGCGCGCGTGCTCGTGGACGCGACGGGGTGGCGGGCCGCGCTCGCGGGCCGCGGCGCGGCGTCACCCCCGTGCGCGGCGGCCGCGCCGTCCGGGGCCGGGCGGTATTTTGGGCTCGAAGCCGAGGTCCCGGCGTCCTTTGCGGCGGGGCTGCACTTCTACTTCTGGCCGGAGTTCGCGCCCGACGGATACGCCTGGGTTTTTCCCGCGGGCCGCGTCGCGCGGGTCGGCGTCCTGAGCTATCGCGGGCGCAGCGGCCTCGGACCGCACCTGGACGCTTTTCGCCTGCGCCTCGCGCTGCCGTCCGGCCCCCGGCACGGGGGGTTCCTCGGAACACGTCTCGGGCCGCCGGTCATCGACGGGGTCTTCGTCGCGGGCGACGCCGCGGGGCAGTGTCTCCCGTTCACGGGCGAAGGGATCCGCTCGGCGGTCTGGGCCGGGTTCGTCTGCGGCGGGTTGGTGCGCGGACGGCTCGACGGCGGGCTGTCCGCCGCCTCGGCCGCCGCCCAATACGCGGCGTACGTCGACCGCCAGCGGCGCCGCCACCGCGTGCTCGAGTGGTCCACGCTCGCGGCGCTCAGGCTGCCGGCGCGCGTGCTCGGTCTGCTGGCGGCCTGGGTGTCGCGGCCGGGCCCGCTCGGCGCGTTCATGCGGCACTATCTCGCGATGTTCGCGGCGGAAGACGGTGTGGCCGCCGGGGCCGGGGTTCGGACCATCGCATAGAGCGAAAGGTCGTTGTCATGTGATACTTGATAATGCTTCCCTTGTGCCATCATAATGTGTTAAAATTACATCATGGTGGCGACATGCGAAGAACCCAAGTGCAACTCACGGAACGTCAGACTCAGCACCTGCGGAGGTTGTCCTCAGAGCGGGGAGTCTCGATGTCGACGCTGGTCAGACAGGCGGTTGATCTGCTGCTCGAATCCGGCGGGGCCGAGCGGGAAATGTTGTGGCGGCGCGCGATGACCGCCGTCGGTCGCTTCAAGTCAGGCCGCACGGATGTGAGCGTGAGGCACGATGAGCATGTTGCCGAGGGCTACGGCGACCCTCATGGCCGTCTTCGTTGATACGTCGGGGCTCTATGCCCTTCTCGACGCGGACGACCTATACCACGATCGTGCCGCGCTGATTTGGGATCGCCTCTATCGCGAGCAGAACACGTTGATCTCTCATAACTACGTGATCGTCGAGACGATGGTAATTGTCCAGCGGCGTCTCGGGCCTGCGGCGTCACGCGCGCTCGCACGCGACATCACACCGCTCCTCGACGTGGTATGGGTCGGTGAACCGCTTCACACTGCCGCGGTCACGGCCTTGCTCGCCTCCGAACGGCGGGACATCAGCCTGGTAGACTGGGCCAGCTTCGAGTTGATGAGGCAGCGGGCCATCAAGGAGGCGATGACCTTCGACAAACACTTCGCCGATCAGGGTTTCCACCTGTTGTCTGACGCTACGTAACCGGCGTACCGGAGCCGGCGTTGCCGTGCCCCCGGTGGCTGAGCGCTGCCGGCGCGGCATCCGAGACTGACAGTGCCGACTTCGCTCTCCGGGGTCGCCGCGTACCTGCTGCTGTGGGCCGGCGCCGCGAGCGGCATCGTCACGTCGTCCGACACGGTGCGGCGGCGCGCAGGATGGCTCAGCGGCCCCGCGCACGAGACGCTCTCGCTGGCCGGGCTCGGGGTCGCGCTGCTGCACACGTCGCAGAGCATTCTCGCGCCGCAGGGCGCGCAGCTCGGCTGGCTGGTGTTTGCCGGGCGGGGGCCGGTGACCGCGTGGGGGCTGCGTGCGGGGGTGCTCGCCCTCTACCTGACCGTCGCGGCGACCGCGTCGTTCTACTTTCGCCGGTACCTTGGCGGATGGTGGCGCGGCGTGCACGCCCTCGCGTATCTCGCCTACGGGGCCGCGCTGTGGCACGCGCTCGCGATCGGCGCCAACGCCTGGCTGCCGCCCCTACAATGGCTCTACGGCGGATCGGCCGGCGCCCTCGCGGCGCTGACCGTGCTGCGGATCAGCGCGCCCGTCCGCGGCCGGATGCGCGCACCGTCATGACGGGGACCCGGGCGTGCCGCACCACGTACTCGGCGACGCTGCCGATGAACAGATGCGCCACGCCGCGGCGGCCGTGTGTGCCCATCACGATGAAGTCCGCCTTGAGTTCGTCGGCGGCCGCGAGAATCACGTCGCGCGCGTGTCCGTCCCGCACCAGTCCGCGGCGCACGGCCGGCGTCTTCGCGGCGATCGCGTCGAGCGCGGCGCGGGCCTGCTCGCGAATCCGCCGCGCCACCACGGCCGGAACCGGCGTGGGGACAACCGCGGGACCGGCCGGAATCCACTGGTATTCTAAGTCTACGACGTGCAGCAGCACGATGCGCGCGCCGAGCGCCTGAGCGAGATCGGCCGCCCAGCGCAGCGCGGCATTCGCGGAATCTGAAAAATCGGTCGGCACGAGAATCGTTTGAATGAGCATGGCATTCCCGTTCGTCGCCGGTTCACGCGGCGCCTGTGGGCTGCGTGGAACCAGGACGCCCCGGCGCGTGCGTCAAAGGGTGAGACATGCGTGTCACGGGCGTGCGCATCTTTATCGTCATGATCGGCGGCCGGCATCCGGTGCTGGTCGAAGTCCAGACGGACGCCGGCGTGACCGGGGTGGGGGAGGCCGGGTTGGCCTACGGCACCGGCGTGACCGCGGCCGCCGGCATGGTCAAGGACCTCGCGGACGCCTTCCTGCTCGGCGCGGATCCGTTCCGGATCGAAGCGCTGTGGAGCGAGATGTACGCGCACACCTTCTGGGCGAAGGGCGGCGGCCCCATCGTCTTCGCCGGGATCAGCGCGCTGGAGCAGGCGCTGTGGGACATCAAAGGCAAGCACCTCGGCGTGCCGGTGTACGAGCTCCTCGGGGGACGCGTGCACGACCGGATTCGCGCCTACGCCAACGGGTGGTCGTTCCGGTGCGTGGCGCCCGACGACTTCGCCCGCGAAGCGCGGCGGGTCGTCGACGATGGCTACGCGGCGCTCAAGCTCTATCCGCTCGCGACCGCGGAGCTCGACGAGCACGGCCACATCCGGCACGTCTCGCACCGCTCGATCGACCGCGCGGCCGAGCGCCGGGCCGTGGAGCGCGTTCGCGCGGTGCGGGAGGCCGTCGGACCGGACGTCGACGTGATGGTGGATATGAGCGCCGAACTGACCACCGACGCGATCATCCGTCTCGGACGGCAGATGGAGCGGTTCGACGTGCTGTTCTTCGAGGAGCCGGTCGACCCGTTCGACATCGACGCGCTCAAGAAGGTCTCGGAGCACGTCCAACTGCCGATCGCGGTCGGCGAGCGCCTCTATACGCGGTACGCGTTCCGGCGCGTCCTCGAATTGCACGCCGCGGACATCCTCCAGCCCGACGTCACGAACACCGGCGGCATTCTGGAAACGAAGAAGATCGCGGCGATGGCCGAGGCCTACAACGGGCGCATCGCGCCGCACAACTGCGCGAGCCCGGTCTCGACCGCCGCCGCGATCCAAGTCGACGCCTGCACGCCGAACATCCTCAACCAGGAGCTGTATCCGTACCGGGTCCCGGAGCACTTCGAGATCGTCGACTACGCGCCCGAACTCGAGGTGCGCGGCGGGATGCTCCCGGTGCCGACGCGCCCCGGCCTGGGCGTTACGCTGGTGGAGGACAAAATCCGTCCGTACCTTTGGGCGGAGTGCCGCCGGTGATCGGGAGCCGAGCTCGGCGGCTCGGCGAACGCCTCATCGGGGCGCCGCTGGCGTCGGTCGAGGCGATCGCACGGATCAGTCCGCGTCCGGGCCTGATCATTCAGTGGAGGAAAAGGTCAGGCCGTTCGTCTGGGCGGAGTGCAGGTTCTCGTTACATTGGTGGCCGGGCCGCGGAGTCGGCCGGCCGTGATCAAGCGATCGCTCCCGACTCCGCACCGGTCACAACGACGTCCTCGCCCCGGATCTCAAATCGGAAGTACCGGGCCCCCCGGGGCGCCGGTCCGGAGACGACGTTCCCGGGAGCACCGGGATAGAGCGGGTCGTAGATGCTGAAATGGCACGGGCATGCCATCAGCGCGTGCTGCTCCCAGGGGGGCGGCGTAAACCCCCCGTAGCCGATCTTGACGTTGTGCCAGTCCGGTTCAAGATTGTAGATGCACCCGAGGTGCGGGCAGATCCGTGAAAAGAGCACGATGTCTGTCTCGCCGGGGTGCCCCTCGAACCCCTGCAGGTTCCGGAACTTGACCGCCCGCGGCAGGCGGATCGCCACACCCGGAATGTTGGTCGCTTTGTTTCCGGTCGCATCGTATTGCACGTACTTCTGCACGTAGGTGAAGTAAAAGAAATCCCAGGGCGTCTTCAAGTCGCGCGTCGAACCGACGACCTGGGCCCCCCCCATCGCGGCGTCCGGCGTCGTGAGCGGGACCTCGTACGGCGTGTTGTCGGGTTTCAGATAGCGGAGGAGGGGTGAGAGCATGGCGAGCAGTCCTCCGATCGCCGGGATCGCGACGATCGCCCGGAGGTATCGCCTCCGCGCGACCTTCATGCTCTTCCACTCCTTCTCCGCCGCCGCGCGCTTGGTGTGCATCGTTCAGTTTGCCACGGCGACCGTCGCCTGCATGAATGGATGGATCGTGCATCCGTAGACATAGGTCCCGGGTTTGTCAAAGGTGACGCTGAAGGTCGCGCCGGGTTGAATCGCCTCGGAATCCCACATGCCGTCCTTGCTGGTGCTGGTGTGGGGGATCTCGTCGGCGTTGGTCCACACAACGGTGGTCCCCGGCGCCACCTTAATCAACGCGGGGGCAAACGCGAAGTTCTCGATCCGCAGCCGCGCCGGCGCGCCCCCGGCGGCCGCCGCGGGCATCACAGGGATGCCCGGCGCACCTGTGGCTGCCCCGGGCTGCACCACGATCTTGCGTGGCGCATTGCCGACGTCGATCGTTGCCACCACGCGCCGCATCTCGACGTCGATGACGGATACGCTGTTCGCGCCCTCGTTTGTCACGTAGGCGGTGCGTCCGTCCGATGACGTCGCGATCCAGTGCGGGAACTTGCCTACATTAATAATCCCGACCACCTGCCGGCTCATCGGATTTAAGCCGCCAGGTCGAGAATGGCCAGCGCGGTCGCCCCCGGCGTTTGGGAGGCGACGTACGCGATGCGACCGTCGGGGGTGATCGCGATGTTGTGCGGACTTCCGACGGGGATCCTCTCGATGACCTCGTTGCGCGCGGTGTCTACAATAGCGACCAGGCCGGCGCCGAACACCGCGACCAGGACCTGGCGGCCGTCCGGAGTAATGGCCAAGCCGTGCGGTGAACTGCCCACCTCGATGGTACTCACCACGCGGTCGGTGACCGTGCTGATGACGCTCACGGAAGACGCGCCGTCGCTGCTGGCGTACACCCGCCGGCCATCGGGCGATATCACGAGGCCGTGCGGGCCTGTTGGAACCGGAATCGTCCTAAGGACGCGCCGCGTCCCGGTGTCGACCACGGCGACGGTGTTGTCATTGAAGACGCCCACGTAGGCCTTGGGCGCGGCGGGCGTCGTGGCCAGCGCCGGCGCGGGCGCGGCTCCGGCTGCGACGACGACCGTCAGCCCGAGGACCGCTGCCAGGGCGGCCAGGCGTCCTGCGCACGCCGTGGGGTTCGAATCACGACGTGGCGATCGGCGGGGCAGCACGAGTGCTTTCAGCATCGCCCGCTGCCGGGCGATCGCGTACAACAGCGAAAGCAACTGCAACACGGCGGCATCATCCTCCTGGTCCGGGGGCCGGAGGCTCCACGGCCATCCCGCGTGTGTTCCATTCCCCGGGCGGTTCTCGGCGAGAGCGGTGACGGTCCCGAGATGAGATAAGGAGGAGGCCCCCGTTCGGGTCGACCGTCGACCGCTCCCGCAAGACTCAGCGCGTGACGATCACCGTCGCGCGCATGAACGGATGGTCATCGCATTGGTACACGTAGGTCCCCGGCTTGCTCATGGTCACCGTCATGCTGCTGCCCGGGACCACCTGACCGGAATCCCACAGCTTGCCGTGCGTGGTCTGCGCCGTCGCGGTGTGCGGTACGGGATCGGCGTTGATCCAGGTGACGCTGTGGCCCGCGGCGACCGTGACCTTGTCCGCGGCGAAGGCGAAGGCGCGCACGTAAATCTGGACGTCGCCGGGCCGGGGCGACGGGGCCGGCCGCAGCGGCCGGTCGGCGAACCCGTTGGGCCGGCGCGCCGGCGCCGGCGCGTAGCCGCTCATCGCGCCCGCTCCCCGCTGCAGCGAGATCTTGCGCGGCTCGCTCCCGACTTTTAATGTCGCGACGACGCTTTGCGATGCCAGGTCGACGACCGAGATCGTGTTGTCGCCCTCGTTGGTCACGTAGGCCAGCGCGCCGTCTGACGTGAGTCCGACCCAGTGCGGGTATTTGCCGACCGCCACGTTCTTGATCACCCGCCGGGTCGCGACGTCGATGATCGCGACGCGCCCGGCCCCCTGCACGGCCGTCAACGCTCGAGTGCGGTCGGGCGTGAACGCGATCTGGTGCGGGATCGGGCCGACCGGAATCTCCGCGGCGACGGCGTTCGTCGCGGTATCCATGACCTCGACCGAGGCGCTGTTGGCCGTCGTGAAGTACAGGGACTTGCCGTCCGGGCTGACGGTAAGGCCGCGCGGCGACTGCTTGAGCGGCACCTGCGCCGCGACCTTCCGGCCGGGAACGTCGAGGACGACGATCGCGTTGTGATCGGGCGCGTCCTGTGCGCCCACGTACGCGGTGGCGCCGTCCGGCGCGAGCGCGACGCCGTGCGCTTTGGCCACGTCGAACCGCGCCGTCACCGTCATCGTCGCGGTGTCGATGAGGTCCACTTTGTCGATACCGAACACGGCCGCCACGAGCGTGCGCCCGTCTCGGGACAGCGCCATCCCCTCGGGAAACGCCCCGAGGGCGAGCGTGTTGACGACGGCGTCGGTCGCGGTGTCGATCACGCTGACCTGGGTCGCATCCTCGCTGGACACGTAGACGCGGCCGCCGTCCGGCGAGACGATGACGGCCTCCGGCCCGTCCGGCACCTTGATCGTCCGCAGCAGGCGCCCCGACGCGGTATCGAGCACGCCGATCGCGTCCTCACCGTACAGGCCGATGTACGCTTTAGGGGCCACGGTCGCCGCTGTCGCCCGTGGCCCCACTCGGCCGCCCGAGACGATGCACACTACCAGGGTGAGCACCGCCGCGAGGGCCCGCGCACCGTGGCGGTGCCTGAAAAACCAGTGGCCGGTCGATAGTGCCAGTCCGAGCAGCATGAGATGTCCTCCCCGTTCGCGTTTTGAATCTCGGCCGAGACCGGACGGCCCTCTCCGGGGGGTGGGGGAAGGGGTGAGAGGGCCGCCGCGGCCTCAGCCGCATCCACCCGCTAATACACCGGCCCGGCGCGCCGAGATGTCGTGACGTGCGGTCGTTACAGAAACGCGACAATCGTCGCGGACCACGTCCAACCGGTCCGCGGACCACATCCAACCGGGCGAGGGCGGTGTAGTATAGGCGGAGGCGATCCCAGTGCATTCGACCCGAGACAGCAGCGACAACCATGACGCGGCGCCGTACCCGTGCCCGGCCGTTGGGGCGGGATACTGATGCAGCCCCGCGGCTATCCGAGTTGGACGTGGCGCCGCGACGCCCGCGCCGTTCCTGAGGCGGGCGATACCGCCGACGAGGAGTTGATGCGGCAACTCGCGGCGGGCCGGCAGGACGCCCTCGGTCCGCTCTACAGCCGGTACGCGCCGCGGCTGTTCTCGCTCGCCGCGCAGTCCCTCGATCGCGCCACCGCGGAGGAGATCGTGCAGGAAGTCTTTCTCCAGGTGTGGCGCAAGGCGGAGGCGTTTACTCCGGAGCGCGGAACATTTCGGGCCTGGGTCTTTCAAATCACCCACTATCGGATTCTCAACGAGCTCCGGCGGCGCAGCCGCCAGCCTCAATTGGAGGAAGATCCCGAGGGCCTTCGGCTCGCCGCGGTCCCCGATCCCATACCGAGTCCGGATGAGGTCATTGCCTCCGAAGAGCAGCGCGCCGAGGTTCGAGAGGCATTGGCGGCGCTCCCGGAGGCGCAGCGCCGCGCGGTGGAGATGGCGTTCGTCGAGGGACTGACGCACGAACAGGTGGCGAGCCATCTTCAACTGCCGCTCGGCACGGCGAAGACACGCATCCGCACCGGTCTACAGCGGCTTCGGGTCGGACTGGCCCCTGCCGTCGCCGTTTTGCTCGTGGCCGCGGGTATGGGCGCGGTCGTGGGGATTCGCAACGAGCAGGCGGCCCGGGCGCTCGACGGCCGCGCGCTTGCGCTGCTGACGTCCAGCGAGACGGTGGCGATCCGGCTCAGCGCGGCACCGGGAATCACGCCGGAGACACACGCCGTCTACCGCGGTCACACAGGGGCGACGATCGCCGTGCTCACCCTCGAGAAATTCTCGCCGGCGCCGGCGGGCGCCACGTACCAGGCGTGGGTGCGTCACGGAGAGACGTGGACGTCGCTGGGGACGGTCCGGCCCGGTGCCCGAGGCGAGGCGCGGTTGATCGTAGAGGGTTCGACGGTCGACCGCCTGCCCGATGCGATCGAAATCACGCGTGAGCCGGCGCGCGGGAGTCCGAACCCGCACGGCCCGGTGATCGTGAGCGGTCAGCCGGGTTCGCCGGGCACGCAGTACCGCTAGAAAGAGAGACGCACGGTAAAAAGGGGACGGCCGGCTGACGCGGCCGTCCCCTTCACTATGTGGCGCGCGCTTCGGCGTGCAGTGCCTGTCGCGACGGCGTCTCTTCGCGGTTCGACTATCCGCGGCGCGGCGGGGTGAATCCGATTCTCGGGCCGCGGTGTATTCATTGTGCACGGAACCACGGCACCGTCGCGCACGCGGCGCGCCCGCCGTGGTCTTCCCGGAAGCATCAGTCGAAGAGGTGGGTCATGGCAGGCAGCATCGGGTTCTGCTCCCGATTTGCGGTGTGCGCCGCGGGGATCGTGGCCGCGGCACTGTCGCTGCCGGCGGCAGCCGTGGGCGTGCCGGGTACTCCGGCGCTCGCCACCGCGGCGACCGCGGCCGTCCGTCCGATCCAGATCCGGGTGAAGAACTTCGCGTTTGATCCGCCTGCGATCACCGTCAAGGCCGGGCAGACGCTGAGCTGGACCAACGACGACGTCGTTCCACACACCGCGACGGCGGATGGGAAAACCTGGGACTCCGGACAAATGGCGCCGGGACGCAGCTATACCGTGACGGTGACGAAGCCGGGCACGTACGGGTACACGTGCTCGAACCACCCGTTCATGCACGCGAAGGTCATCGTCACGAAGTAGTTGCTCCGCGGGCGCGTCGAAATGAATTAGCGCTGAAGGACAGCATGCAGCTCTCGCCATCGCGCTCATGTGTGCGGTGGGGGGCCGCGCGGCGGCGGCTGGATCACCCTCGATCCCCGTTGTCGCCGTGGTTGATCGCGCTGCTGTCAAAGAAAAAGAAGTTCGGCGTGGCGAGCGAGAGGATGAAGTGCACATCGGGCGCCACGCTGCCGTCGAACGTCAGACGCGCCGCTTCGCGCGGCCGGTTGCCCCGTAACTGCGTCGAGGCGGAAACGGCGCTGGTGTTGCGGTTGCCGTTGATCGTCGGAAACGGCCCGCCCGGGGCGCCGGCCAGATTGGGGTTGAACTGGTTCAAGTCTTCGCGAAAACGGACCGCGCCCGTAATCCGGACGTGATCCTGTCTGGCCTTGATCGCGTTGAGTTCTTCCTCGATCGTCGTGACCCGGACCCCCAGGGTGGTCAGTTCCGGTCGAAATTCGTTCACCAGCCGCTGGATGGCCTCCAGGTCTGCTTTCGTGACGTTCGCGGCCGGCGGCGCGGAGGAGGGCACCGCGATGCTCTCGACCCGCGTCAAGAGGCGCGTCACCACCATCGCCATCTCGTAGCGCGTCATCGCCCGATCGCCCTCGAAGGCGCCGTCGGGATACCCTTCGATCAGGCCCTTCGCCGCCAGCTCCGCGATCGCGTCGTACGCCCAATGGTCCGCGGGCACGTCCGCGAACGGCTGCGCGATCGCCGCGCCTGCCAGCGCCGCGGTCAACAGCGCGGCCAATCCGACACCCGTCAGGTATCGCATCCTCTCGTCCTCTTTTCCGTATCGCGCCCAGCGCGCGCGGGTTGTAGTGCCGGCTGTTGTACACTCGAAGGCGGCGCATGGATGTAGAGCGGCGGCGCGGGCTCGATGTCACGATCTCATGATTGTTTTGGTGGGGTCCGCATCCGATCACTCACGCACGATGTACAGGTGTGTGAGCGCGACTCTATCCCTTGACGGAGGAGGCAAGTGTTTTTGCCGTGGCGCTACTGGCGGCAGGACTGGGGCTCGCCGCCGGCGCGGCGGTCACGCTCGAGGCCGGTGCCACCGATCGCGCCGCGGCATTTCGCGGGAAATCCCCGACCATGGCAGGCGAGCCTTACCATCCGGTCAGCCCGGTCGACCCTCAGCCGCAACCGCAACCCATCTGGATTATCCGGATCCCGTTCTGAGGCCCATCCTCGGCCCGGAGCCTCCGAGGGTGGCGGCCGTCGAGTGTGGCTCGCGTTCCTGTTCGACCTTGACGGGACGCTCGTCGACAGCGTCTATCATCACGTCCGCATCGTCGTGGGCGACCGATCGCGGTCATCTCAGGGTGGGTCGGCCCGCACCTCACGCCGGTGCTCGGCCATCGGAAGCTCCGGTGCCGGAGGAGCGGCACCCTGTCTTATCCGTATTACCGATAACCTCCGTCGCGCTCGCCTGAAATCGCCTGCCAGGGTTCGGACCGGGTGCCGCTGCCTCTCCGGCAAGCCCTCCGTGCGAGGTCGGGCCCGCGTACCTGCTCTCGCCGAACAACAAGCCCGGGCCGTCGTGCGTAGTGGGGTCCCCGCCGTAAGGTCGGCTATGGAAACTGCTGGGGTGTGGCATGCTCTGCCCCGGTCATTCCCGGTTCATTCGGACAGTACTGAACTCCGCCCTCAGGGCCGCCAGGACCGCCGGCGGGAGTCTACCCCACGGACGAAATGCGGAGCGGAGGGCCTCTCTTCGGCCGTATCGCCCGTCTGGTCCGGTCGTCATCTGGGCGAGTCGTACGCCCATTGGCTGCGCCCGCCACTTCGAACGGATTGAACGACCGCCAGTTCAGCGAACGACGGCATGTTGCATGGCCCACAGAGCGGCCGCGGCTCGTGTTGAGACGCCGATCTTGTTGTAGATGTGTTGGATGTGGTGGTCGGCAGTTTTCGGCGAGATGTAGAGCCGATCGGCGATCTCACGCGCCGTGAGTCCCCTCGCCGCGAGTCCCAGCACATCAACCTCGCGTCGGGAGAGCCCGCCCGGATTCCTCGGCCGGTTGGACCCGGGCGCTTCTGACTTGCCGTGACCGGCTGCCTCGAGCACGGCCTGAGTCGCACGAGGCTCGAGCACGCCTTGTGATGCGAGCCGACGAAGTTCGGTGACAGCATTCTCGGCCGAGAACGGCGGACGGTCGGCGCGCTCGGCTGTCAGCCCTACGTAGACTTCTACCGCGGCAAGCACGCACGCTCCAGAATCGGCGACATCGGCGCGCACGCGCTTGTGGTAGCCGGACGCGTCACACTTCTCATGGTGCGCTGACGCGACCGGGTTCAGTGTCGCCAGGGCCGGCGAGCGCCGCAGCATCTGCTCGGTCAGCATCGGGTGCAGTTCGACACGATCGAACTCCGCACGCGTGAGCGGACCGGGCTTGTCCCAGATCGAGTTCGGGACCGCCGTCGTGCCGAAGTCGTGCACCAGCGAGGCCCGCCGAACGGTGGCGACGGTATCCTCGGTGCACCCGAGCAGTCGGGCGGCGTCGGTGCTGAGCTGTGCGCACCTACGGCTATGTCCCGCCATGTACGGCGATTTCAGGTCGATAAAATCCGCGGCCACCGTGAGGGCGTTGTCAAGGTCATCGCCCTCCAGCATGCGGCGTGGCTTCGGCTCGAGCTCAAGTACGGCATCCCATGGCTCGATCTTGTCAAGTCTGTCGAACCAGCTGCGTCCATGAGCGACGAACAGATCGGCGAGCAACGGGTCATACGTGCGGTCCCGACGATCTCGCGCGGCGTCAAGCGCCTTGTCCGGCGAGAAGAGGCGCCCAATCGCCTCCATGTCGTGGCTGAGGTGCACGATGCGCATCGCGAATGGAATGTTCTCGCCACTCGCATGGGCTGGGTAGCCATTGCCGTTCCAACGCTCGAACGTGAAGCGCAACGCCTCGCGAACGTCGGGGCCGAAGTCGAGCCGCTGCACGAGCATGTCGGCCACTTCACACCCTGACGCGAAGTTGTGTACCGCCCACTCGCGGGCGGTCTGCTGGATCATCCGCACGATCTGCTCGCGCTCTTCCTGGGCGCGGCCGGCCGTCGCGAAAGCCACCACGTCGCGCATGACCTCGGCGGGATTCGCCGCGTCGTGGACCAGCGTCTGGGCTCGGATCGCGATTTCGTCGCCGAAGACCGTGGCCACTTCGTGGGCGTGCCCGGTACAGCCGACATACCGGAGCAGCGCGACCCAATACACGGTTTCGCGAACCTTCTTGTTGAATTCCGCCGCGTCGCATATCCACGCTGCGAGAAGGCACGACCTTAGTTGCGACTCCAGCGGCTGGCCGAACGCGTTGTCCTGCGCGAGGGCCAGGGTGGCGACGAATTCACCGAGACGAAGTGGCGGAGCCAAAATAGGGAGGTCTCCCGATGTAAGAGTCCCCACGGGAGGCGTACCCTTCATGTTACACGATCACCCTTCACTGATCGTGGTTAAGGAGAAACACATCATGAGCATAGCAAACGTTACCGCAGACGTCACGAGCGAGCTGTGTACCGAGGGAGCCGGGGAGTTGGCGGCTCTGATCCGAGCCCGCAAGGCAACATCGAGAGAGGTCGTCGACGCCCACCTGGCCAGAATCGAGGAGGTCAATGCGAGCGTGAACGCGGTGACCGTGACGCTGGCCGTCGCAGCCCGCCACGCCGCCACCGTCGTCGACCGGGCGGTCGCCGCCGGTGCCTCGCTCGGGCCGCTGGCCGGCGTGCGGTTCACTGTGAAGGGGGCCATCGACGTCGAAGGCCCCGCGACGACCTGGGGCGTCGCCCCCTTCATGGGGCAGATCGCCTCGACCGACGCCCCGATGGTCGCGCGCCTCCGGGAGGGGGCTACCGGACCAAGACGCGTACACGGTACAAGGCGTTCATGGACGGGGCGACAGTGACGCTCGGCGAGGAGGTGCCACCGGCGGCAGCCTAACTGAGGACACGCCGGGAGACCCTGGGTGTCCGCCGATCTCCGACTAAATACAGCTTCAGAGGAGGATGCCGTGACGGATTTGACTATCAAGGTCGGAGTTATTGCCGAGCAGACAGGTCCACTCTCGTTCATGGGCATCGCCGACGCGAACGTGGCGAAGATGGCGATCGACGACATCAATGCAAGTGGCGGCTTGTTGGGCCGGCAGATCAAACTGTACCTCGAAGACGGCGCAACAATAGATAGTGTAGCGGCGGCCAAGGCCACCAAGCTGGTCGAGCGGGATCAAGTTGACGTGCTGTTCGGCGGCATCTTTAGCTCCACGCGGCAGGCCATCAAGGGTCCCGCTGTCGCGAAGGGCAGGAAGCTCTACATCTACCCGGAGCAATACGAGGGGCAGGAATGCGACCCGCTCATCTTCTGCACCGGCCCGGTGCCGGCCCAGCAACTCGATCCTCTCATTCCCTGGCTGATCCAAGGGACGGGAGCGAAGAAATTCTACCTGCCTTCGGCCGACTATATCTGGCCGCACGTTATGAACAAGAAGGTCCGCGAGCTCGTCGCGGCCAACGGTGGCCAGATCGCCGGAGAGGAATACTATCCCCTCGATCACATAGACTATCGCGAGACGGTCGAGAGAATTGCGGCCAGCGGAGCGGACGTCGTCTTCAATACGATCGTTCCACCCGGCCTTACCCCATTCTTCGAGCAGCTCTATAATTCCGGCTTCACGAGGCGTGGCGGAAAGCTGATCTGCACCTATTTCGACGAGAACTTCCTAAACTTGGTGCCGGTCAACCACGTGGAGGGCCTATACAGCTGTCTCGACTACTATCAGGAGGTCGACGACGGGTTCAGCCGCGGCCTGCTCAACCGGTACAACAAGCGCTTTCCCGGCAGCGCCCAGTTCACCGCCGGCAGTGGCTGCACGGGACTCTACCGCGGCATCAGGCTCTGGGAGGCTGCCGCGAAAGAGGCGGGTTCTCTGAATCAGGAGCATGTCATCGCGGCGCTCGACCACGCCAGGATGTCCGAGGGACCTGGAGGCCCAGCGGAAATGGTACCCGGGCAGCATCACGTTCGCATGAACATGTACATCGCGCAGGCTACTGGCGGTAAGTTTCGCGTCGTGAAGGGCCTGGGAATGATCGAGCCCAAGGAGCACATCGTTCCGCGCTCCGCGCAGAGTGAGCTGCGCGCCGCTCAATGATCGTAAGTCCGGCATCGCGAATCTGAAGCGACCTCGCGAACGTGCGACAAGAAACCTCGAAAGGAGAAATGCCATGATGCTCGCAACGACGAAGATCGATGATCTCGACCGTTTCTTGAAGATTTTCTCGACCAAGGGCGCCGAGAAGCGGAGGCTGCATGGCTCCAAGGGCTCGCTGGTCTTCAGCGATCCGACGGAGGCCGACCGGGTCTGGGTGATCTTCGACTGGGATGAGGAGGGCTTCAAGAAGTTCGTCTCTGACCCCTCGGTGCCGCCGATTCTTCGGGAGGCCGGGCACCAAGGTAGGCCTCAGATGGCGAAGCTCTGCGGCCAGTACGGCGCCTAGCACGTCTCTGTGTGCGGGGCCGCGGCGGGGGGCGGGTCCCGCGAATACCCGCCCGCCCCCGGCACGCGGTGTTCGCCGACCTGGGTCCCACCCGCGGCGTCGCAGGTTGAGGTGCAGCCTCGGGGGAGAGCCGGGCGTGGGTGCCCGGCCGTCGGGACGGTCCGGCCAGCGGTCTCGACCGGCCTCGCCCCCGCGTACGCACGAGCTCCGATCCGCCCCGCCGCCTGCCCCGCGGGCCTCCAGTGGCGCATCCCGAGACAGCCCTGTCGTGCCTGCTCCAGGGTGCTGACTCTCACGTACACGAACGCCTTGTTCAATCGGGGCAAGCTCCTGCACACCAGTGTAGTCAGTCGAATACAAATATCTGCCGATGCCCAAGATCTGGACATATCCGGACGATGCCACCCGCGTCGAGATCGAGGCGCGCGCGGACCGGCTCGTCTTCGACGGTTTCCTCGGCCGTATACGCCTCGGGGAACGCGGTCCAGTGATAGACGCGTTGCGCTTTGGTAAGCATCGGTCCAGTTGCGGCGCCGCGCGCGGGCGACGTCGGGCGTCTCCTCGACTACAACTTCGTATAGCCGTGCCGGCCGGTCTTCCGACCGCCTGAGTAACCGCCCGAGGCGCTGCACTGCCTCGCGCGTGCCTCGTTCGCCGCCGAGGACGATGCCGACCTTGGCCGCGGGGGCGTCCCAGCCTTCGTTCAGGACCTGGCAGGCGGCCAAGGCGCGGTATGTGCCGTGCGCAAACCGGTCGAGCACGGCGTTCCGTTCCCGCTTGTCCGAGTATGACGTCAACGCGGGGATCAGAAACCCTGCAGAGACGTCGAGCGCCATCCGGTTCGAGGCCGTGAAGATGACGCACTGTTCGTCGGGGTGGAGTCGCAGGATGTCTTCGACGACACGTAGTTTCTCCGCCGATCGGTGCACCAACGCCAATTTGCGATGGTACGCTTGGAGAATACCTTTTGCCTCGGGATCGCTGCGGGATACCTTGGCGAGGTCCTCCTTCCAATTGAAGGTTCCGTCTTCGCGTCGCCGCCGGGCGACGTAAGCCCGAATGGCGCGAGACAGCCGGTCGAATTCTTCCTGCTCCCCTTCCGTGAGGTAGATCGGCACGCGGATGATCGTGTAGTGCGCACGCGTCCGGCCGCGTGCCTGCGGAAGACGCTCTTCGAAGACGAACGGACCGATCAGTTCGATGAGCATGCGGTCCCGGCCGTCGGCTCGTTCCGGCGTCGCGGTGAGGCCGAGCCGCATCGGCGCGAGACTGTCCAGCGCACTCTCGTGGTGCGTTGCGCCCGGCAGGTGGTGGGCCTCATCGTAGACGATCAAGCGGTACCGGTTGCCGATGTCTTTCATGTGAATCCACGCGCTCTCGTACGTCGTCACCGTGATGGGCCAGACCTCGCGGCGCGCGTCGCCCAGCACACCAGCCTCTGCCCCGAGCTCCAGCCGGATCCGCCGTTGCCACTGGTACATCAGATCACGCAGCGGCGTCACAATGAGGGCGGAGACCCGATGGCGTGCGATGGCCGTCAGCGCGATCTCGGTTTTCCCCGTGCCGGTTGGCTTCACGACGACGCCGCGCCGGCCGGCGCGCTCCCAGGCGGCCAGCGCGGCCTCTTGGTCCGGACGAAGCACCGGTGGGCGGGCCGGAGTCCCGGGCAGTCGAAGAAGTCCGCGGCGTCGTCACGGATGGTCAACTGATACTTCTTCGCGTCTTCCGTGAGCCGGAAGTGGTTGAGCGCCTCCGTGCGCCAGGCCGCAACCCGGTCGTCCCACGTGAAGTATTGGGGCACGTCGCCGCCGGGCGGCGCGTCCAGACGCAGGGAGCCGCGCTCGAAGCGCAGCCTGAGAATTCGATCCGGAAGGGCGGACATTGCGCCGATGTGACTGGCGCGTCAACGCTCTTCCGGCGCTTAAGCGACATCTGGAATCCTATCTCGGCAAGGCGCGCTGTGAATCCTGCGCCACACCGTCCTGTCTCAGGCGTTCTGATGAAGGCCCGGCAGCATATCCGGTGAGGGGGCTGCGAGCGTTATTGCTATCGTTAGTCTAATTGACGTACAATAGGAACAAGGGACTTCGAGAGGTAGCCCATGGCGCGCGCGCAAGCAAGGAACTCAAAGCACAGGAGCCGCGGAGTACGAGCGGAGCGGCTGGGTTTCCGCCTGGATGGGCAGGCGAAGCAGCTGATCGAACGGGCCGCAAAGCTTGAGCGGCGAAAACTGACAGACTTCTGTGTGACCGCATTGACAGACGCGGCTCGCCAGGCGATCGCACAGCATAAGACCCTGGTGCTGTCTGCTCGAGACCGCATCGCATTTTTCAAGGCGTTGGTCAACCCGCCAGAGCCAAGCGAGCGTCTCCGGCGAGCATTTGCGGCGGAGCGGCGACGGGTCGCCCGGTGAATGAGCATACATGCAGACTTACGCATTGTGCCGCTTGCCCCTGAGGTGCACGATCGAACAAGTTTCTCCTGCGGCATTGCGAGCCTTGATGCCTACCTGAAGGAGCAAGCTGGGCAGGATGTGCGCCGGAAGACAAATGCTGTCTTTGTATTGATCAGCGAGGATAAGCCGACACAGATCCTTGGATATTTCACACTTTCTGCAACCGCAATCGCACAAGGGGAGGTGCCGGAACAAGCCCGCAAACATATCCCGCGTTACCCGCTCGTGAGTGCGACGCTCATCGGCCGCTTGGCTGTCGCCAAAGAGAAGCAGGGACGGGGGCTCGGGCACGTTCTTCTTGCCCATGCCCTGCGGAAAGCGTACGAGAGCGCTGGCAGCGTGGGATCGTGCATGGTGGTGGTAGATGCAATCGATGAAGAGGCCGCCGGCTTCTATCACGCCTACGGCTTCGTACGCTTGCAGGACTCGATGCGCCTGATCTTGCCGATGCGAACGATCGCAAAAGGCATCAAGTCGTCTTAATATCTAAACATTTATGGTGCCGGAGGAGGGACTCGAACCCCCACGGGTGTGACCCCAGGCGATTTTGAGTCGCCCTCGTCTGCCATTCCGACACTCCGGCACGGCGCGCCCCGGGGACGGGCGCACCCGTAATCCTATCATCGGCGGCCGCCGGCCGCCAGTGCGCGGAGCCCCGGCCTTCGCCGGGTCCTAACGGCTCCGCTCGTAGATCAGCCTGAGCCCTTCGAGCACCAGCATCGGATCGTGGTGGTCGAGGCAGCCGCACTCCCCGACGACAAGATCGGCCCAGCCGCCGGTGGCAACCGTGACCGC
>DASYXS010000067.1:0-7504 GCA_035934535.1 bacterium
CCCCGGAACTTGACGAGCTTCGAGCGGCCGCTCGCCGCGCGCGCCACACGCAGCGCAAGCAGCGTCGCCTCGGTGCCGGAGCTCGTGAAGCGCACCATCTCGGCGCCCGGCACGAGCCGGGTGATCCGCTCGGCCCAAAGCAGCTCGCCCTCGTGGTTGGCGCCGTAGTGCGTGCCGAGCCCGACCTGGCGGCGGACCGCCTCGACCACGGCCGGGTGGGCGTGGCCCAGGATCAGCGCCCCGTGCCCCATCGCGTAGTCGATGTACTCGTGTCCGTCGACGTCCCACTTGCGCGCACCCTCGGCGCGGACGATGTAGGGCAGGAACGGGGTGAACTGCCGCGACTCGTGGGTGATCCCGCCGGGCAGCAGGCCGCCCGCGCGCTCGAAGAGCGCCCGGGAACGCGGTCTCGCCCCGATATACTCCCCGGTGAGGTCGGTCGACAGGACCCTCGTCTCGGCCATCGCACACGCTCCTTCACGACGAGCCCGTTGGACCGGC
The DNA here is from genome assembly GCA_035934535.1 of bacterium. Lineage (GTDB taxonomy): Bacteria > Sysuimicrobiota > Sysuimicrobiia > Sysuimicrobiales > Segetimicrobiaceae > DASSJF01. The sequence continues at coordinate 502 of DASYXS010000067.1, forward strand.
GGCTCGCGCTCAAGAAGTATTTGTCCCGACCGCCCTGGAATCCCTGTCCGTTGACCGGCGACGCCCGTGCGTCCCGCGGGCTAAGCCCAGCAGGGCGAGGAGGGGACCGGAATGGACTATGCCTCGTTGTTCCGGCTCGACGGGCGCGTCGCGCTCGTCGTCGGCGCCGCGTCCGGCATCGGACAGGCATCCGCGCAGGCGCTCGCGGCGCTGGGCGCGGAGGTCGTCTGCGCGGACGTCGACCGCGCGGGCGCGGAGGCGACGGCCCGCCTCATCAAGGACGCCGGCGGCCGGGCGGAAGCCGATCACGTCGATGTGTCGCGGGAGGCGGACGTCGTCCGCCTGGTGTCGGGCGTGGCGGAGCGCCACGCCGCCCTCGGCGTCTGCGTGGTGACGCCGGCGGTGAATGCCCGCAAGCCGGTGTTGAACTACACTGCCGAGGATCTGGACCGCGTGATCACCGTCAATCTGAAGGGCACGTTCTTCGTGCTTCGGGAGGCCGGCCGGTTGATGGCCGAGCGCGGCGGCGGCAGCATCATCGCGTTTGCATCGATCCGCGCCGTTCAGGTCGAGCCCGGGCAGAGCGTGTATTCCGCGACCAAAGCCGGGATCGTGCAGCTCTGCCGGACGCTGGCCGCCGAACTCGGCCCGCGCGGGGTGCGCGTCAACGCGGTCGCGCCGGGCGTCGTGGATACGCCGCTGACCCGGCAGATCAAGAAAGACGAGGCCTGGTACCGCGCGTACGCCGACCGGAACGCGCTCGGGCGCTGGGCGTCGCCGGAGGAGATCGCCGGCCCGGTCGCCTTCCTGGCCACCGACGCGGCGCGGTACATCACCGGGTCGGTGCTGTTCGTCGACGGCGGCTGGACCGCGATCGACGGACGGTTCACGCCGCCGCTGTAGGAGCATCGGTGTGCCGGTGACGCAGGGGGACGGGGTGGCCGTGGGCGCGGAGATGAGCTTCCATTGGGAAATGCTCAGCGACGCGCGCCGCAACGAGACGTACCGTGCGGCGATCGCCGGCCGGGTGCCCGGACGCGTCGTGTACGACCTCGGCGCCGGAGTCGGGCCGATGTCGCTCTACGCCATGCAGGCCGGCGCCCGGCGCGTCTACGGGATCGAGACGGACCGCGACGCCTACCAGTATCTCCGCCGGCTCGCGCGCCGCTTTCCGCAGTTCGTGCCGGTGCGGACCGATCTCGTGCGCGGCACGCTGCCCGAGGAAGCGCCGGACGTGGTCGTCTGCGAGATGTGGTCGTCGTGGCTCACGGATTGGCCGATGGTGCAGGCGCTCAACCGGATCCGCCGGCGCGCGCCCCGCTGCGAGGTCATTCCGGTGCGGGGCCACCACGTGCTGCAGCTCGCCTACGCCGATCACCGCGCCGGACCGGCGCTCGAATTCGTTCCGGGGACGTACGCCGCGATCTTCGGCGACCCGGGTGCGATCGAGGAGATGTCGCTCCCGGTCCTCGCCGCCACGACGGATTTTCAGGGGCCGATCCCGCCCCTCGACACGACCGTGTCGCTCGCGCCGCTTTCGAGCGGCACCGTCAACAGCCTGCGGCTGTGGAGCTACGAGGAGGTCCGGGACGGCCATCCGTCGCCGCGCGTCGGGACCCGCGGCGACGTGCTGATCCGCTGGATCCGTCCGGTCCGCGTCACGCGCGGCCGTCGCGTCCGCGTCCGCGTCCGGCACCGCTGGGACGCGCGCCTCCGGCTTACGGTGCTGTGAAGGACCTCGCCGCCGCGCGGGTCACCATGGGCGCGAGAGGGGCCCTCGTCGCGGAGCTGGCGGAGGCCGTCGGGGCGGAGCACGTGTTCGAGCGGCCCTCGGACGTGCTGGCGTACGAATACGACGCCTCGAACATGACGTCGCCGCCCGACCTCGTCGTGCTGCCCGGCGGCGCCGGCGAAGTCGCCGCGGTCCTTAGGGTCGCCGCGCGTCATCAGGCCCCGGTGATCGCGCGCGGCGCTGGGACCGGCATCGCCGGCGGAGCGCTTCCGATCATCGGCGGCGTCGTCGCGGCGCTGACGCGGCTCGACCGGATTCTCGCGATCGAGCTCGACAATCGCCTGGCCGTGGTCGAGCCGGGCGTCGTCAATCTCGACATCACCCGCGCGGTCGCCCCGGACGGCTATTTCTACGCGCCCGATCCCTCGAGCCAGTACGCGAGCAGCATCGGCGGCAACGTCGGCCACAACTCGGGCGGGCCGCACACGATCGCGTACGGCGTCACGACCAATCACATCCTCGCCCTCGACGCCGTGCTCGGCGACGGGACGGCCATCCACACCGGCGGCGCGGCGCCGGACGCGCCGGGGCTCGACCTCACCGGGCTGCTCGTCGGGAGCGAGGGGACGCTCGCGGTCATCACGCGGGTCTGGGTCCGCCTGCTCCGCCGGCGCGAGGCGGTCACCACGCTGCTGGCAATCTTCGCCGATCTCGACCGTGCGAGCGAGGCCGTCACCGACATCATCAGCCGGGGCGTGGGGCCCGTCGCCCTCGAGATGCTGGACCGCAACACCATCCAAACGGTCGAGCCGTTCGTCCACGCCGGCTATCCGCTCGACGCGGAGGCCGTGCTGTTGATCGAAGTCGAAGGGCTGCGCCCCGTGATGTCGCGCGCGGCCGGGATCATCGAAACGATCTGCCGGGCCCACGGGGCGGCGGAGATCCGCGCGGCGAAGTCGGACGCCGAGCGGGACGCGCTCTGGCTCGGCCGGAAGTCGGCCTTCGGGACCTTCGGCCGGATCGCGATCAACTACTACCTGCACGACGCGGTGGTGCCCCGGTCGCGGCTGCCCGAAGTGCTGCGGCAGGTACAGGCGATCGCCCGGCGCGAGCGCCTGACGGTGGCGAACGTCTTTCACGCCGGGGACGGCAACCTGCACCCGATCATCGTGTTCGACGCGCGGGTTCCCGGCGAGACCGAGCGGGTGATCCGCGCCGGCGAAGAGATGCTGCGGTTGTGCGTGGCCGCCGGCGGGACGATCTCCGGCGAGCACGGCATCGGTTTCGAAAAGAACAACTACATGCCGTGGATCTACTCCGACGACGATCTCGGCGCGATGCGCCGGGTCAAGGACGCGCTCGATCCGGACGGGCGGCTGAACCCGTGGAAGATGTTCCCGACGCCGATTTCCTCGGCGGAGGTGCTGATCCGGCCCGCGAAGGTCCCGCTGGGAGACCAGTGGTGGGTATAGCAGCCGTGCGCGCGGGGCGCCCGTGGGCCGCCCTGGCCGCCGGTCTGCTGCTCGCGGCGTCGCTCGCCGGCGCGGCCGCGCGAGGGGAGGCCGGGGGCGCGTTGACGCCGGGGACGGCCGCGGGCGGGGTGCCGCTTGACGCGACGGTGGACAAAGTCGTCGCGATCCTCGGACGTCCGAGCGCGGAACTGCAAGACCCCACGAATCCGCGGATCATCATCCAGCGTTGGGAGCCGCAGTGCCTCGGCGCGCGTTACACGCCCGCGGGAGATCTCCTGGCGATCGACGTTTGGGCGGATCTCGGCGAGCAGTGCGGGACCGCGGCCGATTACGCCGTGGACGGCGCGGGCGGCCGCCGGATTACCTTCGCCAGCACGCGCACAGACGTGAAGGCCGCCTTCGGCTATACTCCGAGCCGCGTGCTGCGCGGTTTCACCTTCACCATTTTCGTCTACGACGATCAGGGTGTGGCGTTCTACGTGCGGGACGACGGGCTACGCCGCGGGCTCGTCGACGCGATGACGGTGTTTCCGCGCGGCGCGTCGCGTTCGGTCTGGAAGCCGGCGTCATGGGACGGGCGGTAAGCCGCGCCGGATCGCCGGGACGACGTCGTCGACCGTCCCGACCAGCCGCACCAAATCGAGGTCTCGGCGCTCGATCCTGACGGCGGCGGAAAGACAGTCCAGCGCGTCGCGCCACTCCCGGCCCACCAGCACCAGGGGGCGCCGCGGGATTGACTCGGTCTGGAAGAGGTTCCAGGTCAGCGCGACTTCGCCGAGGGTCCCGAGCCCCCCGGGCATGGCGACGTAGGCGTCGGTCGCGGTGAGCCTCGAGATCCGCTGAAAGAGGTCCGGCATCGCGATCTCTTCCCGGACCCACGGATTCGGCCGGTGCCGGGCCGCCCACGACGCCACCGTGACGCCGATCGCGTGCCCGCCCGCCTCCACCGCGCCGCGGCTCACGGCCTCCATCACGCCCGCGTATCCGCCCGTGCAGAGCGTGTAGCCGGCTTCTGTGAGCAGGCGCCCCAACCGGACGGCGTCCCGGTACACGGCATCATCCGGCAGTGACCTCGAGGAACCGAAGACGGTGACGCAGCCGTTCGACACGGTGTGATCCTCCTGGATCTCGAACTCCTGGCATAATAGAAGGGCGAAAGGACGGACGCAACGTGGCGCAACGAATTCGAATGACACACCCGCGGTGGTATCGCGGCACCACCGCGATGTTGGCGCTGTGTGTCGCGCTCGCCGGCGTGCTCTATGTCCGGCCCGCCGCGTCTGCTCCCGCGGCGGTCGCCCCGGCCGATCGGCCGATCATCGCGGTGGTGGATTTTTACTCGCCGGGCGCCTTACCGATCTCGGTGGTGACGGACCCTGAGCCGTATGCGGCCGATGTGTTGACGGGTCTCCTCGTACGCGGAGGCGGGAACGTAATCACCGTGCTGCCGCGCGGCGACGTGCGGGCCGGGGAGCGATCGCTCGGCTGGCGCGCCCAGGACGCGCTCAACTACAGCCGGCTGGGCGCGCTGGCGCAGGCGCTTCACGCCGATCGGGTGATGCTCGGGTGGATCACCCGCGTGTCGGTGTTTCGGCAGGACATCCTGGCGTTCAACGCCGACGTGGCGCTCAATATGCAGATGTTCGACGCGCGGCAGGGCCGGATCGTCTGGCAGCGCGAGACCGACGGCTTCGGCCTCGCCGGCTTTCCGGACTTCGCGGTGCAGATCGCGGTCGAACGGGGGCTGAGCCGAGGGCTCAAACCGGCCGTGGCCGCCGCATCGGCACCTGTCGATCGCACCCCGGCGCCGTAAATCGGCGGGCACGATTTCGAGGGAGAGAGGGCGAGGCACATGACGGACGATCAGGATCTCAGGAGGCGGCTCGTCGTGCTGCTGCAGGGAGGGAGGGCGCACGTCACATTCGACAAGGCTGTGGCGCGCCTGCCTGAACCGCTCCGCGGACGGAAGCCGCGGGGCCTCCCGTACTCGCCCTGGCAGCAGATCGAGCACATCCGGATCGCTCAGGCGGACATGCTCGGCTACACCCGCGATCCGAAGCATCCGTCGTTGAAGTGGCCGGATGAATACTGGCCCAAGAATCCCGCGCCGCCGTCGCGCGCGGCCTGGGACCGCAGCGTGAAGGCGTATCGCGCCGACCGCCAGGCGTTCTGCGACCTCGTGACGAATCCCGCGATCGACGTGCTCGGGGCCCTCCAGCACGACCCGGAGGTCAACGTCGTCCACATGGCGCTGCTCACCGCGCAGCACGCGTCATACCATCTTGGCCAACTCCTCGTGATCCGGCGCCTCCTCGGCGCCTGGGGCGACTAGGCATCGATCTCGCGCGCGACGACCCGGCGCTGGCCGGGCGCCTCCGGGCCCTCGCGGCGGCGGCCCGCGTCGTTTTCGTCACGGGCCTGCCGGGCACCGGAAAGAGCCTCGTCATTCGAGAGTTAGCGCATCTCGCGGCCGGCGCCGGCCGAACCGTGCACACCCTGCAGTGGGACGTGGCTCGTCCGGTATTCGAGGCGTCGCCGGCCGGACGCCGGTATCCGCTCGCAGACGGCGTAACCCACGTCGTGATCCGGAAGGCGGCCGGGCTGTGGGTGAGGGAAGCTATGGCCACCTGGCAGGCGGCGCACCCGGACCCCGCCCACCTGGTGATCGGCGAACTGCCGCTCGTCGGCGGCCGCTTCATCGAGTTGGCGCGCCCGACCGCCGACCGCGCCGAGGACGTGCTGGCGGCGCCGTCCTGCCGGTTCGCGATTCCGGTTCCGTCCCGCAACGTGCGAGCCTTCGTCGAGGCGGAGCGCGACCGGCGCATGGCGCGGCCCGCGCACGCCCGCGAGCGCGAAGACGCGCCGAGCCATGTCCTGCGGGCGCTGTGGGACGAACTGGTCGGCGCGGCGCGCGCTCTCGCGCTGTCGGAGGCGCCGGCGGGGGAAGGGGCGGTGGCTTACGATCCGGCGATCTACGAGGCCGTCTACCGCCACGCGCTCGCCCACCGGCACGTCGAAACGCTGCCGCTGACCCGCGTGCTCCGGCTCGACGGCGCTTCCGCCTACGACCTCGGCGTGCCGACCCGTGAACTGCTACCCTCGGCGGCGGAGGTGGAGCGCGCGATCCGCGCCGTCGAAGTGCGTTACCCTAGCGTGGATCGCCTCGCGGCCGAGGCGGACGGATGGTATCTAGCGCCGTGATGGCTTCACAAGGCGTTCGTCCCGCGATGCCTCCGTGACCGGGGCGGTAATCACCGCGTAGTGCTCGGGGTGCCGGCGCGCGAAGAAATTCCACCGCTCGCGCGCGGCGCGCGTCTCGTCGAGATCGATCTCGGCCGTGACGAGCTCGTCGCCCGTCGTGGCGGCCCGCGCCAGCACGTCCCCGAGCGGCGAGATGATGCAGCTGCCGCCGATCAGCTCGAGCCCGTCTTCGACGCCCGCTTTGGCCACACCGACGACGAACATGTGGTTCTCGTAGGCGCCGGCGCGCATGACCAGTTCGTTGAGCGCGAGCGCCTGCGGCCCGGCCGGGGTGTTGTAGCCGATCAGCACCAGTTCCGCGCCGGCGAGTCCAAGGCAGCGGTACGTCTCGCTGTAGCGGCGGTCCTGACAGATCGCGATGCCGATACGCGCAGGCCGCATCTCGTACACCTGGTAGCCAGTATCGCCGGAATCGAAATAGTAGGGCTCGTGCACGCGCCCTGTCACGCCGGGCTCGACGCGGTTGGTCCCGGGCAGGTGAATCTTGCGGTACCGGCCGCGCGCGCATCGGCATCGCGATCTGTCAGGACCGCCGCTA
>DASYXS010000070.1:0-8516 GCA_035934535.1 bacterium
CGGGCCCACGCGCGGGTTCAGGCGAGGAGGGTGGCGAACCGGCCGCGGCCGTCCCCGACGCGACGGCGCGGCGGACCCGCGCCACGGTGTCGTCGTCGAGCACGGACATGTGGTTGCGAACCGAGACCTTGAGGGCCTCCAGCCGGTCGATCAGTTCCTTGCTGGTCAGGCCGAGTTCCCTGGCCAGCTCGTGTACCTTCACCAGGACCCCTCCATTTCACTCATTGCCCTGTCTGCGCGCCTCTGGCCCTGGGTCCACGGCGTGAGCCAAAGATGCCCGCAGGCCCACGGGCCTCCTGCTGCTGCTCCTTGAGCGAGACACGGCGCACGACGGGCGCGCGAGGCGCCGCCGGCCGTACGATCGCTTCTCGCAGCCGCTGCGCGATGTCCTCCGCCAACGGCTGCGCGAGCGCGCCGGCGAGGCGTCCGCCCCGCAGCGCGCGATCGATGCACGCGCCGTCCGGACAGACGTACGCACCGCGTCCGGAGACCTTGCCCGTGACGTCGACGCGGATATCGCCCTCCGGTGTCCGAACCACCCGCACGAGATCGCGCTTGGCCCGGACCTGGCCGCACGCGACGCACTGCCGCTGCGGGATCTTACGAACCTTCGGCACCCGCTAGTCTCCGCCCGCCCGATCGCCGACGTGGTGGACCGGCTTGTCGGCGGGCACGGGCTCAGCCGCCGCGCCGCCCTCGGCGTGCGCCTGCGGCTGCGGCACGGACTCATGACGTCCGGACGGGGCCGCCGCCGGCTGCGGGACGGGCTCCTCCGCGGGCAGATCGGCGAAGATCTTCCGCGCTTCGAGCTCCTTGATTTGCGACTCGCTCTTGATGTCGATCCGCCAGCCGGTCAGCTTCGCGGCGAGGCGGGCGTTCTGGCCCTCCTTGCCGATCGCCAGCGACAGCTGGTTGTCGGGCACGATCACCAGCGCCGTCTTCGTCTCCTCGTTGATCTCGACGCGGATGACCTTCGCCGGGCTCAGCGCACTCGCGACAAACGTGGCCTGATCGGGGGACCAGGGGACGATGTCGATCTTCTCCCCGCGCAGCTCGTCGACGATCGACTGGACGCGCGTGCCCTTCGGCCCCACGCACGCGCCGACCGCGTCGACGTTGCGGTCGCGTGAGATGACCCCGACCTTGCTGCGGGCGCCGGCCTCGCGCGCGATCGCCTTGATCTCGACGATGCCCTCGTAGATCTCCGGCACTTCCAGCTCGAACAGGCGCTTGAGCAGACCCGGATGCGTCCGGCTGACGACGATCTGCGGCCCCCGGTTGCCCTGCTTGACCTCGACCACGTACGCCTTCACCCGGTCGTTCTGACGGTAGCCTTCGCGCGGCACCTGTTCCGTCGGCGGCAGCACGGCCTCGATGCGGCCGAGGTCCATGTAGACGTTGCGCCGCTCCACGCGCTGCACCGTCCCGGTGACGATGTCGCCCTCGCGGTCCCGGAACTCGCGGTAGACCATGTCGCGCTCCGCTTCCCGGATGCGCTGCACGATCACCTGTTTCGCGGTCTGCGCGGCGATGCGGCCGAAGTCCTTGGGCGTCACCTCGACCTCGACGATGTCGCCGATCTGGCTGTCGGGGTCCCACTGACGCGCCTCGGCGAGCGGGACCTCGGTGTTGGGATCCGTCACCTCGCCGACGATCGTCCGCACGCTGTAGACGTGCTGCTCACCCGTCTCACGGTCCAGCTCGACGCGGATGTTCTGCGCCGCCTGTCCGAAGTTTTTCTTGTAGGCCGAGAGCAGCGCGGCCTCGATGGCCTCCACCAGCACGTCCGTGCTGAGGCCCTTCTCCTCCTCGAGTTGCCGCACCGCCCGAATCAGCTCCTGATTGTTCACCAGGCACCTCCACCGCCGGCGGACCGCCTGACGGCGGACGCGCCGGCCACCTTCACAATCATCGCCGGCCCGCGCCTGCCACCGGGCCGGCGTCCTGGACTATGAGCGCCGTAGATCTTGGCGCAGCACCTCTTCCTCGACCACCAGGCGCGCCTGCGCGATCTCGTCCATGCTGAAGCGTACCTCACGCCCGTCTTCCAACTGCACCGACACCCGTCCGTCCACCAGGCCCAGCAGCCGGCCGCGGAACCGCCGCTGCCCGTCGTGGGGCGCGTGCGCCGTCACGGCGACGGCCCGTCCCGCAAACCGGACGAACTCCGCCGGCTTCCGCAGCGCCCGATCGAGCCCCGGACTGGCCACCTCCAGGGTGTAGTGCTCGATCGACAGATCGTACAAGTCGAGTTCGCGGCTCAGCGCCTCGCTGAGCCGGGCGCAATCCTCGATCCCCGCTCCGCCCTCGCGCTCGACCAGGACGCGGAGCACCGGACGCCGCGCCTCGCCGGCCAGTTCGACGTCCACGATCTCGAGCCCCAGTCGGGCTCCGATCGGCGCCGCCAGCGCCTCGACCTGACCCGCAATTTCCTGCCGCCTGCTCACGTTCAACCCCTTCGGCGCCCCGAAGAAACGAAAGAGTGGGTGTCCTACCCACTCCTCGCAGACGCGCCGACTTAATGCCGTTACTGCCGCACGCCCATTCGCCCAGGCCTACGCCCGCTCATACGGCGCACGCCCGGCGCTACCCCCCGGGTTCTGCGTTCTGCTTGACCTGCCGAAAAAAAGTATACCACATGCGGGGAGGACCAACAACCTAGACGCCTGCCGGATCGCGGCCACGGCCGGCCGTCATTCCACCGGCGCGGTGCCCGGCGCGCCGTCGAGCGGCCGCGCCCGCAACCCCTGCAGGCGGCGGCCGAGCAGCCGTTCCGCGGCGGCGACGAACCGCACGGTGTGGGGCAGCCGGCTGTGCGCCTCGAAGGCGGCTTCGTCCACCCACTCGGAATGCACCGCGAAGGCGGCGGGTTCACGGACGGATTCGAACGCCTGATACCCGCGACATCCCGGCTCGGCGCGCGTCGGTCCGGCGACGCGCCGGATTGCCTCGCGGAATTCGGCCGCCGCTGCCGGCGGCGGGTCAAAACGAACCAAGAAGTGGAAAGACACGCGGCGCCTCCCGCGCCCGGGGCCGGTACGCGCACGGGACCGGGCCGAATGTGTGCGTCGTCGTTCGGTCGACAAGAATGTCGGCGATCCTGGGAGTCGCCGCCCAGAGCAAGTTCAGGTGTCTCTGCGGTCCCAGATCGACGGTGGCGACAAACCGATCCCGGAGCCCGTGCAGGCCCCCGCCGCCGTTGACCGCCAACCCCAGAACGCTGGCGGTCAGCACCACCCCGTCGCCCGGCCCGAAAGAGAACGTCGCGTCCGGGAGGCGGCCTGTCACCCCGGACATCGCGCCGGCCTCCCGGCGGCCATACAGCGCGAACACGCGGACGGACTCCGGCAGCGGATGCGCGTTCAGCTCCGCGAGCGTGGGGTTCCGGCCGTCGGGCGGGATCGTCCACGGCGTCCGAGGATCGGGACGCCAAAACGGGAATGTCGGCAGCAGGTCCCGGGCCGCGCGAGTCCGCGCCAATATCCCTGCGGGGTACCACGCGTAGACGTAGGAGGCGACCGCCCCCTGATTGGGCGTGCCCACCAGGATCAATCGATTCACCAGGCGATCCCAGCCGGGTTCGAAGGCGATGTTCCATCGGGCAATCAGCCCGCCGAGGCTGTACCCGACGACGTTGATCCGCGCGGCGTACGTGGCGCGAAGCACGACGTTCTTCACGTACGCCGCCAGCGTCGCGGCCGCGTCCCGCAGCGACAACGCACGGGAGCGATACGGGAACCAAAACAGATCCGGCGAGGGACCACCGGCCGAGAAACCCCGCCGCGCGAACCGCGACATCACGTCCGGGTCGGGCGTCTCTAGGATGTCATTCAAGTATCCGGGCACGATCACCGTGGGGACGAGCAGCACGGCGGTCTGCCGGGCGATGGCCACCGTGTCTCCCTGGCGCACGGTGATCTCGACTCCGACCGGAAGATTCTCTTCGAGCGGCGGTACGCGCGTGAATTCCGCCACGGACACATCGCCGCCGACGCGAACCTGGCCCGCCGGCAAATCAATCGAGGCCGGCACGCGCGGCGCGATCAGCGGATGCGGCGGCCGGCGAATCACCTGCGCGCCGATCGTCACCGTCCACTCGACGGTCGGTTGAGGCTCGGGGCGGAGGCCGTCCACGGTCACGTCGGCCCCCAGGCGGCCCGGGCCGAGCATGTGCGGCGCCGAGATGTGCACGGCGAACTGCGTTTCCTCGCGCCCCTCGGCGCCGGAGAGCGCGGCCGCGAGCACCGCGCCGACCAGCACGAGCGCCGCTCTCCGCACCGTCCGCGACCTCCCGGCTACGGGTAGAGCCGATTCAGAAGACGCGGGAACGGAATCGTCTCGCGCACGTGCTCGAGCCCGCAGACCCAGGCGACCGTGCGCTCCACGCCGATGCCGAACCCGCTGTGTGGGACCGAGCCGTATCGCCGGAGGTCCAGGTACCACGCGTACTGATCTTTCGGCAGGCGGTGCTCCTCGAGCCGGCGCTCGAGCAGCGCGGGATCGTGGATCCGTTGGCCGCCGCCGACGATCTCACCGTACCCCTCCGGCGCCAACAGGTCCGCGCCCAGCACGACTTCCGGCCGCGCGGGATCCGGCTGCATGTAGAACGCCTTGCACTGCGCCGGGTAGTGCGTGACGAACACCGGGCGGTCGAAGGCCTTCGCGAGGACCGTCTCTTCGTCGCCGCCGAAATCGTCGCCCCACGCGACGGCGTGCCCGGCGGCGCGCAGGCGGTCGACCGCCTCGTCGTAGGTGATGCGCGGGAACGGCGGACGCACGCGTTCGAGCGGGACCTGGTCGCGCTCCAACGCGCGCAGTTCGGGCCCCCGCCGCTCGAGGACGCGGGCGACGACCGAGGCGACGAGGCCCTCCGCGAGCGCGATGCAGCCGTCGAGGTCGAGGTAGGCTGCCTCCGGCTCGATCATCCAGAATTCGGTCAGGTGCCGCCGCGTCTTCGACTTCTCCGCGCGGAAGGCCGGGCTGAAGCAGTACACGCGGCCGAAGGCGGCCGCGCTCGCCTCGCTGTACAACTGCCCGCTCTGCGTGAGGTACGCGTGGGTCTCGAAGTACGGCGTCTCGAACAGCGTCGAGGTGCCCTCGCACGCGGCGGGCGTGAGGATCGGTGTGTCCACCCGAAGATAGCCCTGCTCGTCGAGGTAGTCGCACATCGCGCGCTCGACCTCGGCGCGCACGCGGAGAATCGCCCACTGGCGGCTGCTGCGCAGCCAGAGGTGCCGGTGGTCCATCAGAAAATCGACGCCGTGTTCTTTCGGGGTGATCGGGTACGGGGCCGCCAGCTGGACGACGCGCAGGTCCCGCAGCGACAACTCGTAGCCGCCCGGCGCCCGGCGGTCCTCGCGGACGACGCCCTGCACGACGATCGAGGATTCCTGGGTGAGCGTCCCGATCGTCGCGAACATCTCGGGCGGGATGTCGGCGCGCGCGGCGACCGCCTGCACGAGCCCGGTCCCGTCCCGCACGAGGAGAAAATGGATCGCCCCGCTGCTGCGGCGGTTGTAGAGCCAGCCGTGGATCTCGACCGTCTCGCCGGCGTGCGCGGCGAGACGGTCGATCGGTACCGCGGACATGCCTCCGAACTCCTCTCGCGCTGTGCTCATCGCGGTCCGACGACCCTCCGCACGGCGTCGTCGAGCGCGGCCACCGACGCGCTGTCGATCAGCCGCGGCGAGGCGGCCACGCGCCCCATCTGGACGATGAGCACGCGATGCCGCCAGGTTCCGGTGACCGGGAAGACGACGGCCGAGACGTTCGGAAGGCGGCGGGCGGCCACGACGAGTGTTTGCGCCTTCCAGATCGTGACGCCGAGAACCTGCTCGTTGACGCGCAGCTCGGCGAGCAGGCGCGGGCCGCGGACGACGGGCGCGATCGTCGGGACGGCCCCGAGCACCTGCCAGACCGCGTCGAGGGCGGCGCGGGCCCGCGCTCCGTCGAGCCGCACCGTGCGTCCGGGCCCGTCGACGGTGACGAACGCGGTCGCCGGACTCAGGCCTTTGGCCGGCGGCATCGAGGCCTCGGCCGGCGGGAGGCCGCTGGGCCTGCGGGCATCCCTGGTCCACGCCGTGGGCCCAGGACCAAAGACGCCCGGACGGAGCAGGAGCGCCGCGCCCGCCGCGGCGGCGAGCACCCGAAGCGCGATCCTCCGTCGCATCATGTCCCTGCCCTACGGCGCATTTCCGCGCGAGTCCTCTGCCGGCCGGCAAACGGCCGGCCGCCATGAAATCGGCGCCGGCCTACCGTTGCGGCACACCGCTGTCCGTCCTACAATGCGGACTGTGATTCCTCCGCGAGAAATCGCGCTCGTCTTCGATATGGACAATACGGTACTGGGGTCGCACATCGACTTCGCCGCGATCCGCCGGGCTCTCGGGGCGATGCTGCGCGAGACCGGCGCGACGGACGAGTCCGACGAGGCGCTGCGGCGTCATGCGATCGGTGAGTTGGTGGCCTGCGCCGCCTCGCACGACGCCGCGCGCGGAACGGCGATGGTGCCCCGGATGTGGGAGATCATCACCGCGCATGAGACGGAAGGGTTGCGCGACGCCGCGGCCCTCGACGGCGCGGCCGACGTCCTCGGGACGCTGCGGACGCGGGGGTATCGGGTTGCGATCCTTACCAACAACAGCCACACCGGCGCGTCCGTCGCACTCGAAGCCGCCGGACTGGCGCACGCCGCGGAGACCGTCGTCACGCGCGACGACGTTCCGTCGATGAAGCCGGCCCGGGACGGCGTCGTCGAGGCCCTCCGCCGCCTCGGCGGCGCGACCGGCGCCTACTTTATCGGGGATTCGTGGATCGACGGCGCCGCGGCCCGCGGAGCGGGCGCGCGCTTCATCGCCTACCGCCGCACCGCGGACGAACTCCAGTCCCACGGCGTTCGGCCGTGGCGCGTGATCAACCACCTCGCGGAGCTGCTCGACATCGATTTCGGACGGTTCTAGAGCGAGGCCACGGCGGGAATCAACTGCTCACCGATGAGGCGTACCGCGTCCAGATCGTCCAGCGTGAAGAACTGCAGGTTGAACCGGCCGATGCCCTCGGCGGTCAGGCCGCGCATCTGCTCCGCGATCTCCTCCGGCGTCCCGACCAGCCATCCGGCTTCACGCAGCTCCCGCGGCAGCTCCGCCGGTGGGGTCGCGGCGCGAGTGACGGCGTACTCCTGAACGGCCCGCGCGCGCCGCTCCAGCGCGGCGCCGGTTTCCCCGATCAGGATTCCGCCCATCCACGACCGCCGGACCGTCTTCGGGTCGCGCCCCACCTTCCGGCAGGCCGCCTCGAGCGTCGCGGTGCGCTCGCGCACCGCCGCCGGCGTCTGCGAGCCCCCACAGTTCCACTCGTCGGCGTGGCGCGCGGCCACTTCGAGGACTTTCGGGCCCTTGCCGCCGATGACCAGCGGAATCCGCCGCTGCGCCGGCTTCGGCCACGCGGTGCCGCCGTCGAGCCGATAGTACTTGCCCTCGAAGCGCGCCGCGCCGCCGGCCCACAGCGCGCGAATCACTTGAACGCCCTCGTCAAGCCGGCGGATCCGCTCGCCGACGCCCGGATACGGAATACCGAACGCCTTATGCTCGCCGTCGTGCCATCCCGCTCCGAGGCCAAGCTCGAGCCGTCCGCCCGACAATACGTCCACGGCCGCGGCTTCGCGGGCCGTCATCGCGGGGTGCCGGAACGTGATCGGGCAGACGAGCGGACCGAAGCGGATCCGCCGCGTCGCGCTCGCCAGGTAGGTCAGCGAGGGCCAGCAGTCGAGCCCTGGGCGCGCGGCGACCCCGAAGAGCGAGAAGAGGTGATCGGACCGCCACAGCGACTCGAAGCCGGATTGGTCGACCGCTTCGGCCAGCCGGCGCCAGCGATCCCACGTGAGACCCTCCTGCCCTTCAATCATGAGACCGACGTGCGCCACGGGGATCCTCCTTGTGACCGATCGCAGCCGGCCCTCTTCCCGGGGCGGCGGCCGCGCCAATTTCACCGCGGCCCGCCGCCCGAGTTTCACGGCGGCCGGCGGCGGGTCCGCCGGCAGGGGGCCGTCCTACCAGAAGTGTTTGAACTTTTTCGCGAAGCGCCGCTCGAGGGCGTCCTTGTGCAGATGGTAGACGGGGCAGTTTCTGATGACGCAAACCTGCAGCGCCGTGTTGCAGTAGGCGCCCGGCACGCGCCAGCAGTCGTGGTTGACGAAATAGGAGCGGCACACGCCGGTGCGGGATTCGACCTGGTCGGGACCCGCGTCGTCCCCTTCGAGATCGTCTGCGGAGGGTGTCGCCGGCCGCCGAGGTTCGGCGGGCGCGCGCTCCTTCGCGCCACCGGCCCTGTCCGGCGCAGGACCTCCGGTCGCCTCCCGGTGGCCCGCGCGGCGGTCGGGCTTGGCCTTCTTTCCTGTGTGGCGGAGGACTTCCGGCCGCTTCTGGGCCTGCGGCGCGGGCGAAAGAGGCGCGTCCTGCGGCGGCGCCGGGTGTGACGCGGACCGCCGCGTGCTCGAAGCCTCGCTCGGCGGGTCGATC